>CAILYI010000311.1 GCA_903838415.1 uncultured Anaerolineae bacterium | reverse complement strand
CTCCCCACCCTTTCTACAAACTGAAAAGTCCAGGGCAAGTTAAGCATTTGTAAAAGCGGTGCTGCTAAAAGCAGAAAATCTATCCGCCGCGCACCAGTAAAAGCATCCGCATCCTGAATCAAGCGTTCGATCGAAGTACCCTGTCCTATCTGCAAGATCCAGTCAACACCAATTTGCCTGAGCAGCAGACGCTGCGCAACATCCCGGCGAGTTCGTTCGGATCCGCTGATACGCAGGCCAGAATTAGGGCGCCTAATCAGGTGCAGATCCTGCTCTTCCAGAAGGTATTCTACATTTTTCAACTCTTTGGTGACGGTAGTGTTGGAAATTCCTAACTGATCAGCCAGAGTACTTATATAAATAGAGCCCGGTGAGAGCAACAATTCAAGCACCAGATAAGTCTCGCGTTCAGCGGCTGGTAATAAAGGGGTAGCAACTTGATTACAGCTGATTTTTTGTAGAAGCTGCTGGCGTTGTTCATCAGTTATTTCCAAAAACAGGCCGACATTACGACGACGTACCAGACCAGCACCTTGCTGATGTAACCACAACTCCACTATCGGCAGGTTATAGCGCACTACGCGTGGGGATATCGCCATTTGCGCAGCAAGGCTTCCAGCCGAAATCGGCTTTTCGGCCTTTAGGAGATAGTTTACAATGCTGCACTTGAGCGAATCTAGCGGGAACATTTTGTTCCTCAGTGAAACTACGATTGAGAATGTTAAGTACTTGACATTAGGAATAGCATAACAAAATTAAATACAAAATACAATCACCCGCAGCTGAATAGGCAAACCAGTCCTGTTAATAAATAATGACAAATATACATGATTTGTCTTTCGTTCTCCCCCATCACATGGTGTTGAGCATCTCCTTCGGCCGGTACGGCAGCACCTTGGCCAGATCGACGATCGTGCGCGCCAGTTTCAAGATGCGATGATAGCCTCGGGCTAACGCTGCCGCGCGGCTTGCACCCGTTCTTTGATTTGCGCAGAGCTTTCACCCAGCCGGTCGCTGGAGAGTTTGTAGTAATCGACGCGCAGCACATCAATGTGAATATCAATAGGGTGCATCTAATTTAGACTGTTCTGCTGGAAACAGGTTCAAAAAAAGAACTGAAGGGTTGTGAAATTGTAATATCAGGATATTACAATTCAGGAGAAAGCTTATGACTACACAAGTGAGCATTGGACAGGTCAAACGCGATATTTCCGAACTGGTGAATCGTGTCAGCTATGCCGGGGAACGGATTATCCTGACATCCCGTGGCAAACCTAAAGTGGCGCTGATCAATATCGAAGACTTTGAACATCTGCTGAAAAGCGAAAATCGCGGA
The DNA here is from genome assembly GCA_903838415.1 of uncultured Anaerolineae bacterium. Taxonomy (GTDB): domain Bacteria; phylum Chloroflexota; class Anaerolineae; order Anaerolineales; family Villigracilaceae; genus UBA5195. The sequence goes on along the minus strand of CAILYI010000311.1, from coordinate 11,831 downwards.
GCAGATATCCCAAAATGGCTGACTGATACGCGTGCACTTTCCAGGCAAATTGAAATGCACCAGGGACAGGTTGATGTGGATGCCATCCTTGCGGCAGATCGCGACGACTTAGAGCAGCGCTAATGGAAAAACTGCTTGGTCTGGACGCCAGCGTGGCGATAAAGGCCATCCTTCCCAACCCGATGCAAGGGCACTGCCAGGCCCTGGTAAAGACATTCGCGGAGGTTCAACCAGTATCCCCCGCTCTGTGGGCGAATGAAACCACTTCTGTCATTTCCAAGACCGTTCATTTCGGACAGATTACTGAAGCCGAAGGGCGGCGGGCCTTGGAGCAACTTGCTACGCTGGGAGTGAAACTGTTTACCCCCAATCTTGAACAAAACCAGGCCGCCGTTGATTGGACAATTCGGCTCAAACACGCCGCGGCCTACGATAGCTATTACCTGGCCCTGGCGCAGAGTCTGGATTGTGATTTCTGGACAGCGGACAGCCGCTTGTTTAATGCGCTCAAGGATGAATGCTTCAAATGGCTGCATTGGATTGAAGAAATCCCACCGCTGAAATAGTTACATCACCGCAACTGTGATGAAAAATTGAGAGTTATGTCCGCCAGAACAGCAAGCAACACAGGGAAACCAAAAAGATTTTCCTTCGTGCCCCATTGTGGCTTGCTTGGTAAAAGATTTGCTCCAAATCGTTTTAGCCAATTTCGAGCGCCAGCGGACAGTCGATTTCGACATCCTGCTCAGAAATTTTTATCGAAATGACCGGCCAGTTGGGGATGGTGGTGAGAATCTCGTTGCCTTGCGCTCCAACCAGAAGGGTATCTTCCATTTTAGCGCCGGCGATGGTTGGATTCCAGGCGTAAGCCTGACCAACTGAAACCACGTCCGCGGAACCGGGCAGGCCCAGGAATTCACGCGGCTCGTAACCGGCCGCCCCACCCTGATGGTGGAAGCACCACTCATCAGGGAAACCGGTGGCAGCGTATTCAGCCTGTCCGCGCTGGAAAATTTCAGCGAGTGAGCGGCCAGGGCGGGTGTGGGCCACGAACGCGGCATTGACGCGCGCGGTGGCAGCGATGCGTTTCTGCACGTCCGCGGGAACCGGCCCAAAGTGGACAAGACGCGAAATGGAGCAAACCAGCCCTGCCCGGCGACCACTCAGCACCAGCAGGGCATATTTTTCCAGCTTTTTCTCAGTCGGCAGCGGGTGGCGGAAGCGGTAGATGCGCTCATCGGTGGCAACCAGGTTGACAATCGGCTGGATGCCGCGCTTTTGGGCTTCGCCACCGAGCAGGGCGGCGATTTCATACTCAGTCATGCCGGGCTGAACCATCTGCGCTACCACGCTGATGGTTTCGGCGCACAGTTTGCCCACCTGCCTGATGCGCTGACCTTCCTCCGGGGTCAAATTTGCCCGCAAGCGGGAAATCTCGGCGCTGACATCCTGCGCTGCACCAAACAGTCCATCGCTGATGAGCGTTTTGCCCGCCAGAAGTTCGCTCAGCCCTTTAAGTGGCGTCGCCCAGGGTGAAATGACAAATTCCCAACCCTGTTCGGTCAATTTTTCTTCCCCTTGCAGACGTGGGGCTTCAATGTTGTTGGTCGCCAGGAACCAGTGTTCTCGAGTGACCAGCAGCGATGCTGCGCCTTCAGTGGTGGCGGTATTAACGTATGAGGCCGCACCGCAGGTGGCCCAGGCAAAACTGCTCACCCGGCGCAGAAGGATACCATCAACACCATGCTTGTCCAATAGCTCCAAAATTTTGTTACGCTTGGCAAGAAATTCCGCGCTCATGCAAAAACCATCCTGAGACTGGTGACCAGCAATAAAACTAAGACAAATTTCCGAAAGCCTTGCGCCGGCAGGCGTTTTTCAAGAAAGGCCCCTACGATTAGTCCAGCCACCAGGGCTGGCAGGGCTATTTTCCCAAACCAATCCCAAACAACCGGGGTAAAGTTGCCAGAAACTGCATGGTTAAAAATCACCTGCACGCTGCTGATTATGAAATAACCCTGCAAATTGCCACGAAAACGAGCCGGTTCCCATTTCTGGGTGTCGGCATAAATAATCATGGCTGGCCCAGGGGTATTAAACGCGCCCCCCATCAAACCACTGATCAGCCCGGCCAAGGCCTGCCAAAGCGGATGAGTCATTTTGGGGAGGTGGAAACCAGAAAGCGCGTAAAGCGCATAAAGCGCAATGATGGTTCCCAAGATACGCAAACCCCAGACATTATCCAGCCCCTTCAGAAACTGAACGCCAATTGGAATGCTGATGAACGAAACCGCGATCGCCAGCCAAATATCCCGAAAGGTGAGTGACCGCCAATTTCGGAAAAGAATGACCGCTTCAATACAAATTGCAATCAGCGCAACCACTGGAGCGGCCACACGCAAACCCAAAATGCTGGGCAAAATCGCCATCGTGACCAGCGCCATGCCAAAACCGCTGATTCCCTGTGTAATGACGGCAAAAAAAATCACCGCGGCGATGAAACTGGCGATTACAACATCATTCATTGCGCACTTCCACAGCTTTAGGCTTCATCATAGGGTGTCTGATCCCAAAACTTGGTAAAACGCTGGATACCATCCACGGTATACGGATGCTGCACGCCTTCCTGGTACACCGACAGCCCCGCCGTGACAATATCCGCGCCGAGCACGGCCATATCCACAATCTGGCGGGCATTACGCACAGCGGCGACGATGATTTCAGAATCAAAATCATAGTTATCGCGGATGGTGACAATATCGTCGATAAAATTTTGCACATCCTCGCCGTTGGCTTCCTTCCAACCAATAAACGGGGAAATGAAATACGCGCCCGAGCGCATGGCCTGTAACGCCTGCATCGGCGAGAAAATCAGCGTGCAATTCGTGCGAATATCTTTCTTTGCCAGCGCTTCAATCACTTTGAACGCCGGTTCCACACACTGCAACTTGATCACAAAGTTGGGCGAAATCGCCGCCAGTTTTTCGGCTTCGGGCAGCATTTCGGCATACGTCATAAAATGCGGGTTGACTTCCACCGAAACGGTTTTCTCCGTCCCTTCGACCAACCTCGCAATCTCGCGGATAACCGACAAAAACGGCTTACCCGAAACCTGCACATGCCGCGGGTTGGTGGTAATCCCATCGATGTTGAACGTGTCGAGGGCGTACTCAATCTCACTTGTGATGGCGCTATCCAGAAAAAACTGCATAACAAACTCCTTTTATTTATCTCGGATTCTCACAACGGAACATTTTCCAATTTTCCTGCGGATGAAACCCTCAAAACCAGACCCGGTAACGGCATTCCGTTTCGATGCGGCCCAGACGCCCAAACCCGCTCCAGATCGAGGCCCGCCTTGAATTCTCCCGTGTACCCTATCACCCTGCTGGCGGAGGATACAATCGGGCGTTTTTTAGGAAGATAGCTCCTCTGGGCCCATGCTTAAAACGGGCAAGTTGATCAGGCTGGCAAAGGCCAGCAGTTCAGACGAATAATTCCCGTAAGTCAGCGAAACGTGGTGTTCCAGGCCTTCGCGCATGAGAAGCTGGAGAAATTCCTGTGCGCCGCAATCGAGTTTCAGAATCCCCGCTGTGCCGCTAAAGGGTTTGGGTTCCGCCAGCATTTCCCCGGTTCCCAAAACCAGACGCAAATTGCCGGTGGCCTGGCTGAGACGAGCAACCGTCACTCTACCCGGCTTGAGCGGGAAGTCCATCACGAGTGGCACGCGCCGGTTGGAGTGGATTCCGCCTTGCGGTTGAATAGCTGGATCGGCCATCGACATTGGAGCGAGGCCGCAGTGCCAGAGCGCAACCCGGTCCTTCTCCACATCCACGCCGACCATGTCAGTGCCAAAGGCCGGTTGGCCCGAAAGAATTTGCAGGATAAGCTGGGTAACGGTTCCGTTGATATCGGCTTCACAACTGCACGGCAGCGGCGCGGCTTCGCCAAAGCCGTCACTGAGCATGGACATGGCTCCGCAGGCTGCGCAGCCCATTTCGGTGAAAAATTCCGGCCAACAGCGCACTGCCAGGCCATCCAATTTGTACCAGGCAGCGATTTCTTTCAGGGCGTTGTAAACGCTCAGGGTACCGTTTAGCGGAGCCTGTTCCAGCGTGGCGAGGTTATCCAAACGGAGGTCGAGTTGAGTACGGGTTTGGGTTATCGTCGCAGCAGAGATGGCGCGGGCGCGGGTAAAGACTTCGGTCAGTTCAATCCGCAGCACTTCTATCCCGAAAAGCTCATGTAGTTTGGTTTCATCCAGATGACAGGAATCCATCCCAACCGGATGTTCGCCCACCACGCCCAAACGCGCGGTTTTCAGGCGATGGCGCAGGCGGGCGGCTGAGGCCAGAATGCGGATTTTCTGGATAACGGTGGTATCTGTAGTTGCGGCATAAGCGTAGTCATATTTACGCTGGCGCAGGGTAAGCGCGTGACCTGCCAGGTTGATCCCGCAAAGGGAATTTAGACGCAACCGCCCACCCGTCCAGGGTTCGGGGACGGCCCATAAAAAGACCGGGGCGGCCGTTTTCTCGGTCAGAGCCACTGTCATGGTGCTGTCCGCGAAAGTGGCCTGAAAAACCAGGAGCAGATCAAAGGGAGTGGAAGCGAGTTCCGCGACAGCGGCTTGAGCGGCGGCTAAATCGGTCAGGCCCTGAGCGGGGCCAACCAACTCAAATCCGGCTGCCAAAAGGGACTGGCGCGCCTCAGTAATCATCGTTTCAGCGAGTGAAACATCAAAAGTAGTCCGAATCAAAGGTAAGAATGCAATTCGTAGAGCTTCCACGTGTGCCTCTTTAAAGATTGGGTTATTCCGGTTGATAGAAAAAATGCATCAATGCCAGGGCAGACGCGCCCAAAACCCCGGCTTTCCAGCCAAAACTGGTGGCTTCAATGCGGACCTGTTTGCCCATCCCGCCAAAGGACATCTGACTGACAGTTTGAATGATCGGCTCCAGGAAAAAATCCTGCCCACGCGAAAAAATACCACCCAAAAGGATCAGTTCGGGATTGAACAGGTTGACGAGGCCTGTCAGAGCCACTCCAAGATAAAAAGCGCGGTCTTCCAACATGGCGCGGACCGTCTCATCTCCAGCGCGGCCCGCTCTGAATACACGTTCGATGGGGGAAATATCATCTTTATCGGATAACGTTTGAGCCAGAATCCCTTGCGGATAAAGCCGGGCAATCTGGTCAGTCTGGCGCAAAATGGCTTCTTCGGAAATCAAGGTCTCCAAACAGCCGCGATTCCCGCACCGGCACAGCTCGCCGCCGCGCAGCAAGATGGTGGTATGTCCAATTTCGCCCGCGCCTTTGGTGCTGCCCCGAAAGACCTGCCCTTTAAATATCAAACCGGCACCCACGCCGGTCCGTCCATAGACAAAAGCCAGTGAATCAACGCCGCGTCCGACCCCAAAATAGGTTTCACCGAGGGCCATCGTGCGCACGTTGTTATCAACCACAACCGACAGATTGAGCGCCTGCTGCAAAGCATCGCGCAATGGAACATCACGCCAGTTCAGATTGGGGGCCAGTAAATTAACGCCGCTGTGAAAATCGACCAGGCCCGAGGCACCCACGCCAACTCCCAAAATATTGCCGCGCTCTACTCCGCTGGCAAGGATGACGGTTTCAATCGTCGTTACAATTTGCTCCAAAACCTGTCCGGCTGGTAACCCAACGTCAAAATAGATAACCTGGTTATATAGCATTTCATTGTAGATATTGGAAATACCCACTCGAAAGAGACCAACACCGATATGCACCCCAATAACAAACCTGGCGTTTGGTTCAAGCTGGATACTGGTACGCGGACGCCCCACCGGGCGCAGCTCGCCAGGTTCCAGCGCTGTTTCTTCGAGTTCAGAAACGATCCTCTGGCCGATTAATTCCGCGATTAAATTAGTAATGGTGGTACTGGAGAGATTGGTTTTTTGAGCCAACTGAACGCGCGATAAATGCGACTCATGCAAAAGGCTGAGCAGGACGACTTGCAAGTTGTGCAATTTCACCAGATTGATGTTGCTCCCCTGAAAACTTTGCTTTGACATGTCAAATCTCCAGTATGATTACTTTTTCATCTTTAGAAAATAAGTATACAAGCGGGCGGGACAAATGTCAACGCTCTTACCAGCGTGCCTGGCATGAACTTCAAGCAATTGACACCGCAGTACGGATCTGAAAGTTGACATTCCCCCAACTCCGCTGAATCTTCGCAGAGAAAACCCATAATTTAAGTGAAGTGGGGGTTTTCCTTAACAGGAAAATATTTCAACACCCCATCGGCGTCTAAGGATGACTGTACAAAGACCCGGTCACGCCATATAATTATCATAATTATTATTGTGTCTTTATAAATTACGCTAATTGTGCTGTCTGTTTTTTCAAGAAGCGCCGCTACCCTGGTCAAACTCTCACCGTCCGCATGGCCCTTTCCGATGGAGAAATCATGATCACCCAACCCAACCCACCTTCCGTCCGTTGGTACACCTATCTTTTCATTAACACGACCTGGTTTGCGTTAACCCTGCGCTCACAAGTTTTGGCCGGGCTGCTCGTCCCTCTGCTCGTCCAGGGCTTTGTGGGCGAAGCGCAGAAGGGAACCTATTTTGGCTTCATCCGCCTGTGGGGCTTGATGGCAGCGGTGCTGCTCCAGGCGCTGTTCGGCATTCTGTCGGATCATTCCCGTTTGCGCTGGGGACGCCGCCGCCCATTCATCCTGATTGGAACCTTTCTGGAAGTAGTGCTGATTCTCAGTTTGGCGTGGGTGGCGGGTTTACAGGGCATGACCGGCTATTACGTTCTCTTCGCCATTTACCTGCTTTCGATGGCCTCCACCAACCTGTCACAGGCCGCCACGCAAGGCTTCATCCCCGACTTGATTCCACAGGAAAAGCGCGGCATCGCTTCGGGTGTCAAAACCCTGCTGGAAGTACCCTTGCCGCTGGTCATCTTCGGGATGGTGATTGCGCCCATCGTCCAAAAAGGCAACATCCTGGCCGGGCTGCTGATTACCTGCGCCGCCATGCTGGTCTGCATGGGGCTGGCGATGTTGGTGAAGGAAAAACCACTCGAGACGGCCCCCGCCCTGAACTGGAAGCCCTTTGTCAGCCTGCTAGTGATGACCGGCGCGTTTACCGGCATCATCCTGGGGCTGGGACAACTCGTCAAAGCCGTCATCCCGCTCCTGCCAACGGATAACCGTCTCAGCTTTGGCATTTTGGGCGTCGCGGCGATGGCGGTTGCCGTCGTGGCGGGCGTCTTTACCAGTTTGTATATCCACCTGGGCGCTTCCGCCAGCCAGAACCGTCCCTTTACCTGGCTGGTCATCAACCGGTTGGCGGCACTGGTCGCCATCAACAACGTCGGCGTCTTTTTGCTGTATTTCGTCCAGGAAAAATTCAACCTGCCCGGCAAGCAAGCCGCCGGTCTGGCCGGGACTCTGCCGCTGGTACTGGGCGTCTGCGTCATTTTCTTTGGACTCATCGCAGGCTGGTTGTGTGACCGTGTCGACCGCCGCCTGCTGACTGTTTCGAGCGGTTTCATCGGCGCGTTGGGCATCGCTACGCTGGTGCTTGGGCAAACACAAGCGCTGATGTACGTCGCCGCCGGATTCGTCGGCATGGCCTACGCCGTTTTCAGCGTTGCATCCTGGGCGCTCGGCACGGACATCATCCCCAAGGACCGCTCAGGCGAATTTCTGGGGCTGCAAAATATCGCCGGAGCTGGCGCGGGGGCCATCGGTGCGTACATCGGCGGCGCAATCGCCGATGCGCATGGCTATGTGCTCTTGATGTCGATGTTCGGCGTGATGTTCCTGCTCTCCTCCATTGCCGCGGTGTTCGTGCGCCCCAACCCAAAATGAAAATCGAACTACTCCCCAACGGTTTCAGCCTGCGAAGCGGCGCAACCGAACTTCTGCGTCATACTTCCAAGCATTCCATGCTAACTCTGGCGCGCGCCGATTTCCATTACACCTCGCGCACTGGTCAGCACCCGGTTAAAAACAAAGTTTTGGATTGGACTCCGCTCCCCGGCTTTGAACTGAGCGACAACACTATCCGTTTATTCAACGGAGACCTGTCCCTGACGCTTAAACTCGACCCGCAAGCGGACGGCGTGACCCTGGACCTGACTCTACCCGCCGGTTTCAACTATGCCCGCTTGAGTCTGCCCGCCGCGCCGGACGAAGCCATCTACGGCGGCGGGATGCAATTCTCGCACCTGAACCTGCGTGGACGGCGCTTTCCGATCTGGACGTGCGAAGCCGGGGTGGGACGCAATAAACGCCACCTCGCCACCATACTGGCAGATTGTATCGCCGGGGCGGGCGGCGATTACTGGACGACCTACAATCCGCAGCCGACGTTTCTTTCCACACGCGGCGCAGGCTACCTGCTCGAAAGCGACAACTACTCCCTGCTGGATTTCCACGCCAAAGACGAGCATGTCATTGAGTTTTTGGGTAGCGCCCGCCTGCATTGTTTCGCCGCCCCGAGCCTGGTGGAACTGCTTAAACGGCAGGTTCAGCGCAGCGGCCTCCAACCCGCCCCGCCCGATTGGGTTTTCGAAGGCGGCATTCTCGGCATCCAGGGGGGGCTGCCTTTCGTCGGTGAAACGCTCGATAAACTGCTCGAAGCCGGAGCCGCCCTAACCGGCGTCTGGACGCAGGACTGGCAAGGCATCCGCATGACGCCGACCGGCAAACGTCTTTTCTGGAATTGGCAGGTGGATGAAACCTTATATCCCAAACTGGCCGAGGAAATCCAACAGCGCGAACAACAAAACATCCGCTGGCTGGGGTATCTCAATCCATATTTCAATGCCGAGGGCGGGCAGTTCAAGACCGCCAAAGAACGCGGCTACCTGATCAAGGATGCGCACGATCAGGTCACATTCAGGCTGATTTCCGAGTTCACCGTCGGCATGCTCGATCCAACCAACCCGGAAGCCTGCGCCTGGTACAGGGAAATCATCCAGAAAAACCTGCTCGCACTAGGCCTGCGCGGCTGGATGGCCGATTACGGCGAGGATGTGACCGAATCGCAGCGCTTTGCCGATGGCCGGGCGGGCAGAGATCTGCACAACATTTATCCGCGCTTGTGGGCTCAGATCAACCGTGAAGCCGTTGAAGCAGCCGGGCTGCAACATGAGGCGCTGGTCTTTCATCGGTCCGGGTACAGTGGTCAGAACCGCTGGTATAACAACCAGTGGGGCGGTGATCAACTTGTCGGCTGGGACGAGCATGATGGATTTCCCTCAGCGGTGACAGGCGGCTTGAGCGCCTGCCTATCGGGCATCCAGTACTACCACTCGGACGCGGGTGGATACACCACCTTGGGCTGGTACAAACGCTCGCCGGAAATGCTCGCCCGCTGGAGCGAAGCCAACGCCTTTTCACCAATCCTGCGCACCCACGAGGGGAATCAACCCTGGAACAACGCCCAACCCTGGAGCAGCGCTGAAACCATCCGCGCCTTTGTGCGTGCGACGCAAATACACGCCGCCCTGGCCCCCTACTTGAAACACGTCTCTGCCGAAGCTCAGCGCACGGGGCTGGCCATGATGCGGCCCTTCTGCCTGACCAATCCGGAATTGCAGTGGCGCAATAAAAAAGATGCCTGGTACCTGGGGGATGATCTGCTGGTTTTCCCGGTACTGAAACCCGGTCTCACCCGCCTGAAAGTGGATATTCCCGAGGGCGAATGGGTTCACATCTTTAATGGAAGCAAGTTCCAGGCTGGTTCGTACGTGGTCGAGTGTCCGCTTGGGCAGCCGCCAGTCTTCCATCGAGATAGGTCAGCTTTCCGGTCGATATTCGAAAATATCGGAGCCAGCAGTGACCTGCGCCCACTTAAGTAGGCAGAAAAGAAGGCCCCCTACGAGCTAAGGAATTTCCAGAAAATAAAACATCCCAAAATCGGGTAAAACTATCATCCTAATTTGCAAGCAGGATGATGCTAATGGAACTGACAGAAGAGCTTAAAGAATTGTTCACGAGAACAGCGAAAGCGTTATCCGGCAGTGCGCGGCGTATCTTTATGGCAGATGTAGTCGAGAAAATCGGCTGGGGCGGTCAGCGCCAAGTCGCAGAAGAATTGGAGTGGAATCGCGGGACGATCCAGAAAGGGCAACATGAATTACAAAGTGGTTTTTCGTGGATCGACAATTTCTCGGCTCGGGGCAGAAAATCTGTGGAAGCAAACCTGCCGAATTTATTAGAGGATATCCGCTCGATAGCAGATTTCCAAAGTCAGACCGATGCCACCTTCAAAATGACCCAGTTGTATACTCGATTAACGGCAGCGGAAATGCGAAAACAATTAGTGTCGCAAAAGAATTATGCAGAAGATAAACTACCTACAGAAGAGACCATCCGAATGAAGATGAACGCATTAAAGTATCGGCTGCATCTGGTGCAAAAAAGCCGTCCTTTGAAGAAGATTCCCGAAACAGATGCCATTTTTAACCAACTCGACCTGCTGCATAGTGCATCCAGAAAAGATAGCAGCGTCTTACGCATCTCGACGGATGCGAAGGCCATCCTCTTGTTGGGTCCGTTTTCGCGTCGCGGGCAAACGCGGGTTCAGATTCGGGCAATGGATCATGATTTTCGACCGGATCGGACCCTGACCCCATGGGGCATCTTCATCCCAGAATATAATGAACTTTATTTGTATTTCACCGCTTCCAAAGTCACCCAGACTTTATCGCAGATTGCTTGAGCGATTTCTGGCAAATGGTCAGTTGGCGTTTTCCTCAGGTGACGACGCTCTTACTCAATCAGGATAATGGTCCAGAAAATAACAGTCGCCGCACTCAATTTATGAAAAGGGTCACCGAGTTTGCCGATCAATTTCAACTGACCATCGTCTTGGCTTATTATCCGCCTTATCATAGCAAGTACAACCCGATAGAGCGGACTTGGGGAATCTTGGAAAAACACTGGAACGGCAATCTGTTAGATACGGTCAATACCGTACTCAAATTCGCGGAGACGATGACTTGGAATGGGATGCACCCGGTCGTGAAATTGGTGGAAAAAGTGTACAAAACCGGTGTCCGTTTGACGCAGAAAAAGATGGATGAATTAGAAAAACGCTTCGAGCGGCTCGCTTACTTGGGTAAGTGGTTCGTGAAAATTGCACCCGGTCCACCATCTGTCTTGGGATGATTATTTTTCTGGAATCGCCTAAATACCTACTACCCGACTTTCTTAAAGGAACAAAGGGGATTTACACTTGGGCAGGCGGCGTCCATCGCGAGTATTATGACCTTTCTCAAGTTAGTCTCATCGCCATCTGCCGGATGGCTATCGGATCGGCTTGGCTCCCGGCGGGTGCTTTTCTCCTTTCCATTTTTACTGATGGCTTTTTTGCTCCTGTTTCCCTTCCAAGTAACGGGCTGGTTGATCATCGCGGTAATGTCGCTCCTTGGACTTTTTATGGGGGTCATCCCGGCGGCAACATTCGCAGCCGCACCAGACATCATGGGAAAGCCACAGCTAGCCGGATTGGGAATGGCCGTTGTGCTGGTTGGGCAAAATATCGGCCAACTGGTCGGGCCGATATTGTTCGGCCGCCTTGTGCAAGGCTTGGGATGGTCGACGGCCGGGTATCTGATCATCCCCGTATGCATTCTAGGATTTGTCAGCGGCTGGATGGTCAATCTCCGCTAACGAAAGGGACATCATGTATTAATAATCTGTTCCCAGCGTAAACTTCCTTGATTTTAGAAATGGTGAACTGAGCGCCACTTGGGCACTTGTCCTTTGATCTTTAGTTTCCGCTAAAAGTGGATAAGCACGTATACCGGAAGTAGCTTCCGGT
>CAILYI010000310.1 GCA_903838415.1 uncultured Anaerolineae bacterium | reverse complement strand
CTTTATGGGGACTACGGCAAGCTCTGCCGGAAGTAACGCCTGAGAAGAGCGCGTCAGTCCGAGTTTCTCGGCAATGCTCGTGGAAACAGGAACCAAACATCATATTTACCATGGGTAGATTTGGATAGGTTTTTGTGAGCGGAAAAGCATCATATTATGCCAGCCTGAGCAGTTACCTCTGATGAACTTTCCGCATACATCTGCGAAAATCCGCGGCAAATTGGGTTTTTAGCAAACAGGTAAAGAAGAATGTTATTTTTCAGGCGTTTCTTGGTCAAAAACATAGTGAAGTGTTTAATAAATCACCATGGTGTTTTCTGTAAAACAACATGGTGATTTTTCTTTCTTGACGGGAAGCGTTTATTGCAAACTCAGGGGCACGTAATCAGGATGGATTTCGGATCAGACTTCCCGGCTGAGTTGAAAGCGCGCACCGACATGGTGAAACTGCCTCCCGGCACCAATTCAAGGATCGGAAGCGGCGCAGTGGTGACATCGGCGCCCACTTGCTTGAACAGCGCAGCTATAAAATATACTTTGTACCCATCTTCGTGTTCAACGTCATCCCAGCTGATTGAGCCATTAATTTTGTAATTCACGCCGGTAAAAAAGCAGATTTTGTTTACCGTCAGGTTTTTGACCGCGCTTGGAATGGCCGGGGTGGGCGTCGGCGGAATCGGGACTTCCGGTATTTTGGAGATATCGCCAACGACCTGGGCGAAATTGCCCCACAGCCAGCAGGTTCCGGTATTCTTGGGGGTTTTGATAATCCAATAATTGGTTGGTGTGTTTTTGCCGACAACTTCGGCGCTTTCGCCGATCAGTAGTTCGCCGCGATAATCATAATTTTTGCTCGGGCCGCTGCGACAATTGGTATTTGCGCTCACACTCAGCATGGGAATACTGGATGTGGGTGTTAAGGTGATCGTTGGGGTTTGACTGGGCGTTTCCGTGGCTGGAATTGGGGTGGGTGGGACGGGCGTGCTGGTATCCGCCACTGCCGGAGGCGCCTGCGTGGCGGGCGGCTGGCTGTTGGCAGTGGACTGAATTAGCGCGGCTTGCTGTGTGATGGTTGCGACAAAATCCGGAGTGGCATTGCTGGGTATCGGCACGCCGGGCATATTACAGGCCAGGATGGCGAGTATCAAAACGGCAATCGAGAAAAGGGATTTGTTGGGTTTGGACATTTTTCTCACCTGGACACTGGGATGGATGGAATGATGCAATTTCGATCGACGGAAACAAATTTTCAGGCCGCCACCGTGTAGGGCAGATAAATCCAGCCCAGGTTTGGCACCTGTCCCCAACTGCTAATTTCGCGCACCACTTCGAGCAGCTCGCCTTTTTTGAGCGTTGCCAGCGTTGGCGAATTCACCTCCGGCGTGGCCCGCACGTTGATGAAAGCGCTGTTCACCTTTACCTTGCGGCTCAGCTTGAAGCCAATCCCGGCGGTTGGGATGATGGCCGGACATTCCGGGTTGGGGAATTTCGGATTGGTGGCGACTTCCTTCCAGGCTTTCCAGAACAATTCCAAAGGGTAGGCGTGGGCGTTGCCAATTTCGGGGTTGGTGTAAAGCGGATCGTGCAGATAAATATTCCTGATATCCATACCCACCACGACGGAGTAATGCGGCCCGTCGTAGGTTCTCTCCGTCAAACCGGCCTCCTGAAAAACCTTGTAGCGCAGCGTCACGATGAGCGGTTTTCCGGCGGCGAGCGTAGCAAAAACATCCTTAATGGTGAAATTAACCTTGTAATCGGTCAACACGCCCAGGCTGCCCATGGCATTTCGCAGTTGCAGCACGCTCAAATAGGGGTCGCCCGGCACGGAGAATTTGGTGTAAAACTCATCCGGCGTCATTTTGAGTTCCATATAAGCCCGCAGCAGCATGATGGCGGAGGCCGCTCCGCAGTCGTTTTTGTGCAAGTCCGCGCCCGAGCCCACTTGCGAGATGTAAGGCACCGGCAGCAGCATCAGCGGTTTGAAGGCATTCCCCAGGTTGTACGCGCTGGAGGCATTGTTATCGAGATTGGTCACTTTGTAGTTCACAGGTTGGATTCTCCTTCCGGTGGCGCATTCGCAGGGCTGGATGTGTGACTGCCGGGCTTCTTGCTCAATTATATAATACCGCGGTGAAAAATTTGATTTTCTCCCTCAGCATTCAGTGGAATTCTGAACAGACTGGGTGCGTTGTATTCTGGTGCTGCCAACTGGATCAGAAATGGTGAGCGGTTAAATCTCTGCCGGATTATTTTTTGATTTCTGAAAAATGACTGGTTTGATCCCGCCCTTTGATTTTGGAATGATAAAGAGCTTGATCTGCTTCTGATAATAGCAGAGCGCTTTGGGTTTCATTCTGACTTGATTCAAGCGGGAACATTAAAGTTGCTGCACCCAGGCTGACGGTAACTTCCATTTTCTCCCATTGCTTTTCATGGACACTGGCCTGGATCCTCCTGGAAAGCTGCATCGCGTTTTTCTGATCTGTATCCGGCAGGATGATGGCAAACTCTTCCCCGCCATACCTTGCGACAACATCGTTGCTGCGGACTTTCCTGGTCAATAAATCCGCCACTGTTTTTAGAATTTCATCTCCGGCCGGGTGCCCGAATTGATCGTTATATTGTTTGAAATGATCGATATCAATCATCAATAGCGACAAAGGCTTGTTCATACGCTTCATCAAGCGTACCTGGAAATCCAACTGCTCATCGAAAACGCGGCGATTGTTGATGCCCGTCAATTGGTCTGTGGAAGCAATCTGAAGTAATTCTGCATTGGCGGTTTGCAGGTTTTTTGAAAGGAGAATAATTCGGGCTTCGGTTTGTTTTTGAAATGTCAGGTCAATGACCGAACATATTACATGAACGCCATCGCTGAATTCCACCGGCGTCAGACCTATTTCAACCTCAAATTCTGACCCATCCCGGCGCACGCCCTGTAAATGCCGGCCAACGCCCATGGAACGCACTTCCGGGGCGTGATTGTAGTGGGCGCGCTCTTTTTGATGTTTGTGGTGTACATTCGCCGGGACGAGCAATTCGATCGGTTGATCGATTAATGCGCCGCCTGGATAACCGAAAAGGCGATCCGCCTCTTGATTTGTCAGCTTGATGGTGCCGTCATGGTGAACCATGAGCATGGCAACCGGTGAAGCTTCAATTGCAAGGCGAAATCTTTCATTTATTTCAGTCATCGCCAGCAGGTCGCTGATATCTCGCGCTATGGCGTAGATGACATTATTTTCCTTCTCCGGAAAGGCTGTCCAGGATAAATGACGAAAGGACCCATTCGCGCAGCGCCATCTGTTCTGAAAGGACAGGGTGACATTCCCGGTTGATAATTTTTCCATCTCTTTTACGGTTTGCGCCACATCATCCGGATGAACAAAGTCCAGGAAGGGATGCGTTGTTAAATCTTCGATCGACCAGCCAAGAACTCGTTCGAAGGATGGGTTGATATGCTTAAAGAATCCATTGAAATCTGAAATACATAACATATCCAAAGAGCGATCGAAAAATTTTTCAAAATCGAAGTTATTCATGGGCGGTCATCTCTTGAGGAGAGATTATCCTTTTAATCGTCACCGGATTAAATAAAAATGGATTGGTTCGGGCTGATAATTTCGCAAAAAAGGCGGGATTCCTTGAAAAAGAATCTCGCCTTCGAGCTTTGTCTTGCCGACATGCCTTCAAAAGGGATGGTTCAATCGTCAGCGGCATCTTTGCTTTTCTCATAAATATTGAAAGAATTTCGCGTCTCTTTGGCATGATACAAAGCCGTATCCGCACAGCGTAATAAATCAGAACCTAGATCGCCATGTTGCGGAAACAGGCTGATCCCAAAACTAATTGTAACATTCAAAGACTGTCCCTGGATCAACATGGGTGGCGCCAAGAGCCCCTGGATTTTATGTGCCATTTGTTGCGTATTTTGCAAATCTTCCAGTATCAGCGTAAATTCATCTCCACCCAGCCGGGCGACGGTATCACATTCGCGCAATCCTGTCGCAAGTCGTCGACCGATTTCTTTCAAAACATCATCGCCAACATGATGGCCCAACTTATCGTTGATGTTTTTGAAATTATCCACATCGATCATGATGATTCCCACCATGTTGTGCTCATTAGCGCTGATCCTGCGCTGGGATTTTTCAAGCGCATGTTCCAGACGATCCCAAAATAACAGGCGGTTGGGTAAACCTGTCAGGGAATCGTGGGTGGCCAGCATCCGCAATTTCTCCTGGGTGGCATACAATTCGTTTTCCCGCTTCTTCAAATCAAGAAAAACCAGGTCAAAGGGATGATTCAGCCCGGTGCTGACAATGGAATGGTAAATGAAGTAAGTGGCAATAATCTTGAAGATATGTCCCCAGAAATTCGACAACCCGTAAACGCTTACATAAAAAGTAAAGGATAACTCAGTCAGGATGGTGAAAAGGATCGAGCACAGCAGCAGCGCCAGGATTTTCAGTTTGAATGCGCGGCGGTTGACTATCAAAATCAGCGCCGAAATTGCCAGAATGGTTGAAATGATGTATTCGCTGATCTTTTTGAACGGGGTCAAGCCATTAATATAGCAATCGGGGAAAACGCCGCTCGTGATGGAACCGATCAGAATCAGGCTTACGACAGAAAAAATCAGAATCAGCGAGCCGGGCTTGATACGCCGGGCCAGGAACAGCGGTGCAATCAGCAGGGAAATACTCTGCAGATAGCGCGCCGCAATCCAGAGCTGTGTGGGCAGGTTGGCATCATCCCCTGGAAATACGCCCATGCCCTTATAGGCCAGGCTGTGGAATAAATCGATGAATCCCACAAAAAGATATGCGACCCCAACGAAGAGCAGAAAATCATTGCTCATGAAGCGCCGGGTATTCCAAATCAACATGAACATGGCAAACGACACAGCCACGCTGAAGAGTTCAACCAGGCTGTGGAAGAGCAAATAATTATACAGGCTGGACAAATACAACACCCCAATACAAGCAAATCCTGCCAGAGAAGAAAGTAGGATTTGCCTGGTGATGGGTTGAATAGATAGCTTCAACTTATCTCCGGGGAAAATTCCGGCATAAATATTCCGAAAGAAGTTCTTAATTTTGAGGTCAGGATTGAGTGTGCCCATGAATTTAGTGAATAAGCCAGAATGAAGAAATATGAAGGTAAACGCTGTCAGCCAGCAGGCCGAGTCAACGATGAATTGTTCGATAGTTTTAAAAACTTCGCGTACGCGGCGTGATTTGAAGGTCAACAGCTATTTTTCGCTTTGAAAATCCCTGCGGCAAGCGAGAGCGTGTTCAAATTAAAAACCCTTGTCGCCCCGCAAGAGAAGTTGAATATAAAAGGCAATTTACGGCGTTGCCGGGAAAAGAGCACAACCGTCGAACGGATTAATCATCCAGCAGCATGCCGGTTTTCACCTTAAAGACGTCAGCCGCTTTGCGAAGATTGCTCAAGTAAATGTCATTGTCGTTAAAGGCATCGAACTCTTCGTAAGTTCCGTTCCAGAGTTTAATGGCCGTTGGTTCGCTGCAACCGCGCTTTCTCATTTCCCCAATAAATTCATCATAAGACATACTAATTCTTTTGGCTAAAACTTGAATTCTGCTGCCCATAATTGATACTCCTGCGAAAACACCCAGCTGCAATTGGGTTCTTTGGCATCCAATTAGGCTGGTTAAAATAAATAGCAAAACCAGCCTGTGGCAGGTTTCGCTATTAGCTCCCCAAGGATTTCCCCTTCCGATAATAAAACTGGTATCAGAAGGTTGGGCGACCGAACTTATCCTTGGTTCATCGCTTCCACAATTTCTTACAAAATTACATAATTGCTTGTTTGCTTTACTTATTATAGTATATCTGGCTGGGTCAGGTCAATGACTATTCTATTCAGCGGGTATAATTGAACGTATGGATGACAAACCTGCTTTTCGCCCTTATCTTTTCTCGACAATTCTGCTTTCCGTTGGCGGCTGGGCGGGATTGGCTTTTCTGCTTAATTTCAGCCTGCCCAACCTTTGGCCGCGCTGGGGATTTTTTGCGCTGATCGTTCTCGCTGTCACCGGGACAGCCATCCCGTTATCTTTTTTGCTCAACCGCATCTTTTCCGCCAATCCGCACACCATGCACCGGGTGGTTGCGCGTCAGGCAGTTTCCGCCGGAGTCTACGCTGCGGTGCTGGCCTGGCTCAGCATCGGCCGAATTCTCACCTTTTCGATTGGTCTGTGGCTGGCGATTGGATTGATTGCCCTGGAATACTTGCTGCACATTCGGGAAACCGACACAAAGTCCGCCGATCATGTCACTCCGCAGCCTCCCGTCAGTTGATCAACTGCTACAATCTGGCAGTGAATTGATTACTGCTTATGGCCGCCCGCTTACCGTGGCGGCCTTTCGTCTTGTCCTGGATGAAATTCGGGACGAGGTTCGGGCGGGGGGTGGGACGCCGTCAAATGAGCCCATCCTGGCTCGCGCCGAATCCCATTTAATCAGTTGGACAAAACCCACGCTGCAGCCGGTCATCAACGCCACGGGCGTGCTCCTGCACACCAACCTGGGACGCGCGCCGCTTTCCGGCGCCGCCATCCGCGCCATGGATGAAGTTTCGCGCGGTTACTCCAACCTTGAGTTTGACCTGCAAACCGGCAAACGCGGCAGCCGTCTGATCCATGCCGAGGCCATCTTGCAAAAACTTACCGGCGCGGAGGCGGCCTTGGTCGTCAATAACTGCGCCTCGGCCGTTTTGCTGACGCTCTCGGCGCTCGCCAGCCGAAAACGAGTCATCATTTCGCGTTCACAACTGGTCGAAATCGGCGGCGGCTTTCGCGTGCCGGATGTCATGAAGCAGAGCGGCGCCAAACTCATTGAAATTGGCACCACCAACAAAGTCCGAATTTCCGACTACGAAGAAGCGCTGACCGAATCCGGGCCGCTTTCAGTCGTTGTGATGCGTGCGCATCGCTCCAATTTTAAGATTATTGGCTTCACCGAGGAGCCGGAACTCAAAGAAATTGTCGAAAATGCGCATAAGTATAATTCGATTTTTGTTGATGATCTTGGGTCAGGCGCATTGCTTGACACGGCCAAATATGGCATGCAACATGAACCGACTGTGCTGGAATCGCTGGCGGCCTGTGCGGACGTGGTCCTGTTCTCAGGGGACAAGCTGCTGGGCGGTCCGCAGGCTGGCATTATCGTCGGCCGGGCGGAGCTGATCGCCAAAATCAAGAAACATCCGCTGGCGCGCGCCGTCCGCGCCGATAAAACCTGTTTGGCGGGGCTGTCAGCCACGTTGCTGCATTATCTCAAGGACGAGGCTGAACGCGAAATTCCGCTCTGGCGCATGGTCTCGCTGCCGCTGGAACAGGTCAAGGGCAGGGCTGAGCATTGGAAACGGGAGCTGGGCTGCGGGGAGCTGGTTTTGAGTGAATCGACCGTGGGCGGCGGATCGCTGCCGGGCGAGTCGTTCCCAACCTGGGCGCTGTCGCTCCCGGTCAAATCTCCCGATAAGTTTTTGGCCCGTTTGCGTAAGAATCAGCCGCCAGTAGTTGCCCGCACCGAAAACGACCGGATTCTGTTTGATCCGCGTACCGTTCTGCCCGAGCAGGATGCCGATTTGCTGAAGTCCATCAAAACCGTTTTGATGGTTTGAGAACGACGAAATTTTATTCTGGAGCACGCGATGAAATCCGATTTTGATGTTTTGATGCAGTCCAAAAAACTGGATGCGGTGCTGGTGCTGGGGAATGCCGAGAACAATCCGCCGATGACGTATTTGACTGGCGGCGGGCACGTTTCGGCGGCAACTTTGATCAAGAAACGTGGCGAGCCAGCGGTGCTTTTTTGCAACGGCATGGAGCGGGACGAGGCGGCGAAATCCGGTTTGAAAGTTCGCCTGTATGACGAATTTCCCTGGCAGGAGCTGCTGAAAAAAGCGGGCGGCGATATGGCGCTGATGTCGGCGCTGCGTCTGAAGGCCATTTTTATTGATTTGGGCGTGAGCGGGCGCGTTGGGTTGTATGGCCACACTGATTTGAGCAGCTCGTTTGCCACGCTCAGCAATTTTCAGAAAATCATGCCGTCGGTGGAGCTTATCGGCGAAACGCGCGAAAATTCGCTGTTTATGTTTGCGATGGAAACCAAGGATGAAGCGGAAGTGGCGCGCATCCGCCAGATGGGCCAGGTCACGACCGAGGTGGTGCGCCTGACGGCTGAATTCCTGACCGGCTGTGCGGTAGGCGCGGATGAAGTGCTGCTCAACGAAAACGGGACGGCGCTCAAGTTGGGCGAGGTCAAGGCCAGGATTAATCTGTGGCTGGCTGAACGCGGCGCGGTGCCCAGCGAAGGTTTCATCTTTTCGATCGGACGCGATGCCGGTGTGCCGCATTCTCAGGGCAATCCTGACGACTTGATGCGCCTGGGACAGACGATTGTCTTTGACATTTATCCGCAGGAGCAGGGTGGCGGGTATTTCTATGACTTTACGCGCACCTGGAGCCTGGGATATGCCACTCCCGAGACGAAAAAACTGTACGACCAGGTTCAGAATGTTTACAACCGGGTCGTTGAAAATTTGGATTTGAACGCCAAATTCAAGGATTACCAGGCGCTGACCTGTGATCTTTTTGAAAAAGACGGGCATCCCACGCCGCGCACGCACCCGGCTTCCCTGGAAGGCTATATCCATTCATTGGGGCATGGCGTCGGCCTGAATATTCACGAGCGCCCGTGGAGCGGACTTACTTCCAGTGATGATAATCTCCTCAAGCCAGGCGTGGTGATGACGATTGAACCGGGTCTTTATTACCCGGAGCAGGGCATGGGCTTCCGCATCGAAGATACGTATTGGGTGCGCCCGGATGGAAAAATTGAACTGCTGGCTGAATATTCGTACGATTTTGTGCTGACGATGAAAAATTGGACGAGTGGAAAGTAGCGAGAAAACTGGATAGGTTTGCTCAACCCAATATGACAGATTTCCCTTTTGCCCGTATCCTGGCTATCGAATCATCCTGTGATGAGACAGCCGCCGCCGTGATCGAAAACGGACGTGTGCTGCTTTCTTCCGTTGTCGCTTCGCAGATGGATATCCACGCCCGCTTTGGTGGGGTGTATCCTGAAGTCGCTTCGCGCCAGCATGTCCTGAGCATTGTCCCGGTGGTGGAGCAGGCGCTCGCGCAGGCCCATCTCACGCTGGCGGATGTGAATGCCATCGCGGTGACGCGCGGTCCCGGTTTGGCGGGTTCGCTCGTCGTGGGGTTGAATGCCGCCAAAGGGCTGGCGCTCGGCGCGGATAAACCGCTGGTGGGTGTCAATCACCTCGAAGGGCATATTTATTCCTCGTGGGTGTGTGACTCAGATAGCGAAGTTCCGCCAGCGCCGCGTTTTCCGCTGCTGGCGCTGCTGGTGTCGGGCGGACATACTGAATTGAACCTGATGACTGACCATTTGACTTATCGTCGCCTGGGCGCAACCCTTGACGATGCGGCGGGGGAGGCCTTCGATAAGACCGCGCGCCTGCTGGGGCTGCCTTATCCTGGCGGGCCATCCGTCCAAAAAGCGGCGGAAGGTGGAAATCCGAAAGCTTTTCACTTTCCACGCGCGCGCACCGATGGAGCCTGGGACTTCTCCTTTAGCGGCATCAAGACCGCCGTCCTGCGTGAAGTACGCCGCATGCAGGCTGAAGGTCAACCCATCCCGGTAGCGGATATGGCTGCCAGTTTCCAGGCGGCAGTTGTCGATATCCTGCTCACGAAAACGCTGGCGGCGGCGCGCGAGTTTGGCGCGCAGGAAATTCTTGTGGCGGGCGGGGTGTCTGCCAATACTGCTTTGCGCGAGGCTTTCCTTGCGCAGACTGAATTCAAAGTCAATATTCCGCGCTTTGCCTATTGCACCGATAACGCTGCCATGATTGCCTCGGCCGGTTATTTCCGCTACGCACTTGGACATCGTTCCACCTTCGATATCGACGTCATGCCGACCTGGCCGTTATCCTAAATCAGCCTGCAGATGAAAAAAAGACAGTCCGGGAAAAATCCCAGGCTGTCTTTTTGATTATTAAAAAACCCACCCCCGTAGTTGCGGACCGGCCCAGGTCCATACGGGGGTTTCGGAGAATGTATAGTTATTATAGGACGGCTAGTTAAGCGATACCTGAGCGAAAACTAAATGGAAGATGAGAGTTTTGAATTCGCCCGGGGAATTAAAGAAAACGCCCCTTTAAAACCCCAAGCCGCCTCTGGACGGCCCAGTCCTTGGCGGCTTGTTTCGGAGAATGTCTTACTTCTTTATTATATGGAATCAGATAAGCTGAAACTGAACAAAAGTTAAGCGTTTGATGAGAAATCTCAGGTCAGCGCATTCAAAATCTGTTCCAGCGAAATGGGCCCTTCGCGGATGATGACGGGTTGACCCTGTGCGCAATCGACGACGGTTGAGGGCGTGCCGCCGGGCGTTACGCCGCCATCCAAAATCAGCCGAATTTTCCCGTCAAGTTGCGCCTGCACACCGCGCGCGGTGGAAGGGCTGCCCTGTCCGGCCAGGTTGGCAGAACTGACTGCCAGCGGCCCGGTCAGCCTCAACAATTCCAGGGTGGGTAAAAAGTTGGGGATGCGAACGCCGACTGTTGCCATTGACGTCACGGCGTTGGGGATGGTGGGATGGCGAGGCATGATGATCGTTAATGGCCCAGGCCAAAAGCGTCTGGCCAGTTTTTCGCTCTGGCTGTTCATTTCCGATGTCACCAGTTTGACCTGGCTGAGATCTCCCACCAGAATCGGGATCGCCTTTTCCATATCGCGGCCCTTGACATCTGAAATCTGGCTGACCGCGCGTTCGTTAAAGGCCAGCGCCCCCAGGCCGTAGACCGTATCCGTGGGGAAAGCCACCAGCCCGCCGCTGGATAACACATCCAACGCTGTTTTGAGCGCTTTGGGATCGTTAATTGCCAGCATCAAAGTTTGCATAATTCTTTATACTGCCGATTTCGATCAAATGCTAGTGCCAATCCGTATTAATGACGGCCAGGCGGTCATGACCAGCCAGGTCTTTGAGAATCTGGATGTCGGCGGCTGGGAAATGTTGCCGCGCCAGGATTTTGACCGCCAGCCCCTGCCGATTCTCGATTTCGAGCAGGATCAGACTCACCGTAAACTGTCCGTCCGTTAATTGGGCCAGCAGCTGTCTGATTAAGTCCAGGCCATCTGCGCCGCCGTCGAGCGCCAGGGATGGCTCCTTGCCGAACACATCCAGTGCCTGGAGCGTTTCGGTGGGAATGTAGGGCAGGTTGGCGCTGAGAATGTCGTAGTTGTAAAATGGCAGGTAGTCTGGCAGCAAGTCAGCCTCGACGAAGCTGATGCGCGCCTCGACGCCGTGCTTTTCGGCATTTCGGCGCGCAATCGTCAGCGCCGCCGGGGAAATATCCGTCGCCACGATTTGCGCGGAGGGAACGAGAGTTGCCAGCGTGACGGGGATGATGCCCGAGCCGGTACCAATGTCGATAAAACGGTAGGCAGGCCGGGGGTGAGTGCGGGTTTGGGCCAGGGCAGTTTCAATCAGCAGTTCCGTCTCAGGGCGTGGAATCAGCACCTCGGGCGAGACTTCAAAATCCATGCCGAAAAATTCCCAGTGTCCGAGAATATAGGGCAGCGGAACGCCCTGTTCGAGTTGCGTTTGCGCCATTTCAAGCGCTTCAGCCTGCTGCGGCGTGAGACTGGCTTCGGGATGACTCATCAGCCAGGTGCGATTCTTGCCTGTGACGTGCGCCAGGAGAACCTGCGTTTCGAGCGTTTTCGGGAATTGGTTAATCATCGGCGGCTCCAAACAGCATACGGTCGAGCAGCGTGCGCTGCAATAGCAGGAAAATCGCCACAACCGGGAAGGACATGATCAGCGTCAGCGAGCCGAGATAGCTCCAGGGTTGGGCATTGCCTGATTGCACCATGGCATAAATTGACATGGCGAGCGTGACGGTGGCGGGTTTTTCCACGAAAAGCCAGCCAATCGCAAATTCGGAATAGGCCATCAGGAACGCGATCAGCGCGGCAACGGCGATGGAAGGCAGCGCCAGCGGCAGGGTGATGGCGTAGAAAGTGGTGAAAGTGCCAGCGCCGTCGAGGCAGGCGGCTTCCTCCAGCTCTTTGGGAACGGCCTGGAAGGCGGCGCGCATATTCCAGATGCAGAAAGGCATGGCGAAAGCGGCGTAGACAATTGTCAGCCCGAGCAGCGTGGTGCGGATTTTGAGAATGCTCAGGACGATGTAGAGCGGAGTGGTGAAGGCGATCGGCGGCAGAAGCGCCGTCAGCAGCAGGATGAACAATCCCGGCTGGCGCCCGGGAAAGCGGAAGCGCGCAAAAGCGTAGGCCAGGCTGGCGCCGAGCAGCATGGCAGCCAGCGCGGCGCCCAGCGAGACGGTCAGGCTGTTTTTGAGCAGAGTCGAGAAATTGACGGATTGATACGGTTTATCCAACACCTTGAAGAAGGCATCCAGCGCGAAGACTTTGGGCAGCCAGCGAAATTCGGTCGGGCGGCTGAGCAGCGAACCGTCGAAGGCCAGGCGCGCCATGCCCCAAATCGGCAAAATCACATACAAGCCGATCAGGAAGAGCGCGAGTTGCGAACCGATTTGCCGCAGGAAGGAGATTTTACGCATAAGTCACACCCTCCCCGGCCTTGCTCCAGCGATTGAACAGGATGACAAAGCCGATCAGGATTATCAGGGTGATGATATTCAATACTGCCGAAACCGCAAATTGGCCATTGATGAAGTAGCCGCTTGGGTTGAAGAAGTTATAGGAAAGCGTCGCCAGAGTCCCGCTGCCGATTTGAAAGGTCTGGAACAGGTAAAACTGGTTGAAGGCGAAAATTCCGCGCACGATGATGGCCGGGATGACCAGCGGCATCAGCAGTGGCCAGGTGACGTGGCGGAAGGTTTGCCAGGCGCTGGCGCCATCCAGTTGGGCGGCGTCGAAGACTTCCACCGGAACCAGTTTAAGCCCGGCGCTGGCGGCCAGCATCATAAACGGGAATCCGTACCAGACGGCGGCAATCAGCAGGACGAGCGCCCACAGGCTGGAGCTGTGTTCCCAGCCCAGTAAAAAGCCAAATGGGATGTTTTTCCCGTAAGTTTGCGCGGCCAGGCTCAGCCAGCCGGTGGTGGGCGCGAAGACGTTCAGCCACATCAACGCGCCGATCATCTCCGGGATGGCCCAGGGCAGGATGAAGACAGCCTCCCAGCCGCGCCGGAACTTGATTCCGCGCTGCCAGAGCAGCAAGGCGGCGCCAATCCCGAGAGCGGCTTGCAGGGCCACAGAAACAATTGTCCACAGGATGTTGAAGACCAGGACGCCGTTGCCGGTGATGAAATCGAGCGTTGGCAGGTAGGTGCGTGGCCCGGTGAAGTGGACTTCCCTGGCGCGGAATGGGAATTCGGTTGCGACGGGCTGGATACTGCCTGTCAGCCCGCCCCAAACCTCGCGCCAGATGCCGCCGTTCAGGCCATCCTTGATCGAGATGCTGTTGAAGTCGGTCAGCGAGACGCCCAGCTGGAAAAATAACGGAATCAGGGTGAAGATGGCGAAGGCCAGCAGGCCGGGAATCAGCCAGGGCCAGGCCTGGCGCAGGTCGCTGTGTGATTTGATTGGGAAAATTTTACTTTTTGGGCGAGTCAGCCAGTTTTGCAGCGGCTGGATGATTAACGTCATGACTCCGTTGGCGGCGGCCAGCGCGAGCGGCGCGGTCAGCATGATGATATATTGCGGCCATTTGGTCGGCCAGATTAGCAGGAAAAAGATTCCGATGCCGAGCCAGAGCACGTGGACGCGTTCCTTTTTCCACAGGCGGGACAGGCCAAAGGCCGCCAGCAGCGCAATCAGAGGGTCAAGCCCAAACAGGAAGACGCCTTTATGCCATGAATAGGGCGAAGTGTTCAGCCAGACCAACGGCTGCCAGAACGGCAGCCCGGCATCCTGCACTTCGCTGGCTCCACTGGAGTAGGCGGCATGATAAAGGACCGAATCTCTCAGCCGCCCCAACGGATCCGGCCAGAGATAGGGATCGGTGGCGAAAAAGACGATCAGCGCCAGAAGCCCCCAAAGTACCATCGCGGCGTAAGGGCGCGGCGCGTTTTCATCTTTGCGGGCATCAAGCATCCAATCGGCCAAGATCGCAATCCCGGCCACGCAATACAGATACTTGGAGGCGGCTGTCAGCCCGAGCAAAATCGCTGAAGCCATCAGCCAGCCCGTTTTTCGCTGCGCGGTCTTGCTTTTGAGATACGCCAGCACCATCGCCAGGCTGGTCAGCGCGGGCAAGGCCTCCAGCATGACCTGATCGACATATTTGATCGTCATGGCGTGGATCGCCAGGAACAAGCCCGCCAGCGGGTTGACCAGACTGATCAGCGCCACCGTCAGCGTGCCGATTATTGCGCCGGAAGTGCGCGCGCTGTGAAGCTGCGCTGCTGGCAGGAATTTGTCCGGTTCGGCTGTGGTTGGGCGATCGGGGATTAACGGCGCTTCCGGCACGGATAAAATGCTGAAGCCAAATAAAATTTTCGCCAGCGGCGGATGCTCCGCGCGGTAATTGGTTTGGGTAAAACCATTCCAGTCGCCCGCGCGGACGAGGGCGGCGTACTGCTGGGCGGCGCGCAGATAATCATCCTCGTCATAGTCACCGGGCAGCAAGATCACAGCGCGCATGCGTAAATTCCATGCGATCAGAATTACCAGCAATGCCGCCAGAATCCGCGCGATCAATTTAAATCGTGGTTGGGAAAAAATGTCAGGAAGGTTCATAAATATTCAAACCCGCGTTCCCCTCGGCGAAATTCCTGCTTGCAAACGGGTTTTTCTATTCCTTTTTCAGCGCCAGTAAGGATAAATGGATAAATACTCAAAAGTCAGGTTGGATGCTAATATGGATGTTATATCACCATGATCGAAAGGCGGGTTTTTTTGTGATATTCCTAACTTTGCGGTAAATATATTCGTTGTAAACGGGGAAATAAACGGGGAATTAATCGGGGATTCCCCGTTTATTCCCCGTTTATTTGATGTTTTCCACTTGGTCGATAAGCCGCGC
This sequence comes from uncultured Anaerolineae bacterium, assembly GCA_903838415.1. Classification (GTDB taxonomy): domain Bacteria; phylum Chloroflexota; class Anaerolineae; order Anaerolineales; family Villigracilaceae; genus UBA5195. Next base: position 10,219 of record CAILYI010000310.1, on the reverse strand, counting down.
CGCGTCCCTGCCCGATGCGTTGAAGTAATCCTTGTTTGACCAGTTTTTCAAGGTGGTAGCGGGCTTGTTCGGTGTTAAGTCCTAATAAGGCTGCTGCTTCGCGGCGCGTGATTTGCCCGTGACTGAGAGTGTAGTCCAAAATCATTGTTTCTGGGGAAAGGCTGGAACGCCTTTCTGCGGGTTTCAGGTCGGCTGACACATCGTACATATCGCCGCGTGCTTGGATCAAGCCTTCGCGCAGCATGTCTGCCAGCGTCTCGCCTGGGGGGATGGCGCCTTCCAGCTGGGACGCGGGTGTGACCCCATCATGCCAGAGCTGCCACAAAACGATCAACTCCTCAGTATGCAGCGCGCGTTCCAGGCGCTGTTGAACACGCAGCGTCATCTCAACGAAAGCTATGTCGGGAGGGCTGCTATCGAGGAGCACCGTCACACCGAAAGTGTCCGAACGGGCATAGTTCGGCGCCGCGCGTCCATTGCGTGCCTGCCCTTGAAAGATGATACTCAATCCGCGCCCCGAACGTTCTACCAGCCCAATGCGTTTGAAAGCATCTGCCAGGAGTGGGTTGCGCGCTCTCGGTCGGGCGCTGAGCAAGTTATCGAGCTGCACCCCGGCGGGGAATCCCCCGGGGTTGACCACGCGCAGATGTTGGTCATGCAATTGGATATGCACTGCGCCGAGCTGGGTATAATCGCGATGGATGAGTGCATTGTTGATGGCTTCGCGAATGCCACGCCGATCATAACGGGGAACTCCCACTCGCACGCCCTGGTACAAGATTTCCTGTTCTTCGTTACGAATATCAATCGCCTGGGTAAACCATTCATAAATACGTAGCAAGGGCCAGCGGCGAAATTCATTCACAGTTACGTCCGTACCGTGCAGCACCTGAAAAGCCACCTCGTGCGCAGGGAGATGCCGCCTGAGAGCCGCTTCTTTTCCCACCATTAATAACCCACATAAGCTTGGGCGCAACGCGCCATTCTCGTCAGGCTGCGCAAACCCCAAAGCAGCGGCAATGCGCTCATTCGAAAGATCCAACAGCACCTGGTCACCGTTATATTCTGCCACCATCCGTTTCAGGCGCGCAAATTCCACAATATCCAGGTCTTCCCAGGTGGCATCAGGCGCGAGCAAGGCGCTCAGGTCATTCTGCCCATGATCGGCGCGCCAACTGGATAGCTCATAGGGGTATAGCGGTCGACAGCCTGGTTGCGCATGGACATCCAGGTAGCGAATCAACACGCGCCCATCACTGGTCGCTACTGGCTGCTTGGCAGGGGCAATAGAGAGAACGGCCACCATCTTTTCTTTGACATCCACAAAATCCACTTCTACAGCCAGCGGCGGCACCGTGCGGGCGGCAATGAAAGCCGCCAGGGCGCCCGAAGATGAGCGAGGTAGGCCCGGATTCGGCACAGGACGGTGACTGGCATGCAATCCGCTAATCTGACCATTGTCTTCAACGCCAATCAACAACTTACCGTCGCTGTGGTTCGCCAGGCAGACCACGCTTTCGACCAGGTCACTATCGGGCAGCGGGCCACGATCGCTTTTGAATTCAATCGTTAGCGTTTCACCGTGGGCAACCAACTGAAGCAGTTCGTCTGGGGTCATCGATATGGTTCCTCTCAGATCAATTCTATCGCATCCGCGCTGTTCAATGCACCTTTCACCAAGTTGCTGCAGAGAGATTCTTGAAGCGGAAATTTCTCTGCTATTTTTCTTCCGAACCGGACGAAAAATGCTTCGGATTTGGATTTATTGTTTTCGATCACCTTCCAGCGTATCCAGCAACTGATCCTGGTTGCAAGCTGCTGATACTAATGGCGTCACTTTGCGCTTACCATCACTGGTTTCGTATTTGGAGTGTGCCGCGTCACGGTTACCGCTCAACGAATTTCCTGCTTGCAAACGGGTTTTCTATTCCTTTTTCAGCGCCAGTAAGGATAAATACTCAAAGGTCAGGTTGGATGCCAATATGGATGTTATATCACCATGATCGAAAGGTGGGGAGACCTCAACCAGATCGCAGCCGACGATATCCAGCCCGCGCAGGCCGCGCACGAGACTCAAAAGCTGGTAACTGCTCATCCCGCCGACTTCGGGCGTGCCGGTGCCGGGCGCGTAGGCCGGATCGGCCGCGTCAATATCCAGCGAGATGTAAAGCGGCCCCTTCACTCGCGCGTGGATTTCCGCCAGCACGGCCGGGATGCCCTTTTCCATGACTTCGTGGATGGTAATCATGCGCGCGCCCAGTTCGAGCGCCTCGGCATAGTCCTTTTCGTTGCTGACCGGCCCGCGGATCCCGACCTGGATGTAGGCATCCTTGCGAATCAACCCTTCCTGCAACGCGTAGCGGAAAGGTGTCCCGTGGCTGTAGGGGATGGCTGCAAATTCGGCTTCCCAGGTGTCGATGTGCGCGTCGATGTGGACGACTGAGAGCGGGCCAAACTTCTTGGCGTGTGACCGCAGCAGCGGCAGGGCAATCGAGTGGTCGCCGCCCAGGGAAATGAGCGTGGTGCCCTGTTCGATGATTTCGCTGGCGGTGGCGCTGATGGCTTCCATGGTGTGCAGGATCGAAGTCGGGATGATGCTCACGTCCCCGTAATCGACAACTTTGAGCCGCTCGGTGGGCCGCACATTGAGCGTGGAGTTGTAGCCCCAGATCATCATCGACATCTCGCGGATTTTGCGTGGCCCAAGGCGCGCGCCGCCGCGATTGGAAGTAGCGCTGTCGTACGGTACGCCCAGGATGGCAACATCCACGCCGGTCAGATCGCGGGTGACTGGCAGGCGCATAAATGACGGGATGCCCATAAAAGGCTGGAGCGCTGCGCCAAAAGCGGGGTTGTCGTTGTCGGTCATGCCAGATGTCCTCAAGAGATAAAGAAAAGGGCGCGATGTGTGATCGCGCCCTTGGTCGGATTATTCGTCGTCGTCCGTGCTTGCTGCTGAAAGTTTCCCGGCTTCGTCACGTTGGGAAAGCTCTTCGATGAACAGTTCGATGTCACCATCCATCACCATCGGCAGGTTATAGGAAGAAATCCCGATGCGATGATCTGTCACGCGCGACTGTGGGTAATTATAAGTGCGGATTTTTTCCGAGCGCTCGCCGGTGCCCACCTGCGAACGGCGAGAATCTTCCAGTTCGGCCTGGCGACGTTGTTGTTCAATTTCGAACAAGCGTGCTCGCAAAATGGACATGCCGCGCATCTTATTCTGTAGTTGGGAGCGTTCGTCCTGGCAGGCCACCACGATCCCGGTCGGTTTGTGGGTGATGCGGACCGCCGTGGAGTTTTTCTGCACATTTTGTCCGCCCGCGCCCGCCGAACGGTAGACGTCGATTTCAATGTCGCTGTCGGGAATGGTAATGTCGACATCATCCGCTTCGGCCAATACCACCACCGTTGCAGTGGAGGGGTGGATGCGGCCCTGGGATTCGGTGGAAGGGACGCGCTGCACGCGATGGACGCCCGATTCCCATTTCAGCTTGGAAAACGCGCCCTTGCCTTTTATTTCAAAAATGACTTCTTTATACCCGCCGATGCCGATTTCACTGGCTGACATGACTTCCGATTTCCAGTGTTGGCGCTCGGCATAGCGGATGTACATGCGGAATAAATCCGCCGCGAACAGGGCCGCTTCGTCGCCGCCGGTTCCAGCGCGGACTTCAACGAAGACGTTTTTCTCGTCGCGCGGGTCTTTCGGGACCAGCATGTTTTTCAGTTCCGCTTCGAATTCCGGGATTTTCGGCTCGAGGTCGGCCACTTCCATATCAACCAGTTCGCGCATTTCGGGATCATGCTCATGCTCGAGCATGGTTTTGGCTTCCGCGAGACGATTGAGCGCATCGCGATAGGCGCGCGCTTTTTCGACGATCACCTCAATATCGGAGCGTTCTTTGTTTAAATCGGCCGCTTTCTGGTAATCGTTGCCGACTTCCAACAATTGGCGGGTGAGCTCTTCGTAGCGTTCTTCAATTCCAGCAAGGTTAGCGAGCATAGTTTACGTTTTCATGAAAGAATGATTTGGAATTATTTTCCAGTTGCAGGCCAGGCGCCCAATAAAGCGCTTCACTCCGGAAAATAATCTGAAAAAACTGGTCTTGCGAAAGAAAGCGCGGCTTTTGCGCCGCGCGGATGACCGTGATCTGAGTCAACCTTGCAGCTTCTCAAGGTGAGTTGGTTTCGCTAGAATTTGACCATCGAAAGCGCCATCGAGAGAATCAGGACGACCGCGACGAATCCAAAAATCATCTGGTTGCGGCGCACCTGGCGCGAATGATAATCTTGTTTTTCAGGTTTGCTGTTTTTTGATTTCTTTGCCATGTTTTTACCCTTTTTCAAATACGAGATTTCTCTGCAAAAGCGCTATTCCGGGCAGGAATAGGAACCATTTCATGTAATCGTCAGGCTTTGCGGCCTACATTTTACCGTGATTTCCCGAAATTGGCTGGGATTACCTGTTTTGCCAGTCCGATTCATTCAATCCAGGTGCGCTTTGACGCTTTCCGCCACGGCTTTGGTGATGCCTGCCACCGCTGTCAATTCATCCAGCGTAGCCTGCCTAATCTTATCCACAGAACCAAAATGCCGCAAGAGGGACTTGCGGCGCGCCGGGCCAATTCCTGGAATGCTGTCCAGCTTCGAGGCCATGCCCTGTTTTGTGCGTCGCTCGCGGTGCGCGGTAATACCGAAACGGTGCGCCTCGTCGCGGATGCGTTGCACGAGATAAAGTCCCTGAGAATGGCGCGGCAGCATCAACGAATCGGATTTATGTGGAAAGAAAACTTCCTCCTCGCGTTTGGCAAGACCCACCACCGGAACTTTTTCGAACAGACCGAAATCTTCCAGCACTTTGACGGCGCGGCTTAACTGGCCTTTCCCGCCATCGACGATGATTAAATCCGGCAAAAAGGAGAATGACTCGTCCGCTTTCGCACCCGGAGCCGGGGTGACCGTTTCGCTGGCGGATTGCCATCTTTTGAAGCGCCGCGTCAGCATTTCTTCCATGCTGGCAAAATCGTCCGGCGCGCCGATGGAAGTGCTGTCGATGTTGAATTTTCGATACAGTTTTTTGGCTGGCACGCCCTGTTCAAACACCACCATCGCGCCGACCGTGGCTACGCCCTGCGTATGCGACACGTCATAACATTCGATACGATTGGGCGGCTGCGACAGTCTGAAAGCCGATTGCAGTTCGGCCAGCGCCATTTCCTGTTTGTGCGAATCGGCCTGCCACTGGGCGCGCAGCGCTTGCAATGTTTCGGATGCGTTTTCGGCGGCCATCTGCACCAGATCTTTGGGCTGGCCGGACTTTGGCACAAACATCTTGACCTTTTTCCCGCCGTGCTTTGACCGCAGCCATTGTGACACGATTTGGGCTTCTTCAAGCTGATTGGGCAGCATCACCTGGTCGGGGATGGAGGCGGCTTCAGCGTAGAACTGCTGGACGAATTGCGTCATGACCTCGGAATCGGTGGTTTCCTCGGTGCCCTCCAGGATGAAGTATTCCCGTCCAATCAGTTTGCCGCTGCGGATGAAGAAAATCTGCACGCAAGCTTCGCCGTCCGTGCGCGCCATGGCTAAAACGTCAGAATCAAGGTAATCCGCCGCAAAAACGACCTTTTGCCGTTCGATGATGGACTGCACCGCCCGCAGCCTGTCACGCAAAGCGGCCGCTTTTTCGAAGCGCAGCTCCTCGGCGGCGGTATTCATCTCATCCTGCATGCGGCTGGTGATCGTTTCGCTGTGACCGGAGAGAAAATCCATCAAGTCGGAGATCATCTGACGGTATCCATCCTGGGCGATTGCGCCGATGCAGGGCGCGCTGCACAGCTTGATGTCTTGATAGAGACAGGCGCGGCTGTCCTGTCCGGTAATCTCGCGGTCACAGGTCAGGTAGGGAAAGATGCGGCGCAGGACGTCCAGGGTCTGGTACACGGCCCAGGCGGAGGTGTATGGCCCAAAATAACGGGAACCATCCTCGGTCATTTGGCGGGTCACGCTGACGTGTGGAAACGCTTCTTTCCAATGCACTTTAATATACGGGTAGCGCTTGTCATCCTTTAAGCGGATATTGTATTTGGGCCGGTGCCGCTTGATCAGGTTCATTTCCAAAATCAAGGCTTCCAGTTCGGAACCGACCACGATCCACTCGAGATGCGTGATATCTCGCACCAGCCGACGGGTTTTTCCATCGTGGCTGGCATCGGCGTGGAAATAGGAACGCACCCGGTTGCGCAGGTTGATCGCCTTTCCAACGTAGATGATCGTCCCGGCGGCGTTTTTCATGATGTAACAGCCGGGTTTGGTCGGAAGGTTGTCGAGAATTCCTTGAAGGTGGGGGGAAATTTCCATGACGATAGTGATTATACAAGACGTTGCGGCGCAATTTGAACTTTTGGGGTGCTCTTGTTGCTTGTTTGGGGGCAGGGTCTCCGTAACAAACAGATTTGTTTGCAATGCATTTTTAATTCGTATCGGTCTTATTGATAGTTCGCTGTAAGGTAGTAAGTGTTATAGTGAAATTGTGTAGTGGTAAGTAAGCAACGGACTAAACAGGGTCTGTCTCAAGCTGCCACTGCCAAATATCAAGTTGAAATTAAAGAAAGGGCATGAAAGAAAACTGATGCGAATGTGGTTTTGCCGCCACGCAGACGAAGACAATCAGTGGAAATTTTAGTTTGTTGAACCTGCCTTATGTTAACAGCCATGCTTTTTATTTGCAAGCTGCGCTGAAAATTCTGAGAAATACAAGGAGATTTCTAATGAAAAGAAGCATAGTGTTATTTGTTTTGATTTCGATTTTGGCCTTGAGTGTCGGGGCTGCCGCCAAACCAATCGGCGCGAAGAAGGTCAGCCTGAGTGGTTTTCAATATATTAAAAACACTCTGGTGCTCACTTTCAAGGTCTCAGGTTTTACCAGGATAAGCGAGATTCAAGGTTCTCTGATTGTGGATAAGCAGTCTAAGCAAATTAAATGCAAGTTTACAGACACTAATAATGTCAGATGCGTCGCTCAGCTCATGAATCGCTATTCTGGCAAGCCTGCCCGGATTTGGCTTTCAGGTTTTGTTTTCTATACCACCGTGCCATTATTGGCTGAAAAATAGACGATAAGAAATAGGCTCAGACCTTCGATCATTAAAACTACGAACCGACCGGGTTACTGAAATCTTGACTGCCCGGTTGCTGGAAGAAGAAAATCGGTGATGTGCAGAATTTATTCTGCACATCACCGATTTTCTTTAAGGAATATTCTACCGAATCGGTCGATGCCGTAGGTCAGGGCGGCGGCTGTCAGCCAAAGAGCACCTGGAACTGCGTCCTGTCATCAGTGTGATAAGTCGGATAGCGATTAGCTCAATTCGCATGTTAGCGCAAAATCGCATACAATAAAACATATATGAATGAGAAATTACCACTGACTCCAGATGAAATTGCTGTCATCATCAAAGGCCTCGATCCTATCGACTGGACCCAGATGGAATTGCTCGCAAAGCTTCCACCGGCCAGGCGCATTATTCCACCCATGCTTGCGCAGGAGTTTTCAATGGCTGCTTTAAGGGGCACCTTTCGAAAGCGCTTCCCTGATTTATCAACGTCTGAGATCAATATGAAAGTATTGGCGTACCTCACACCAGTACGCATGGAATCGAAATGAGTTCAGTTTCTTTTTATGTAGAAATTGTGCACGCTTTGGATGAAATTGGAGCGCCTTACATGATCGTGGGGGCGTTTGGCGGTTATGCCTTTGGAATAAGCCGCACGACCTATGATATTGATATCCTGGTTGATCTTCGCTCTCAGGATTTTGACGCATTAGCTGATCGTTTTCCTCTGCCTCGCTATTATGCGGATCCTGAAATGATGCGCAGTTCCACCGAGATGGGAATCATGTTCAATATCATTGATACGAATGAAGGTGTCAAGGCAGATCTGGTACCACTTCGCCGTGAACCAGAATATCGACTGGCTTTTGAACGCCGAATTCGTCGGGAGTTTATCGATCCCACCGGCACAACCTTCGAAGCCTGGGTAGCGCACCCCGCTGATATTATTGTGGGAAAATTGAGGGCCTGGCAAGAGGGCCAATCTGCCAAACATCCTGTAGATATCAATTCGATGCTGGTGTTTGACCTGAGTGGTTTTAGCGATGTTCCAATAGACTTCGATGTTGTTTCAAAAGAGGCTGCAAGGATTGGCCCGGAGGCGCTCGAAATTTGGAAACAGCTAATTAATAGTGCCAAGAGCGAAGTGGAAAAGCGAAGGAAGTAGCGTTTTCATCCAAGAATTGTTAAGAGAGGCTGCTTGGTTTATTAAAAAAACCAAGCAGCCTCTGGTTCAGATAGTAAAACGAGCAGATATCGTAGTCATCTTGCTGTGCGGCGGCGATAAATCCACTCAATCACAGGATATTCAGAAAGCGCATGAACTTGCTCAAAGATTGAAGGAGGAACGTACATGAAAAAAAATATGATAACCACCAGTTTATTGGACGCATCTGAACATCTGGAATCAGATGATGATATGGTGCTGTACTTGGACGCAACGTTTGAAGACGGCGATCCCGCATTGATTTCTGCGGTTCTCGGGGAAATAGCAAGAGCCAAAGGAATGTCCAAAATTGCAGAGCAGGCTGGCCTTGGGCGTACCAGTCTTTATAAAGCTTTATCTCCTGAAGGGCATCCAGATTTCGCTACAATTCTAAAAGTAATCAATGCGCTTGGTATGAAGTTACAGGCCACATCAGCAAAAGTGTAAACCTATCATTTTGCCGAATTTCTTTTGGCAAAGTGCTGGATTTCGAGCGGGCTTGTGTGTCGAAGAAAGGTTATCCGCCGATCGAAACGCCAATTAAACGGCCGATGCCGTAGGTCAGGGCGGCGGCTGTCAGCCCGAAGAGCACCTGGCGCAGGCCGGAGTACCAGACGCTGCGACCGGTCATCAGTGTGATTGCCGCGCCAATGCCGAATAAACCCAATGCGCTGATCACGACGCTGACATAGACCGCTGTCATGCCGCTTGAAAAGATGAAGGGTAGGACAGGGATAATCGCCCCAACCGCAAATAAAATGAAGGATGTATAAGCCGCTTCCCAGGCCGACCCGCCCAATTCCTGCGGATCGATGCCCAATTCTTCGCGCGCCAGCGTATCCAGCGCGGTGGCCTGGTTAGCCAGCAAGCTGCGCGAAAGTTCCTGGGCGCGCGTCTCGGAGAGTCCCTTGGCCTGGTAAATCAGGGACAATTCTTCAATTTCTTCTTCGGGGTTGTTTTCCAGTTCTTCTTTCTCGATGCGGATCTGGCGCTCATATAATTCACGCGAGCTTTGCACCGAAAGCCATTCTCCCAACGCCATGGAACCGGCTCCGGCTAAAAGTCCCGCCAGGCCGGTGATCAGAATCCCGTGACCGGCCAGTTCCGCACCGGCGACGCCCATTACCAGGCTCAGGTTGGATACCAGGCCGTCATTGGCACCCAAGACGGCCGCGCGCAGGGCATTCCCGCCGGAGGAACGATGTCGCCCCTCGGTTTCGGCGACAATGCTCCCGGAGACGCCGCCTCCGCTGCTGGCAGCTGAGAGCAGTCGGGCGTGCGCTTGTTCTTCCTGGGACATTGAGGCCGTTTCCTCTTCCGGCTGATTGGCGTAGGCGTTGCTATCGGCTTTTTCGCGGCTGGAGATAGTCGGCAGGACAAATTGCGGCCCAAAGCGCTGCGCCAGCCAGATCAAGGTCATAGTCTGCCAGGTGGGTTTGGGGTCAGGGATGGTTACGTTGGCGGATGTCAGCTTTTCGCGCCAGAAATGAGCGTGTCGCTGCTCGCTTTCAGATAACTTCTGGTAGACGGTCTGCATTTCGGGGCGCGTTTCTTTTTGGGCCAGCACAATGTAGAGCGCGGCTCCATCCACTTCCTTTTGCAGGTTTTGCTTGAAGCGTTGAATATCCTGATTGGTGATTGACATAGACAGAATTTCCTTGTTTTGTTTAGGGGTCTTTCCAGGCTGGGTGATCGTGCGTTTCTCAACTATAGTTCTCAAAAATATAGACATATATTCCAATGACTAATTTTTAGGTTTTTTATTTCGCCAGAACGAGTCTGACCGGGCGAACTACGGCGCCCTCTATCCCCGCGGCGCCAAACGCACAAGGGACTTCTTTACGCAATATGTTGTAACTGCCGTTCACATCGGCTTGAATTCGTCGACCCCGCGCGG
>CAILYI010000309.1 GCA_903838415.1 uncultured Anaerolineae bacterium | reverse complement strand
GCTATCGCAGGCATTAAGCGTTTCAATATTTTGGTTCACGCGTTTCGCAATCGCAAACCCAAGATGGAAGACGATGTTATTGCTCTTTGTTCCGGTCTCTGGAATACTCTCTTACTTTAATCCTATTCAGGAACAACTCTATTCCTAACTCCGTTTCGTGAACTCAATCCATTCTTTTTGATTAGACTCATACAAGGTGATGATTCTTAGCAAATCTGTATCAGCGTAGGAACCCTGTAAATGGAGTGGTCGTTTTCTTTTGGTATAACCAAAAACCAGGCAACTGGGCGAATATTTGTCTTCGGGATAATCTTCGATAACTTTGGCGTTTTCTGCTATTTGACGAATTTCTTGCTCCGCAATATTGCGTTCAGCGGCACGCCGCAACGCATGATGGGTGAATTCAAATTCTCCGGCGGCCAGTTACTGATAGATTATCTCAAAAGTTTTCATGAGCGAATATATTGTACAACACACCCATCGGCAAAAAATCAATACGCTATGTTCGAGCGGTGTTGTCTCTCTGCACGAGAATATGGTATACCGATATGACAAATTCCGCTGCGGTTGCCACTTTGCTTCAAGACCACCGATTTGCTCGCCTTCAACTGGCATTGCCTGGCCACGCCCAGGGATTTAGAAAAGAAGCAAGCTGTTATTTTACGGTGTTGATCTCGGTTCCAGTTCATCGGTCAAATCTGGACAAATTTTCAGATAAGGCTGATCGCTCAGATACGAGTCCCATTCGTCACGTGTCAGGTTGCGAGGTAAAGAGGCGCAAACATTCGCAATTAAATCATTTGGCTGCCAAAGCCAAACGCGGGCGGTTTTATCAACCCCTCCCGAAATCACAAATTTTCCATCCGGGCTAAAAGCAACAGCCTTGACCAGATTGTTATGGCTCATTTCTGCAACCGTTTTTCCAGTCATAGCCTTCCAGACACGCGCGGATTTATCATCCCCCGAAACCACGTATTGACCATCCGGGCTGAACGCCACTGCGTTCACCGTTCCATCGTGGGATAAGCTGGCGATTTCCTTCCCGGTCAGTGCTTCCCAAACCTTGGATGTGCGTGCGCCACCTGATGCAATATACTTTCCGTCTGGGCTGAAAGCCACCGAATAGACAAAATTCCCTTGCTCGACGCGGGCAATTTCCTTACTCGTCATTATGTCCCAGACGTGGGCGGTAGTGGCATCCCCCGAAACAATGTACTTTCCGTCCGGACTAAAAGATGCGGAATACACTTCACCGTCGTGGTTCAGACAGGCAATTTCATTGCCGGTCATTGCATCCCAGACACGCGCAGTGCTATCTACGCTTCCGGAAACCACATATTTTCCATCCGGGCTAAAAGCGACCGAGCGTACCCTGGCGGTATGTTCCATGCGGGAAATTTCCAGGCCAGTTTTCGCATCCCAGACTCGTGCGGTAAAGTCATCGCCCCCGGATGCGATATAGTTTCCATCCGGGCCGAAAGCAACTGTAAAAATTGAAGCATCTTGATTCATGGTAGCAATCTCTTTGCCAGTTGCCACTTCCATCAGATGAACGATATGTCCACCTCCCGAGGCAACGTATTTTCCATCCTTGCTGAAAACAGCAGCATATACAAAATCATCGTGCAGCATTCGGAAAAGCTCAGTCTGGGTTGCTACTTCCCAGACCCGCGCCGTATTATCGCTGCCTCCTGAGACCGCATATCTGCCATCTGGACTAAAGGCAACCGTATAAACTCTACCATTATGGGTCATGCGTGCAACCTCGGCGCTCGTAAACGTCTCCCAAATTCGAACCGTATGGTCATAACTGCCTGATATCACATACTTTCCCTCTGGGCTGATCGCTGCCGCGTAGACAAGCCCATCATGGGTCATTCGGGCAGATTCCTCCCCGGTTTTGGCATCCCAAATTCGAACGGTATTATCGCTGCCTCCGGAGACTACGCTTTGACCACTTGGGCTAAATTCAGCCACAAAGACACTTCCATCATGGGAGACGCGCACAATCTCTCCGCCGGTCATTGCATCCCAGACTCGAACAATATTGTCACGACTCCCCGAAACCACACGTTTTCCGTCAGGGCTAAAAGCAACAGACGTGACGGCGCCTGTAAAAGTTACCCGGGAGATCTCTGTGCCAGTTTCTGCTTCCCAGACCCGCGCTGTAAAATCATCGCTCCCTGAGACAACATACTTTCCATCCGGGCTGAAAGCGACTGCATTCACCCGATCGTCATGCTTCTTTCGAGCAATTTCCTTTCCGGTGACAACATCCCAGACCCGCGCAGTCTTACTGTCTCCCGAAACCAAATATTTCCCATCCTGGCTATATTCAAGCGAAAAGACCGGCCCTGTATTGATTTTTATCCGGGTGACCTCGGTGCCAGTATCCGCTCGCCAGACCCGAATCACTTGTTCCCCGCTGGCAGCTATGTAATTGCCGTCCGGACTAAAAACGACCGAGTAGACATTCCCATCCTGAGATCGTCGAAAGACTTCACGCGCGTTCGTAACATCCCATACTAAAACGGTACTATCGCGACAACCCGCGACCATGAATTTTCCATCCGGGCTGAAAACAACTGAGTAGACCAAATCGTCGAACTTAATCCGGGCGAGCTCTTTTCCAGTGGCAACCTCTAACAGGAGCACAGTATCTGCACCTGCAGCGATTGCTAATTTACCATCCAGGCTAAAGGCAACGGAACGTACCTCGCCATCCATGGTAATGTGGACTTTTGAACGCGCCAATTTGTTATTCAGTAAGACACGTGAGGCTTCGCCAGATGGGACAATTTGCATGGAGCGGACTGCCAGCAAGACAGCGATCATCTGTTTCGAACTTCTCGTTGCAATCGTGGACTCAGCTTGCGCCACCAACTGGCGAGCCAGCGCAATTTGGGCCTGGCGCACGGCACTATTCCACTCAAACAGGGCAAAAACGGCCAGGGCGATCATTAAGACCAGTCCGAAGGATAACCCAAAGATCGTCAGGCGCCTGCGCCTTTCACGTGCGATTTGCTCGCGATGACGAAAATCATCAACCCATCTCCCCAACAAACCCCACTCGCGTAACAACGCATCGTGAATAATTTCTATTGATTGCTGTCCGGTTTCATCTTCTCGCTGGACAGAGAGTAACCGCGCTTGCACCAGCTTCCCAATCACTGGCTCAACCGTTCCATCTTTCCGAAGATTCGTTAATTCAGCGATTGGAATTACGCGCCTTGTGTCAGGAACTTGTTCCTTTTCTTCCCCAAGGTGCACCAACTCGCAGAAAATTTCCTCGGTCAATTTCCGCTCAGAGGGACTTAGCTCATAATAGATGCGATCGGCCCATTGCGAAAGGCTGCCAGTGGTCCCGCCTATCTTTAGGTAAGCAGCATGGATTAAACGTCCATCCTGGCGAAGTTCCCACAATTGCGTCAAAGCAAATTCCAGCAATGGCAAAATCGTACTGCGGGCCAGGCCTTTTGTGCGGTCAGTTTCGCAGGCATCGGCAATGATGACATCGACCAGGCCATCTTCAAAAGTCAGGCCAATTGACTCTGCCGGCCCAACAATCATGGCTCGTAAATCATCTTGTTCCAAAACCGGGGGCGTATTGACCAGACCTCGTTCCAGCCAACCGGCCAACCTGGCTGCATCTTGCAAAAAACGGCTGTAAAAGTCATCGCGTAAGGTCAGAACAACGGTAATGGCTGCCGACGAATCGAGTACCTGGGCCAATTCTGCGATAAATTTTGGTCTAAGAGTTGCCGGGGTGGAAATCAGTGCTTCTTCAAACTGGTCAATCACCAGGATTAAACGAGTTTTCTCCGGGTGTTCCGTGAGCCAATCCTTAACAGAATTTTCCAGCCCGGCTTGCGAGTTGAGCAGACCGACCCGCTCCAACTGCTCAAAAGGTTGGTTTGCCGGACGAACGGTTAAAATCTCCCATTTTTGGGCGCCAGGTACTTTCCCCTGGCGCAGCGCAGGGATCAATCCAGCCCGCACAACCGATGACTTGCCACTACCAGAGGGACCTAACACCGCCAGAAAACGCGGCTCGCGCTTCAGGCTTTCCAAGAGCTTTGTTACCACATGCCCACGCCCAAAGAAAAATGGCGCGTATTCTTCGGTGAAAACATCCAAGCTACGGTATGGGCAAATTTCGGTCGGTTTTAATGCCTGGCAAACTTCAAAAATGACCTCAGTTGAAGTGGCAAAGGTGGTGTAAATATTGCGCAAGCTTTTGTTTTCATCCACCTGATTTTTCCCCTTGGTGACCATCCCGATCACCACTCCCCGCTGCTCATCCAGAACGGGCCCGCCGCTCATGCCGTGGTCGGGCTCCTGGGAAGTCAACTGCACCTGGTGACCATGATCGACGATATCAATAATTTTACCGCGCGCGCCAATCCCCTGAACATCGGTTACGATGGCATAACCATAGGCATGAAAATCATGACCAGCACTACCAGCTGCGGGTGCCATGGGCAAGGGGGTCACGCCTCGTGGCACAATCTCCAGGCGCAAGATGGCAACATCGTCTTTATCTGCACCACGCCAGTATTCCGGCACTACAAAGGCGTTTAGCTTCTCCGCTTGCCCATCGAAACGCACCTGAACTGTGTCGCCATCGATGGCATCTGCAGCAACAACCACATGGGCACAAGTGACAATCAGGTTTTCGCTGGCAAGGAAACCTGTTCCGACGATTTTGTCTCTGTCGTTCAAAACGGCAACAACGCTATTATTAATGGCCATATGACCCCGGTAAAAGTAAAGAGCGAGTATTGATTTTATTTAGTCTAGAATAAATTCACTAAAAGTACAAGTACCAAACATCCAAAGTGCCTGTATCTGGCGCTTTATTCTATTTCCCCCAACGAGGTTGCCAATCCGAGATCAAATTATTCGTCAAGCGCACCTGCTGTGTCCCGTCTGGATGAATAATATAAATTTCGTTATTCCCATCCCGAAATGAGGTGAAGGCGATCCAGTTCCCATCTGGCGACCAACTTGGGCCGAGGTTATCTCCAGCTTGGGTGAGCTGTCTCAGCTCTGTCCCATCCACGTTGATCACAAAAATATTATGATCGTTGGTAGACCCTGCATAAAAGGCCAGTTTGGTCCCATCGGGTGACCAGGTGCTACGCCCGCCCATCTTGTCCAATTTCGTCACCTGACGGATGTTTGAACCATCCGCATTCATGGTAAACAACTGGCGCATTCCTGGTCGGGATGAAGCAAATGCAATCATCGAACCATCTGGCGACCAGGTGGGATCGATATCGTTTTGATCGGTAATGGCATGCGGGGCGTCTCCGTCGGCATTCATGATCCATATTCCCTGCTTTCCCGCCGAGTCATTTGTGAAGACGGTCTGTTGTCCATCCGGAGAAAGCTCAGGGGCAAACAAACTACCAATGCCCTTTGTCAGACGTTTCACCTTTTTACCATTGTCTTGGATGGAGTAAATCTCAAAATTTCCGCTTTGGCGGGACGAAAAATAAATCGTCTTTCCATCTGGGGCGAGCGAAGCATAAAAGGCCGTTGCTTGAAAGTTGGTAATTTGCGTTCGTCCAGTCCCATCAGCATTCATGAGACAGATTTGATCAATCTTATTGATAAAGCAGGTGAAAACGATTTTGCCTGACGGAAGAGGACCATCGCCGAAGCCGGGGATGGCAGAAGGGATTGGCGTCGAAGTTAGATTCTCGTCCAGGGTTGGCATTAAAGTGGCTGTGGAAAAGCTCAAAGCCAGACCGGTGGATGTTGGCGAAACAATTGGGGAACTGGAAATTTCAACGGGGGTG
>CAILYI010000308.1 GCA_903838415.1 uncultured Anaerolineae bacterium | reverse complement strand
TTTCTCTCTGCCACTTGTTGCGCTGCACAGGCCTGCATTCCCAGCCTTTTGACCAATTTTTCTCATCCAACCCATCTTTTTTGCCTGCTCCCATCTGTCCACCCCCTTTTCCCTTCATTATCGGACTTGTTGCTGAATCCCACAATCCGAGTGCTTTGACGCTAATCAAATCCTACGCTATACTTATTGTTAACAATTCTATACTCAGTTCTTCAGGAGATTCTAGAATGGCAGGCTTTAAACTCACTTACGCAACGATGTACAACCCGCCGGAAGAATTGCATGCGAATTTTGATGCCTCGCTTGCGAAACTGAAAGCCAATCTCGGCAAACAACAGGCCATGATTATCAATGGCAAGGATGTCTTTGCCGATGAAAAATTTGAAGACCATACTCCAATCAATACAAATGTTGTCCTGGCTGTCATGCAAAAGGGGAATGAAAAACATGCGGAACAGGCCTTAAGCGCCGCCCGCAAAGCCTTCCCCGGCTGGAGCCATACTCCCTGGCAAGAACGAATTTCCCTGCTGCGAAAAGCTGCCGACTTGATCGACGAGCGCCTGACCGACCTGGGCGTAGTGATGGCAATGGAAGTTGGCAAAAATCGCATGGAATCAATGGGCGATGTAGCCGAAACCGCCGACCTGATCCGTTATTCCTGCGATATGATGGAACAGAACGACGGTTTCATCAAACCAATGGGGAAAGACCCGCTCCCCAAACACGACGTCACCAATATTTCTGTCCTGCGCCCCTACGGCATATGGCTCGTCGTCAGCCCGTTCAACTTCCCCTTTGCTCTCACCGGCGGCCCGGCCGGAGCGGCGCTGGCGGCCGGAAACACGATCGTCATGAAGCCCGCCACAGATACGCCCTTCATCGTCCGCCTGCTGGCCGATTGTTTCCGCGACGCCGGTTTACCGGATGGCGTGATGAACTTCGTGACCGGCCCCGGCCGCACGATTGGCGCAGCCCTGGTCAACAGCCCCGAGGTGGATGGAGTCACCTTTACCGGATCCTATGACGTTGGGATGAAAATGTTCCGCGACTATGCCAATGGCAAATGGGTGCGCCCAATGGTGCTCGAACTGGGCGGAAAGAACCCGGCCATCGTCACCAACAACGCCAACCTGGAAGACGCTGCGCAAGGCATCGCCCGCTCCGCATTTGGCCTGCAGGGACAAAAATGCTCCGCTGCCAGCCGCGTCTACATTCAGGAAGGTGTCTACGATGAACTGACGGGAAAACTCAAAGAACTGACCGAAAAACTCTCCATCGGCGATCCCACCGACCGCAAAGTCTTTCTCGGCCCGGTTGTCAACAAAGCATCCTACCAGGATTTCCAGGATTTCACCGGGGAACTCGGCAAGGCCGGAAAATTCCTGACCGGCGGCAACATCCTGACCGAAGGCGAATTCGGCCAGGGCTACTTCTGCCAACCGACCTTTGTCACCGACGTGCCTTACTCCCATCGCCTGTGGAAGCATGAGATGTTCCTGCCCATCACCACCATCGGCAAATTCAAGACTCTTGATGAAGCCATGACCATGGCAAATGACGTCGATTACGGTCTCACCGCAGGAATTTACGGATCTGAAGAAGATGCCGAAATCTTCTTCGACAAAATCGAAGCGGGAGTAACCTATGCCAACCGCCCACAAGGCGCCACAACCGGCGCGTGGCCCGGATTCCAACCCTTCGGCGGCTGGAAAGGCTCCGGATCGAGCGGCAAGAACGCTGGCGGCTACCACTACGTCCAGCTCTACCTGCACGAACAGATTCGCACACTCGTCAGACAAAAAAAATAACTGACAGATTCCCGGCTCTTGACCGTGGATGGTGGACGAAAAGCTGTGAAATCCGTCCACCATCCACGGTCTCTCATCTACAGCCAAAATCATGCCCTGGAATCCTGACCAATACCACAAATTTCAAGCTCAACGCTCCGCGCCGTTTGACGATTTGCTCAAACTGGTGGAGGTACGTCCGCACCTGAAAGTTGTCGATTTGGGATGTGGAACCGGAGAACTCACCCGACGCCTCGCTGATATCCTGCCCGAAAGCGACGTGCTCGGCCTGGATTTATCTCCACAAATGCTGGCGAAGGCCGATTCCGTTAAACGCGCCGGACTGACTTTCGAATTGGGCGACCAGGCCAACTTATCGGGTCAGTGGGATTTAATTTTCAGCAACGCCGCCCTGCAGTGGAGTGAAAATCATCCGCGTTTGATCGGTCACTTATACGACAGGCTGGCTGCGGGTGGACAAATCGTGGTGCAAGTACCATCCAACCACACGCATATCTCGCACCGTCTGATCAGCGAAACCGCCCGGGAAGAACCCTTTATCTCCATTTTGGATTATTATTTGCGGCAGACGCCCGTGCTATCCATCGAAGAATATTCCCGCCTGCTGTTCGAACTGGGTGGAGAAGAGATTATCGCCTTCGAAAAAGTTTATCCCCACGTTTTGGAAAACGCCGACGCTGTACTGGAATGGGTTTCAGGAACGGCGCTTGTGCCCTATTTTGAGCGTCTTGGCACCGGGAAAGACCTTTTTGTTGAAAATATTCGCGCCAAATTCCGCGCGGCCATGCCGGGCAACCCGGTGTTCTACCCGTTCAAACGGACATTATTCTCTGCTCACAAACCGAGGCCCTGATGGACAACGATGAACGTAGCCTGTTAATTTCACGCATAGGAACATTTTTTCTCCTGCTGGGGCTGCTGCTGATCGTCCTGTTTATTGCTTCGGACATCGGCTCAACCACTTATTTCAGCTATTTTTTTATCGGCGCCACCTTGCTGGTGATTGGATGGATTTTCAAACGCAGCACCGCCCGCCCATCGCAACCCAGCGGGCGCTTTGAAGGTCTGCGCAAAATGCGGCAGAAAAGTCGTGAGGCCAAAGCCAAGAAGGAAGCGGCCAAGAAAGACAAAAAGAAATAATCATCCTGACAAAAGGCAACCTAATGACCAAATTCATGGCTTTGAAAGACGCAATTTCACAGTTTGTTTCGGATGGCGATGTGGTTTACGCCGCCGGGTTCACCCACCTGATTCCATTTGCAGCCGGGCATGAAATCATCCGGCAGGGCAAGAAAAATCTAACTCTGGCGCGCGCCACTCCTGATTTGATTTATGATCAAATGGTGGCGGCGGGATGCGCCAAAAAAGTGATTTTCTCCTACATGGGTAATCCGGGCGTTGGCAGCCTGCGGATTGTGCGCGCGGCGCTTGAAAAGGGGCAATTGGAATGGGAAGAGTATTCCCATTTTGGGATGATTACCCGTTTACAGGCCGGAGCCAGCGGCCTGCCCTTTTTACCGATGAATCAGACCGCCGCTACTGACCTGGAACGAGCCAACCCGCTGATTAAGCGCGTTATCGATCCGTATTCCGGAAAGGAAGTGATCACCGTCCCGGCGCTGAACCCGGATGTGGCCATTGTCCACGTTCAACGCGCCGATAAAAACGGCAACGCCCATTTATGGGGCATCGTCGGCGAGCAAAAGGAAGTGGCTTTCGCTGCAAAAAAGGTGATCTTAACGGCTGAAGAAGTGGTGGATGAAAGCGTCATCCGTTCCGATCCAAACCGCACGCTGATTCCCGGCTTTATCGTCAGCGCAGTTTGTCACGTTCCGCACGCGGCGCATCCGAGTTACGCACAAGGCTACTACGACCGCGACAATGAGTTTTATCTCGCCTGGGACAAAATCAGCGAAAACCCGGAAACTGTCAAAGCCTGGCTGGACGAATGGGTTTACGGCGTCGCAGACCGTGATGAATATTGGCAAAAGCTGGGCGCCGAAAAACATGAAATGCTCAAAGTCGCGGCACTGATGAGCGAACCGGTAAACTACGGAAAGTATTAATCCGTTCATCGCAGCCACCGTTCTCCTTCAAAAAAACCAATTCGCAAAGATTAGCGCATGATTCCTTACACTGATTTTGGCGGCGTCGGCCCCGAATTACACTTTCTCCATGCAAACGGTTATCCACCCGCCTGTTACCTGCCTTTGATGGAGCTGCTAAAAAACCGCTTTCACGTCAGCGCCATGCACCTGCGTCCGCTCTGGCCTGGCGCGCGGCCAGAGGAAATCGGCGCCTGGCATCCGTTGACCGATGATTTGCTATTCTTTCTCAACGAACAAAAGCTTGGACCGGTAATCGGCATTGGCCATTCCCTCGGAGCGATTGTCACGCTGCGGGCGGCGCTGCGCCAACCTGAACGCTTCCGCGCCCTAGTATTGATCGACCCGGTCCTCTTTCCGCCGCGCTTTATTGCCACGTTTAACCTGGCAAAAGTGCTGGGATTTGCATCCCGCCTGCACCCATTGATTGCAGGCGCGCTGAAACGGCGCCGCACCTTCGATAGCCTGGAACAACTTTATCGAGGTTACCGGCGCAGACACATTTTCCGTTTTTTCAGCGACGAAAACCTGCAGACCTACGTAAACGGACTCAGCAAACCGCGCGCAGACGGAGCTTTTGAACTGGCCTATAGTCCCGAATGGGAAGCTCGCATTTACTACACCGGCGTCTGGCGCGATATGGATTTGTGGTGGGGCTTGCCCAAGCTGAAAGTGCCCACCCTGATTATCCGCGGCGCGGAAACTGACACGTTTCTCGCCCAAACCGCCCACCGAGTGGAAAAAGTCCGGCCTGAGACGAAAATCGTCTCACTGGAAAAATCCACCCATCTCGTGCCGCTCGAAAAACCGCAAGAAACCCTTGATACAATCGTGTCTTTTTTGGCCAATACGGCTACTTTATAAAGGAGAACGGATGACTGACCTGATTTATTCTTCTGCCGAACTGATGATTATTAATGCCGCGCGGCTTCTGCGCGACGGCGACGTGGTTTTTGTGGGCGTGGGACAGCCCAACCTGGCCTGCAACCTGGCGAAACGGACGCATGCGCCCAACCTGACCATGATTTACGAAGCGGGCGTCATCGGCGCGGAACCGGCGCGCCTGCCGCTTTCGATCGGCGATCCCACCCTGGTCAGTGGCGCGCTTTCAGTGGTCAGTATGTATGATATTTTTACGCTCTACCTGCAGCGCGGCAATGTGGATGTGGGCTTTCTGGGCGGCGCGCAGATTGACCGCTACGGCAATATCAACGCCACCATCGTCGGCACGGATTACGAGCATCCGAAAGTTAGGCTGCCCGGTTCCGGCGGCGCGCAGGAAATTGCGGCTTGGGCGAATCGCTGCTACATCATGACTCCCCATCAGAAACGGCGCTTCCCCGAAAAAGTGGATTTTCTGACATCCGCGGGGTATCTTGGAGGAAGCGGAGAGCGGGAAAAAGCCGGTTTGCGCGGTAAAGGTCCGATCGGCGTGGTGACGGATGTCGGTTTTTTGGAACCTGATCAAAACGGTGAATTGATGCTGACCGCCCTGCACCCCGGAAAAACCGTCGAAATGGCGTTAGAAAATACGGGTTGGCCATTGAAAGTGGCGGAAACGCTCAAAGTAACGGAACCTGTCACCGAGCGTGAACTTAAAATCCTGCACGAAGAACTCGATCCAACCGGGATTTATCTCAAAGCTGGTTAAGTTTTCCCGGAATCCGAAGTCAATTCTTAAAAATTTTGCGCCATATATCAGCGCCCAAAAACTCCGTCGCTTTGTTGAAATCGCAAACAAATCGACGGAGTTTTTCGTTCAGGGAAATACTCCAAGAACGGGTAAAATTCAAGCCATGAGAGATGCTACATGACACCTGAAACTCAAAAACGCGGGATTTTGCGCCAAATCTTCATCTCAAACTCCGAACCACGGCTGCGCGCCGGTTGGCGACTGCTGATCCATACCCTGCTGCTGGTATTACTAAGCACCGTTACAGGAATTATCGTTTTCATCCCGATTGGTCTGTTCAAAGTCAGTTTTGACTCGCCGCTCGCCATGCTGGCAAATGAATTGACCATGCTGGTTGCGATCACCGGAGCCACTTTTCTGACCAGGCGTTTTCTCGACCGGCGCTCGATCGTCAGCCTGGGATTAAAGCTGAACGCAAAGGCACTTTTGGATGTTCTGACGGGCATTGTCATCACTTTTTTCCAAATGGGCCTGATTTTCGGCCTCGAGGTCGCGCTGGGTTGGACAAAATTTGAAGGATTTGCCTGGCAAACTGAAACTGCGTCAACCGTAGCAAGCGGGCTGGCTGCCTGGTTGGTGGTTTTTTTGATCGTGGGCTGGCAGGAAGAACTGCTTTCACGCGGCTATCATTTACAAACACTGGAAAGTGGTTTCAATCTCTTCTGGGGCGTATTAATTTCATCCTCCATATTTGGCGTCCTGCACATTTTCAACCCAAGCGCAAACTGGCTTTCGACCTTGGGCATTGTTTTGGCTGGCCTGTTCCTGGCGCTGCCTTACCTGCTCACCCGCCAGTTGTGGCTGTCGATCGGCTTACACATCGGCTGGAACTTCTTTGAAGGCGTGGTGTTTGGATTTCCAGTGAGCGGAACTGATTCCTTTCACCTGCTGCGACATACCGTCAGCGGTCCGGTGCTGTGGACTGGCGGCGCATTCGGCCCAGAGGCCGGGTTGCTGGTCATCCCGGCCTTGATTTTCGGCTCGTTATTGGTTTTTGCTTACACAAGGTTGAAAATCCAAAAAACGAACGTTGATTCATAATACCCATGCCTACCGAAGTCCTCGTCACTATCCCCTTCTCCGAAACGCTGATCAGCCAGATCGCCAACCTGTCAAGCGCAATCAACGTGACAGCCATCACCGCTCAAACAGCGAGCGAAATCTCCGCCGAAATTTGGGCAAGGACAGAAATTCTTTACACCGGCAATGTGCTGCCAGCACCGGAACAAGTCCCGGCGCTGCGCTGGATCCAATTCCATTTCGCCGGAATTGACCGTTATACCGATGAACCGATCATCAAAAAAGCTGGAGTCCAAGTCACCACTTTGAGCGGCGCAGCCGCCCCACAGATGGCGGAACACGTCCTGGCGATGATGCTGGCGCTCAGCCGCAAACTCCCAGCCTTGATCATGAGCCAAAAAAAATCGGAATGGCCCAGGGATCGTTTTGACCGCTACGCGCCGTTTGAACTGAATGGAAAAACGATCGGCATCGTGGGCTATGGCAGTATCGGTCGGCAGGTTGCGCGCCTGCTGCAACCGTTCGGCGTGAGAATCCTGGCCACCAAGCGGAACGCGATGAGCACGCGGGATGAAGGATACATCGTCGAAGGGCTGGGCGACCCTCAGGGCGATCTCGTCCACCGCCTTTATCCGGCGCAGGCTTTGAAATCGATGCTCAAAGAGTGTAATATAGTCCTGGTCACCACTCCATTGACCCGGGAAACGGAAGGCCTGCTCAACGACGCCGCGTTTGCAGTGTTAAAACCGGATGCTTACCTGATTGACGTTTCTCGTGGTGGTGTCGTCAACCACGAGGATCTGATTAATGCCCTAAAAAGTGGCAGGCTTGCCGGAGCCGCGCTGGATGTTTTCCCTGAAGAACCCTTGCCCAGCTCCAATCCTCTCTGGCAAATGTCCTCAGTTATCCTGACCCCGCACATCTCTGGCGGGAGTCTGCACTATAATGAACGCGCGGCCGCCTTATTCATAGAAAATTTGCGCCGCTATCTGGCAAATCAAAGCCTCTATAACATATTCGATCCCAAGCGTGGATACTAATTTCGACCAATACCTGTTATGAACCGAACCATTCAAGCTGTACTCTTTGATCTTGGCGATACCTTAATGTATTCACTTGATTCCTGGCCACCCGTTTATGAACGCGCCGGGCGTAAACTGTCACAAACATTGCGAACCAATGGCATTACCATCGACGAAGACACTTTCCCGACCGATTTTCAGCAGCGTTTGGACAAATATTACACCGACCGGGATCATAATCTGTTTGAAACCAGTACGATGGCGGTATTGCATGATCTGCTCAGCAATCAAGGTCATCCTTCAGTGCCTAAAAAGCTGCGTCGCGAAGCCCTGGATCATTTCTATGCCACCACACAACAAAACTGGCAGCTGGAAGAAGACGCCATCCCAACCATGACAGCACTTCAGCAAGCCGGATATCATCTCGGCCTGGTTTCCAACGCCGGGGACAACCGTGATGTCATCCAGCTGGCCAAAAAATTTGGCATCGGGCAATATTTTGACTTCATCCTGACCTCGGCAGCTTGCGGCTACCGCAAACCACATCCGCGCATCTTTGAGCTGGCACTGGCAAACTGGGGCTATATGCCAGATGAAATCGCCATGATCGGTGATCGTCTCGATGCAGACGTGAGTGGCGCGCGCCCGCTGGGAATTTTCACCATCTGGATTAAACGCCGCGCGAAAAAACTGAATTCACCCCCGATCACCCCGGATGCGGCAGTGGAAACCCTGAGCGAAATCCCGGCCCTGCTGTCTCACCTGTCAAAACCCTGATCGAACGGAAACCATGACCACATCGCCGCAATCCCGTCCCCGTCTCGCTGAAATTTTTCCCTATATCGCCCTCGGTAGTGGAATAATATCGCTCAGCCTCTCCGCCATGTTCGTTCGTTGGGCTGATGCTCCCGGTCCGATCACCGGTTTCTACCGGATTTTTTTTGCCTTGCTGATGCTCGCCCCATTTTTCATCGTCCGTCTGCGCAAAAACAGGCTGCCGGCGTTAAAATATCTCATCTTCCCCATCCTTGGCGGCATCGCTTCGGGCCTGGACCTGGGGCTGTGGTCCACTGCTTTGAGTTACACCACCGCCTCCAACGCCACCCTGATCGGAAATACGGCTCCGCTTTGGGTGGCACTCGTCGGGCTGATTGTATTTCACGAACGGCTCAAGCGCGATTTCTGGATTGGGCTGATCCTGACGATGAGCGGCGCAATCCTGATTATGGGCACGGATTTTCTCTTAGAACCTCCTTTCGGCGTTGGCGATTTAATGGCCCTCGGCACCAGCGTTTTCTTCGCCGGTTACTACCTCGCCACTGAGCGGGGACGAAAGTTCTTCGATCCACTCACTTATACCTGGCTGATGTCTTTCAGCGCAGCCCTGACTCTGCTGGTCATCAATCTCGTCCTTAAAAACCCACTGACGGGTTATTCCACCAACACCTGGATCGTCTTTCTCAGCGCTGCGGTGATCTCACAAATCGTTGGGTACATCTCGCTGGCTTATGCCCTTGGGCACCTGCCCGCCTCGGTGGTCTCCCCCACCATGCTCGTCCAGCCAGTGCTGACGACGATTCTCGCCATTCCACTTCTGCGGGAAGTGCCCCAACTATTTCAAATCATCGGTGGAATCATCACTCTCTCGGGCATCTATCTGGTCAACCAGGCTCATACCAGAGCAACCAAAAACCCGTAAACGTAATTTATTTTTTGTTTTATAATAAATTTTGTCGTATACTATACGAAGGGCAATTATACAAAAGGAGAAGACTATGTCCATCTCGACAATTCTGGAAGTTGCAATTGGAATGCTTTTTGCCTGGCTTGTTCTCAGCCTGGCGGTAATGTATATTCAAGAATGGGTTGTTGGGAAGTTAGGCTGGCGCTCCAGCTTGCTGGAAACATACGTCGCAAACCTGCTGGCTGACCCTGCGCTCGCAAAACAATTCTATGAACATCCCTTAATCCAGGGACTCCATAGTGGAACGGACGGCAGTCATAAGCCATCCTATATTCCATCAGGTCAGTTTTCGACGGCACTTTTTGACATTATCCGCAACGCGCCAAAAGAAGCATCCCTCATCCAAAAAACCCTGTATGACCTGCAAACAGATATTGATCAGCTTAAAGGCAACAAACGCGAGCTCGCAAACCAGCAACTCAACATAACCCTGGATTTAACCCGCAAAGCGCTTGCCAGCGATGGCGGTCAGGATATGATCAACTCGATGCTGGACGAAATCAAAGGGCAGATTCGAAAACTCAGCGCGGACTACCCAATTCTTCAACCGATGATCGAATCAAGGTTTACTACCTTTTCCATCCAGAAAAAACAAATCGACACCATCCTGGCTAATATCCAAACCCAAACCGGTGGGAATCCCAACTCGACCAATCTCGATCAAATCAGGCGCGGCCTGGCGGTCTTGAGCGTTACACAACCGCAAGTGAAGCAAGCCGTGGAAGCGCTGTTGACCGGCGTGGAAGAATACAGCGCAACCGGCGAAGGCACGCTGATTCAGGCGCGTAAAAACCTGGAAGGCTGGTTCGACAACGGCATGGATCGGCTGAGCGGCTGGTACAAACGCAAATCACAGACACTGGCGATCATCCTGGGCCTCTCGGTTGCGCTCATACTCAACGTCGACTCATTACAATTGGCTACGCAGTTATGGCAGGATCCGCTCGTGCGCGAATCGCTCTCCGCTCAAGCCAGCACGTTTCTCGTCCAAAACGAAACGGTCAAAACTCCCAACGCCCAACAATTGGCAGCTATCGAAACCCAAATCACCCAATTGAACATCCCGGTGGGCTGGGTGGGCACCCCGCTTGTCATCGATGCCAGCTTTGCAGCCACCATGCCAGATGGCACGCAAAAAACATGCGCCACCCTACCGAGTTCAAACGCGCAAATATTTGGTTTGCCTTTGGGAAACAAGTGCTACCCGATCATCAATGCGCCCAATTTCAACGACCTGACTGGCTGGCTGCTAAAACTGGTAGGCCTGTTCATCAGCGGCGTTGCCGCTGCCCAGGGCGCCCCCTTCTGGTTTGACATTCTCAAGAAAATTATCAACATCCGCACCAGCGGTACAAGCAGCGACACAACGCAAAAAAACGCCAAATAAGATATCTTAATCAAAAAGAGGGCGCGAGTTTCGCGCCCTCTTTTTGATTAAAGGCAGCGACGATTGGTCTCATCATAAAACAACCAGCGTCCGGTCACTTCCTCGAGCAAAATTAATGGAAAAATCGGGAGCGAAAGCCACATCCAAGCAGATTCCGGGACAAATAGACCACATCCCAGCCCAAGCATTCCCAGTGCGATACATCCCACCCGCAGCCGGTATACCGTTTCGTGAGCGGAATTCCACGCTGAAAGTGTCAGCCACGCCTCAGCCGCCAGCAAAACCCCAAGCAAGGACCACATCCAGGGAGTCTGCCCGCTGAACTGGATGGCGGTCAATCCCAACACAGCGGCGCTCAAGAAGAAAGCTGCGTTCGTCCGCCAGGTATTCCAGGTAGGCGCGGCCTTGAAGCGGTACACCTGTCCCATGGCATGCACCAGGCCCAATCCACAGAGCGCCGTAACCGGCAAAGTGAAATTGGAGCGCAGGAACCAGCGCTCAGCGGTCAGCGCCAACCAGGAGAGTCCGAACAAGCCCACCATCAAAATTTCGCGGCTCAACCACGATTTATTGAGATGATTCAGCGCCCGCCAGGCATTTTTCTTTGTACCCAGATGGAAAAACGAGAACATCCCACCCAAGCCAAGCAGGATGCCAATTGCGATCAGGCGCAAGTTGGTTAACGGGGAAAACATGGAGAAAACGGTCATTCCTGCGGCCATCTGTACAAGAAGCGTAAAGGCGACGAGCGGATTTTCCTGGACTCCCAAGCTCAGCGCGCCACCGATCAACCTGTTTGGCACCGGCGCTTTGATCTCTTCCCAATTGGTTACCGTCTTCTCCAAATCATTCAGCATCCCGGCATGCGGCTGGAGCGCGAGATGCGGCTGCGTGCGCGAGAAAACCGGCAACGGAAATGGATGCTCTGCGCCTGGAATCTCCCAAAGCGGACGGTGGACAATGGACGATAGACCATTGGTCGTCCATTGTCCATCGTCTATCGTCACAAAATCCAGCACCCGCAGCGGACAGGCCGCCACGCAGGCCGGGGACAGGCCCGCGTCGAGGTTGTCATAGCAGAAATTGCACTTCGTCATGTGACGTAGTTCCGGGTTGTAGCGCGGCGCGGAATAAGGACAGGCCCAGGCGCAGTATCCGCAGCCCATACATTTCGACTCGTCGATGTACACAATCCCATCCGGTCGGACCACATACGCATCCGTGGGGCAGACGCCCACGCATTTTGGGTGCACACAATGGTTGCAGGCGATCGACAGGTTGTAGGCAAAAACGTCCGTAGCCCAGGTTTCATCCTGTTTCTGCCAAGAACCACCTGAAACCTCATAGACTCGCCGCCAGAGAACGCCGGTTGGCAGGTTATTCTTATCCTTGCAGGCGATCTGGCAGGCTTTGCAGCCAGAACAGGCCGATGCGTCGAAGGTGAAGGCGTAGGTCATTTCGCCTCCGGCGTTTTTTCGACTTCTACCATAATGGTGTGCTGCGCCGATCCAAACGCAAACGGCGTCCATTTTTCGGAGGTGAGCACGTTGATGCATCCGCCGAAATCTGTCCCGCTTTCGTTGGGCGCCCACCACGCACCCTGGGGAATATCCACCACGCCGGGCAGGATGCGCGGCGTGACGCGGGCAGGCAGCACCAGTTCGCCGCGGTCGTTCCAAGCGCGGACGAGATCGCCGTCGCGGATTCCGCGTTCGGTGGCATCGATTGGATTGATGAATATCCGCTGCGGGAAGGCTTCGCCCAGCCAGTCGTTATTGTCGTGGGTGGAGTGGGCGCGGTGCAGGGTGTGGTGGCCGATGGCCTGGAGTGGGTAAGCGCCCTGAGCGGAGGACTGAGCTTGTCGAAGGGTGGCGAAGTCCGTAGTCGAAGGGTACGGGGGCTTCGACTGCGCCTCCAAGGGCGGGCGGCTCCGCTCAGCCCGGTGGTTATCAAAGGGGGATTCCCACTCCTGGATGTATTTGGGAATCGGAGGAACTTCGGCGGGGTTACCGAAGTCGTAGAGTTGTTTGGAGAAGATTTCGATTTTACCGCTGGGGGTTTCCAGCGGATAGTACTCCGGATCGCGGCGGAAGTCTTCAAAGGCAATCGCCGGTTTGGTGACAGGGTTGCTCCAGGCGCCGAGGTTTTTATCGATAAATTCGTCGAGGCTGGGTAAATCAGGGAAACGGGTGGTGCGCCAGACGCCGAGGCAGTAGTCCACCCAGGCTTTTTCGTCGCGGCCTTCGGTGTAGGCGTCGCCGATGCCGAGGCGGGCGGCGATTTCGGCGCAGATCTGGTAGTCAGATTTGCATTCGCCGGGTGGGTCGACGAGTTTGGGCTGGAGGATGACTTCGTCGGAGTATTTCCAGCCGTCCTCCACGCCCCAGGTTTCAAATTGGGTGCAGGCGGGCAGGATGATGTCGGCGAAGCGGGCGGTGGGGGTCAGGAAGTTGTCCTGGACGACGAGGAATTCGACTTTGGATTCGTCGCGCAGGATTTCGGCGGAGCGGTTGACGTTGGCGTGCTGGTTAATCAGGCAGTTGGTGGCGACAGCGTAGATCAACTTGATGTCGCTGGTCAAGTTGGGGACGCCGGTGACGCCATCAGCCTGGGTCATCCCGGCTATCGCCGGGACTTTCTCCTTTCCACGGAGGACGGCTTCGGTCCAGAGAAAGACGGGGATGGCCGCTTTAACGGGATTCTCCCCTTCGGGGAAAACAGTCCACAAACCGCCACCATCCGGAGCCTGGAGTCCCAAGCCGCTGGCCCAGCCACCCGAAATCCCAAAATTGCCGGTGATGGCGGCGAGGACGCACCCGGCGCGGACGACTTGCTCGCCATAGGCGCGGCGCTGCATGCCGTAGCCCTGGTAGAGCACGGCGGACGTGAGGGTGGCGTATTCGCGGGCAATGCGGGCGATGGTGGCGGCGGGGACGGCGGTGATAGCGGCGGCCCACTCGGGGGTTTTGGGTATGCCGTCGCGGACGCCGAGCAGGTAGTCGCTGTAACTTTCGTCGCTCTCGTGGCCGGGCGGCATGTGAGCTGAGTCCCATCCGAGGCAATAGCGGTTAATGAAAGCGGTGTCGAGCAGGCCTTCGGTGAGCAGAACGTAGGCCATGGCGGTCATCATGGCGGCATCGGTGCCGGGGCGGATGGGAATCCACTCGTCGGCCAGGGCGACGGCGGAGAGCGAGTGGCGCGGGTCGATGCAGACGACGCGGGCGCCGTTCTGACGGGCGAGTTTGATGAAGTAGTCGGAGTTGGTGCCGTCGCGCATTTCGGCGGGGTTCCAGCCCCACATCAGGATGGTGCGGCTGTTGAGCCAGTCCTGGCGCTGGTTGCCGGTGACAAGCGTGCCCCAAACGGTGGGCGTGGCGGCGTTGATGGCGGCCCACGAGTAGGAGTTGGTTATGCCGAGGCAGCCGCCGTACAGGTTCAGCAGGCGGCGGGCAACGTGCGCGCCGTTGAGTTGGTTGTAGGAGCCGGTGCCGTAGGGGACAAACAGGGCTTGGTTGCCGTAGGCGGCTTTGACGCGCTCGAACTGGGCAGCAGTGGTATCGAGGGCTTCGTCCCAGGAAATGCGCTGGAATTGCCCGTCGCCGCGTTTGCCGGTGCGCTTGAGCGGATGGAGCAGCCGGTCGGGGTGGTACTGGCGGCGCAGATAGGCGCGTCCGCGCGGGCAGGCGCGCAGTTGCGGGGATGCGAGGCTATCGGGACGGTCGTCGGTGTCGAGGCGGGTGATTTTGCCATCTTGGATGTGGGCGATGAGCAGGCAGCGTCCGCCGCAGTTGTGGGCGGGGCAGCCCACCCGGACGATGGACGATTGACGGTGGACGGTGGTTTGCAGTCTATGGTCTACGGTCGATTTGGTAAAGGAACGGCTCATATTCTTAAGTGTAGGGGATATGAGCCTTAGGCGGTAGTGATGGATGTAATTTGTTTTACGGGCAAGAAGACGCCCTGCGGGTCACAAGTCCGCGGGGCGTTTTTGGAGTGTATAATTATTTCAGGAAATCATCATGTCCAATCAATTCGAGTGGAATTCGGCCAAAGCCAAGACCAACCTGGCAAAGCATGAAGTCAGCTTTGAAGAAGCCAGCACGGTTTTTGATGATCCCATGTTCATTACCGTGGGGGATGATGAACACCCACAGGATGAGCAGCGCTACATCACAATTGGGCTTTCCAAAGATGGTCAGCTCTTGATGGTGGCGCATACGGAACGTGACAATCGCATCCGCATTATCGGTGCCAGAAAGGCAACCGCGAATGAAAAAAATTCTACGCCGAAGCAGGATGACTACGAGTTGAAAGAAGAATATGATTTATCCAAAATGACAGTTCTGCCGCGTGGCCGTTTTGCGCCTGAACGCCGAATGGGGAAAAATGTCGCTGTTTTGGCTCCTGACGTTGCCTTGGCATTCCCCAATGATGATGCAGTCAATGAAGCCTTAAGGTTGGTTCTGAAAGCAGCCAAAATTCCGCAACAGCAAAGACAAATGGCAGAAGAAAAAGCGGACTACAAGTAAACCAACATCTGGACCAACCCAAAACGCCCTGCGGGTCACAAGTCCGCGGGGCGTTTTGGGTTGATTTTAGTTGGAATGAATCAGCATGACCGGAACAGGCGATTTGCGCACAACATGGTCGGCGACGCTGCCGAGCAGCCAGCGCTGCAGGCCGGCGCGTCCATGCGTGGCCATGGCAATCAAGTCGGCGTGAATTTCCCCGGCTACATCCAGGATGGTTTCAGGGATAGGACCGGTGCGCAGCAGGCTGGTGACGCTGGCACCGGATCTTTTCAATTCAGCAACCATCCTCTTCAAGAATTCGCTGGCTTCGGTTTCCATTTCCTGTTCCAACGCAGGGATCTGATCCTGATTAGAATCGGAAAATTTTTCCACGGGCTCCAAAATGATCCGCAGGAGCACAACTTCTGCGCCTTCAGATTTTGCCAGGGCCACGGCCTGGAACAAAATCGTCTCGGCTTGGGCTGTCCCATCGAGGGGGATTAGTATCTTTTTATACATAGCGCCGCTCCTGGTGAATAATGAAAAGGTGCGTTGCCTTTGATGATTAAGATCTCAACCTTACTGTATCTCAAAAAAGTACTGACTTCAAGTAATCAGCCGAGGTAAGTGGTTCGGAGAATCATAAAACGCCCCGCGGGTTACAATTCCGTGGGGCGTTTTTGGTTATTTTTCATAGGGCTGGGTAATTTTCAATTCTTTGAGTACGCTGTAGTGCTTGACGTTGAAAGTCGCCAGTTCAGCATCCACGCTGATGGCGGTTTCGGCAATCAGCGCGTCAAGCAATCCAATACTGTGACTCAAATGGTGGGCGGCGAAATTCTTGAGCGCGGTATCGCAGTCTTGTGCCTCCGCCCAATAGAGCGGGAAAGCATTTAACGCTTTTTCGATGCGCTTTTGCTCACGTGCATTCTGGCAACCCTGGATTAATTCCATTGCAACCAATCCCGGTATGCCGATTTCCGAATCAGATACAACGGTCAGCCAGGCAATGGCAGGCTCATAGCCTCGTAAAACATCCACCATCACGTCGGTGTCGAGCAAAATCATGGCTTATTCGCCCCGTTTTTCGGCTTTTTGGCGTAACTGACGCGCAAATTCGAGGCTCTCGCCGATGTCTTTTCGTTCAGCCCACATCCCAACCAGACCAGATTTGAGCAAATCTGCGCCGGTCATGAATTTTTCAGCGGTTGTTTCGGTCGGTTCCACCAATACAATTACTTCGGCTTTGGTGCCAGCCTTGAGTTTGCGTGAGCGCAGGCTGACCAGTCCACCGCTTTTAATGATGATTTTTTGTTTGAATGCAGTAATCATGATGAACTCCTGAAAAGATTATACATCAAACCGATAGTGCGCGGATGGGACATACAAACGCCCTGCGGGTCACAAATCTGCGGGGCGTTTTGATTGATAGATGGACGATGGTCTCTATATTTTTACATGGGTGACCAGATATTCCATATACCTTGACTTGACCTGCTGGCTGGCCATGGCTTGCTTGACCGGCGGCAGGCGCAGGACGGCGCCGAGCACGGCTGCCAGGGCGCGATGGTTCCACAAAACCCGATTATCGAACAGCAAATTCTGGAAGCTGCCGCGTTCGATGGCCATCATCACCGAGCGGTGGACGGAGTTGAGCGGCGTAAGGACGCGCTCAGCGCGCGAACGCAAGCTCAGGCCGTTGCGGGAGCAGGTGCGCACGCACACGCCGCAACCCAGGCACAGGTCTTCATCCACCTTGGCTTTTTTCATTTTGGGATGGTGCGGGTCGTTGCTGGAGACGAGCGTCATCGCTTCGACCGGGCAGGCGGTGACACATTTTCCACAGCCGTTACAGTCGTTATCGGCGACGACCGGCAGGAAGTTGCTGGTATGCACCGGGTTCAGCATCCCGAACTTGCGGGCGGCGATCAGCGCTTCGCAGCAGCAGCCACAGCAGTTGCAGATGAAGTTGACGCTCTCGCGCACATTTTCCCCAAACTGCACCAGGTTTTGCTCATAGGCCTGTTGCAGCAGATCAAGCCCCTCGCTGACATCCACCGGACGAGCGTAGCCGTGCCGGGTGAGCGCCTGGGCCGAGCCGTTGAAGGTCATGCAGATTTCCATCGGCGCATCGCAGTTGCGGTCAACGTGCTGCATTTTATGTCGGCAGTAACACACGCCGATGCCGCGCTGCGTGGCAGTTCGGATGACTTCGCTGGCGCGTTCGTAATCGAGGACGTGCAGGGCGTTTTCGTTGGAGAGCACCGGTTCGTGGACGAAGACGCGTCCCAACTGGGTTTCGCCGGTGGCGAATAAATCGCGGATGAATTCTTCTTCCACGTTCATGTACTGGTAGAACAATTCTCCCAGCACTTTCTGGTCGATGTCGCCGCGCAGGCGCATCATCGAGAATTCAAAGAAACCAGCCATGGGCGGCGGCAGAGTGTAAGTGGTTTGACCTTCCCATTCGATATCGACCAGGATGGTGCGGCTGGCCAGTTCATCGAGAGTTTTCTGTGTTTCAGCCAGGGGAAGTTTCCAAACCTGGCTGGCTTTTTCGGCGGTGAAGGGTTTGATCGGTAGCAGCGCCACCAGCTCGGCTTCGCGTTCACTGAACAGAATTTTCAGGATTTTGTAGAGCGTTTCCGAGGGCGGCGCGCCTTGCGGGAAGCGGTTCAGTCGCTCGACGAGTTCGGTGTACCCAGATTTGAGTGTGATGTGCGCCATATCCAATCCTCCAATAAGTTTTTATCAGTGTAGAGAAGCGGCGCGTGTGCCCCAAGTGGCAAATGTCATGTTTTTTCCTGATGTGTGTCTTTCCTCGCCGATCAGATCATCAATTGTGAGAAAGTGGACTCGGCTCAGCAAAATCTCCCAGGGAAATCTATTATTGGTTGATAAATTCCTGCAAATACGACGGGACGGCCAGCGCATATTCGGGCTTGAGCTCATCCGGTAGGTTTGAGATGACCCGCTGCCAGGTCAGGGCGCGATTGACCAGGCCAAGGCGTTCGGCGAGCCGCACAACGGATTGAAGTTCAGCCAGCGGAGCATAGTCCGTCCATTGACTGAGATACCAGGCGCGCATTTGAGCCAATTCAGGGGAATCTGGCGCCAGTTGCAGGGAATTTTCAGCGCCGCGCAGCATCACCACCAGCGTAAAAAACGGATGGGTCACTGCGCTTTCGCCCCAATCGGTGAAGATGACGCGTTCATCCTGTACGAACAGGTTGCCATCGTGGAAATCGTCATGATGGAGCGTGGTTGGTAGGCCAAAGGCTGCCAATTCGGCACACTGACGCTCAAAACCCGCCACTGAAACCGTCAGCCGTTGATATTCTTCTTCCGTCAGGCTATCGGGTTGACCCACCAGCAGCGCGGCTTTATCCGCCACGAGACGCTCAAATTGCGCCGGGAGCGTTTCCAGCCGCCGGTCGAGCACGCCGAGCTTGAGAATTTCATCCACCCGCGGAGCCATCTCCTTTTGCAGGCCCGCATATAACGGCATGATCTCACGCCAGCGGGCGAGGCTGTGCTCAGTTTTGATAAAAGTCCGCAGCGCAATTCCGCTCTCGCGCATCAACATCCAACCGCGCGGAATGTCCACCGCCAGCAAATCAGGGCTGATATCTGGGCGTAGACGCGCAAGATAAGCGGTCAGCGCCGGTTCGTAGGACAGATAAGGCGCGGTCGCCTTGAAGTACAGGCGTCCGGCATCGGTGGGCACGCCCAGCACCGTTGACCAGGGACGGATATGCGGCTGGGTAATCTCCCCGGTACGCTGGAGCGCATGCCGGGCGAGTTGGGTATCGATCCAGTCATGGACTTCCGATTGCCAGCCAGGGAGATTCCAGGGGATGCTTGCAGGTTTCATAGGCAGGATTATACTGGCAAGCCAGGCATGGAGAATCAAAATACTTACATCCTGATGAATACCTGAGCAAAGAAAAACTTCCGAAGCCATGTGACTTCGGAAGTTTGCTTTTACACCAATAATCTGAGTGGTTCTTCGAGAACCCTGGCCAGCGCCTGCATGAACTGCGCTGCTTCGGAACCGTCGCTGATGCGATGATCCACCGAGATGGTCGCTTTCATACGCCAGCCTGGAACCAGCTGCGGCGCTTGACCGTCCGGACGTACCACCACCGGCACTTCACGCGCCGAGCCAATCGCAAGGATAGCCGCTTCGGGCGGGTTGATGATGGCGATGAATTCGTCGACATCATACATGCCCAGGTTGGATGTGGAAAAGGTCGAGCCATCCACATCTTCAGGCTTGACTTTGCCTTCGCGCGCGCGCGCCGCCATCGCTTTGACTTCCGTTGAAATCTGGCGCAGGGGCTTCCGGTCTGTATCTTTGACGACCACGGTCATCAGGCCGCCGGGCACTGTCACCGCCACGCCGACGTTCACCGCTCCATAACGGATAATCTTATCGCCCGCCAGCGATGCGTTCAGATTGGGGAACTGCCGCAACGCCAATGCCACAGCTTTGACGATGAAGTCATTGACCGAGAGCTTTTCGCCCTCCGGCAGGACGCCGTTGATTTGCTGGCGCAGTTCCATCAACGCTTCCATTTTGTATTCGTGGCTGACATAGAAATGCGGAATGCTGGTCTTGGATTCAACCAGACGGCGGCCAATCGCCTGGCGTAATTTCGTGGTTTGGACGGTTTCGTCAGCCGGAGCCAACGCACGCGGCGCCGTCACCGCCGGAGCAAGCGCAGGTTGCGATTTCGCTTCCACGCTGGGGCTGGCAAGCGCCGCTTCAATATCGCGGCGGACAATCCGACCACCAGGGCCGGTGCCCTTGACAGAACGCAAATCCACGCTGCGCTCACGGGCAACTTTCCGGGCCAGCGGCGAAGCCTTGATTTCGGAAGATAACACCTGGGCGACGGGCAATGCTTCAGCCACAGACGCTCCGCTCGAAACGGGAGCCGCAGTCTGCGCGGTTGTGGCCGGGGACTGATCGCTCGCAGTCGAGGCGATCTCCACTACTTCCCCTTCCGCACCAATCACTGCAATCGCCGCGCCCACCGGGACAGAATCGCCCGGACTGGCAAGCAGTTTGCGCACCACTCCGCTGGCTGAAGACTCAACCTCCACGGTGGCCTTATCTGTTTCAATTTCGGCGAGCACGTCGCCTTTATTGATGGCATCGCCTTCATTCTTGACCCAGCGCACCAAAACGCCTTCGCGCATGTCAAAACCGAGCTTGGGCATCGAAATAGTTTCAGCCATTATTTCAAGACCTCCTTTACCGCCGCGATGACGTCTTCGACCTGCGGGAGGGCGGCCTGTTCAAGCGTGCGGTTATAAGGCAGCGGCACTTCTTTTTGGGCAACACGCTTCACCGGGGCGTCGAGATAATCAAAGGCTTCCTCGTAAATGCGGGCGACGATTTCGCTGCCCACACCGTAAGATTTCCAGCCTTCCTCGACCACCACCGCGCGGTTGGTCTTTTTGAACGACTCAAGCACCGGTTCCATATCGAGCGGGCGCAAGCAGCGTAAATCGACGATTTCGACCTCAATACCTTCTTTGGCAAGCTCATCGGCGGCCTTCATCGAAAGCTCCAGCCCCTTGGAATAGGTAATGATCGTGACATCCTTGCCGGCGCGCTGCACCTTGGATTTGCCGATCGGGATGACGATATCGCCATCCGGAACTTCGCCGCGCGTCTGGTACATAGTGGCGTGCTCGATGAAAAGCACCGGGTCATTCGAACGGATGGCCGCTTTCATGAGGCCCTTCGCATCTGCGGGGGTGCCCGGAGCGATCACCTTCAGACCGGGAAAGTGCGCGAAAATGGCATCCGGCGTCTGTGAGTGAGTCGCGCCCAACTGGCGCCCGCCGCCGCCGACAGCGCGGATGACCAGCGGCAGGGTAAACTGTCCGCCGAACATATAATGCAGCTTGGCGGCCTGGTTGACAATATAATCCATCGCCGAAAAGGCAAAGTTGATCGTCATCAATTCCGCAATCGGGCGCTGACCGACCATCGCCGCGCCAATGGCGCCGCCCAAAATGGCGTTTTCAGCGATCGGCGTGTCCTTGACGCGCTCCGGACCATATTTGTCATAAAAACCCTTGGTGACGGCATAGGAACCGCCCCAGACACCCACTTCTTCACCCATGATAAAAACGGATGGATCGCGATCCATTTCCTCCATCAACGCCTGGGAGATTGCTTCACGCATCGTAATCTTAGCCATATCGATCCCTAGTCCGCATCTGCATAAATATCTTTGAACAACTCATCCATGCCCGGTTCAGGGCTGGCTTCGGCAAATTCCACCGATTTACCGATTTCGACTTCCACTTTGGCGTCAATCTCATCCAACTGGGCTTCGCTGATCTTTTTCTTGAGCAGCTGAGCGCGATAAATCCCAATCGGGTCGCTTTCTTCCCACTTTTTGACTTCATCCTGCTTGCGGTATCGTTCAGGATC
The DNA here is from genome assembly GCA_903838415.1 of uncultured Anaerolineae bacterium. Lineage (GTDB taxonomy): Bacteria > Chloroflexota > Anaerolineae > Anaerolineales > Villigracilaceae > UBA5195. The sequence continues at coordinate 2,398 of CAILYI010000308.1, read as the reverse complement.
ACCCATCGAGTGGCCACGGAAGCGGTAGGTCATAATCTCTAGCAGGAAAGGCTCCTGTTTGGTTCGGACGTGCTCGATCGCTTTTTGCGACGCTTCGTAGATCTTCAACACATCCATGCCATCCACGCGGCCATTGGCCATGCCATAGCCTTCAGCCTTCTGACGAATCTCCGAAACAGCGGAAGCCCGATCGACAGCCGTTCCCATGCCATACTGGTTATTCTCACAAACCCACAGCACCCGTAAATTCCAGGTCTTGGACAGGTTCAAGGCTTCGTGGAAATAACCGATATTCGTAGCCCCATCCCCAAACATGCAGATTGTAACGTTGTCATTTCCAGCGTATTGATCGCCCAAGGCAAAGCCTGAAGCAATCGGAAGGTGCCCGCCGACAATGGCATGTCCGCCCCAGAAATTTTTGCTGGTATCGGCCATGTGCATTGAACCGCCTTTGCCCTTGGAAGTGCCAGTCACTTTTCCGAGCAATTCGGCCATGACTTCGTTGGCAGAAATGCCGCAATTGAGCGCCACGCCGTGGTCACGATAGGCGGTGATCACCCGGTCACGCGGCTCACGAGCCGCAATCAGCCCTGTGGAGACAGCTTCCTGACCGATATACAAGTGCATAAAACCGCCGATTTTTCCCTGTTGGTATAATTCCGCGCCGCGCTCTTCAAGGCGACGGATCAGTACCATTTCATAATAGAGTTGTAAAAGCTTATCTTTTTCCATAATGTTCTCTCACTCCCCATTCCGCCAGGAAGGGGTCAGGTAATGTTGGGTTGGTCACACAAATCGGTGCCGGAAGCCCGGTGCCGAAAAACTACAATTGGATATTTATTCCCGAAATGCTATCGCAGTATATTTCTTCAAGCGCCAGATTATATCTGATATTTATATCTTTTTTATCAGAAATTGAACATTATGTAGAAACCCATTGATGGCAAGTTTGATACGTTTTGAAAGCAACAAATTCCAGGCTTGGAGCTTTTCCCAGGCGAAAACTACTCGGCACAACCCTGCAGCGTAATCGCCACCCGTACAGAAAGACCGTAATTGTTAATCGCCTCAATTTCGTAAACGTATTCGTGTTCGTCAGGCGGATAATCGGTGTAACTGACAGTATCAGCCCTTAATAAAGTCAACAGAATGCCGTTCCGGAAAAGGAGAAAACCCGTCTCGCCGGTAACGCTGGGCCATCGCAGAGTCACCAGGTTGCGGCCCACGCAGTCCATATTGTCGATAAAAATCTGGGAAGGCGCTTCAGGCAGAGGGAAAAGCTCGATGATCGGAAGGTACAGGAAAGGTCCGGCCTGATCGAGGTCCATGACACTCACCCAGCAGTGCAAGTCTGGCTCGGTGGAACGAACCCACAGCCAGGAAGAATCAGAATTGCGTCCCTCCGCGATGGTAGTGCGCGCCGCAAAAAAGGAAGTCTGGGTGGCGTAATTAATCGCCGGGCCCATTCGACAATTGGCATTCCGCTCAAAGGTAACGGTTGGGAATGTAATCGAAGTGGCTGTCTCAGCAACTTCAAGGGTGGGAGTTTGCGAAGCAGCAGCCTTCGTCGGTGGCGGTTCCGTCGTGGCAGGCGCGGCTGTATCAGTAGGAGGAATGAAAACCGTCTCAGTTGGGGGAATTTCGGTGGGAAGTAAACCTGGCGTAGCGGTAAATGCCGGGGCTGTGCAAGCCAGCGTCAGCGCCAAGAGCAAGCAAGACAAAACAAAAAATCGGTTTTTCAGCAGCATGATACCTCTAAAGTTTTCTATCGGTCAGTTTCAAATCTGCTATTTCCCAATAAGCCCGCCAGTCGATATTTCAACCAGTGAAAGTGCAAAGAAAATTGATAGGCTTTTTCGATGGCTAAAGTTGTTCTTTGTTCCAAGTACTGCGAATTAATCCAAAACCGCTCTCAGAAGATAAACATCTCCCCACGATTGAGGAGATGTTTATCTTCTGATGAAACCAATACACCGGTAAAAAACTGTCGCCAGCTTTGACAATGTCTCCTGATCGAACAGCAATGCAGATCATTGTATTCAGCATGAATAGATTATTTTGCGTGCCCGTCATGAGCATGCGCATCGGTGATTGGTTTTTCTTCCTCAGCCAGCCAGCCCTTACTTAACGCCAACCATCCCAAGAAAACCATCAAAAAGAAAACAGCGAGGGCAACCCATACAAGCCAACCGATGCTGGCTTCAGCGCCACCTTCTTCAAGTAAACGAATCGCAAACATAAACCACCTCCGTAAGTAATTTTCTCTATACTATACGATAAGAGAACTGAAATGTCAAAGAGAGTGCCGCCCGGCGATGACACATCACAAATTGCCGAAAAGACGGGCTGGAAGCGGAATATATCCGGGTAAAATAGCACCCATGAATAATATACCGCC
>CAILYI010000307.1 GCA_903838415.1 uncultured Anaerolineae bacterium | reverse complement strand
CAGGGTTCAGTTCGGGAAAGAAAAACTCGAGGTCATCAGACATAATTTTCCTTGAATTCTTGATCGTTCAGGTCGCAGCGGTGAATATCGCCGTATTATATCCAGAAACCCGGTTTCTCGAAGAAGCCGGGTTTCTGAGGGTGCGACGGATTTTGGAATTAGCCGTTCTTTTGCTGGAATTCTTTCATGAAGCTGACCAACGCTTCGACGGATTCAAGCGGCAGGGCATTGTAGAGCGAAGCGCGCAGACCGCCCACCGAGCGATGACCTTTCAGGCCGATCAGCGACATCTTCGTGGCTTCCGAGGCAAAAGTATTTTCCAGTTCTTCGGTTGGCAGGCGGAAGGTGAGATTCATGGCCGAGCGGCTGTCTGGCAGGGCATGGCCGCGATAGAATCCGCCGCTTTCGTCGATGGTCTTGTAAACCAGTCCGGCTTTGGTCTGATTGCGGCGTTCGATTTCGGTCAGGCCGCCCAGGTTCAGCGCCCATTTCGCCACCAGGCCGACCATGTAAATGGCGAAGCAGGGCGGGGTGTTGTGCATCGAGCCGCCTTCGACCTGTACTTTGTAATCGAGCATGACCGGCAGATTGGCCGGAACACGTTCCAGCAGGTCTTCGCGGATGATGGTGACGACCACACCCGCCGGACCGGCATTCTTTTGCGCGCCAGCGTAAATCAGGCCGTATTTGGAAACGTCAATCGGGCGGCTGATGAAGTCTGACGAAGTGTCCAAAATCAAGGGCACGCCAGCGGGGACGACCGGTTCGGTCTTGAATTCCACGCCATGGATGGTTTCGTTGGAGGTGAAATAAGCATACGCGGCCTGGGGATCGAAATCCATTTCGGCCTGGGCGGGCAGACGATTAAAGTTGGTGCTTTCGGTCGTCGCGGCGACGCGCGTTGCGCCGAGTTTCTTGGCTTCCTTGAGCGCGCTCTTGCTCCACGACCCGGTCACGACATAATCGGCAGAGGCGCCAGCCGGGCGCAGGTTCATCGGAATCATGGCAAATTGCAGCGTGGCGCCACCCTGCAGGAAGAGTACTTTGTAATTGGTGGGAATTCCCATTAACTGGCGCAGATCCGCTTCGGCTTCAGCGATGACGGCTTCGAATTGCTTGGAGCGGTGGCTGATTTCCATCACAGACATTCCGGTTCCCCGAAAATCGATCAGTTCTCGCTGTGCCTGTTCCAGCACTGGCAGCGGCAATACAGACGGGCCAGCGTTGAAGTTGTGAGCACGTTTAATTGCGTCGGACATTTGAAAGACTCCTTTAGGGTAGGTGTGATTTGAGATTTAGCTATCTGATTATAGCCGCCGCGGGACAATCATGCGATGGCGAGTTATTTTGTCACCATACTCTTTTATCATGAACGAAAAAACCGTGCTAGTGGCATTTATCACAAAATACAGACCGTTTGAGTGATAAATGTCTGTTGACAGTGCTTGTTCGCGTTGGTACAATCCTTTCAGTATCAAATCACGGGCAGGTGCGCGGTCTTGTTTGCCGTGGTACCTGTTTTTGTTCTCTCCACACCATCTATCAAAAGGAAAATCCCATGAAAGTCCTTGTTTGCGACAAAACCGAAAAAGACTGCATCGAGAAGATGCGCGCCGCCGGTTTGACGGTGGATACCAGCTTCGAAATTACTCCCGAAGAGCTGATGACCGTTCTCCCGGCCTATGATGTGGTGGTGGTGCGTTCTCGCACCAAAATCCGCCAGCCGTTGATCGACGTTTGCCCCAACCTGAAGCTGATTGTGCGCGGCGGCGTTGGCCTGGATACGATCGACGTGGAATATGCGCGCGGCAAGGGCGTCGCGGTCAAGAATACCCCGCTGGCCTCCTCCGCTTCGGTGGCTGAACTGGCGATCGGTTATATGTTCATGCTGGCGCGCTCACAGTACAAGGCGTCTGCCACCATGAAAGCCGAAAAATGGGAAAAGAAAGCCTTTGAAGGCGACGAAATCGGTGGAAAGACTCTTGGCCTGATCGGCTATGGCAATATTGGCAAGGAAACTGCCAAACGCGCCAGCCTGCTCGGCATGGATGTCGTCGTTTACGATCCTTTTGTTGCAAAAGTTGACGGTGTCAAACTGGTTTCGCTGGATGAATTGCTCTCCCAGGCCGATTACATCAGCCTGCATCTGCCCAAAACCAAGGAATCCACCAACCTGATCAGCGCGGATCAATTTGCCAAGATGAAGGCCGGCGTGCGTATCATCAACTGCGCCCGCGGCGGCATCATTGATGAATCTGCGCTCTACGAAGCGCTGACCAGCGGCAAAGTGGCCGCTGCCGCGCTGGATGTTTTCTCCGAGGAACCGCCCGTCGACTGGAAACTGCTCAAGCTCGATAACGTGATCGCTTCGCCGCACATTGGCGCCGCCACCAAAGAAGCCCAGACTCGTATCGGCGCCGAAGTGGCCCAGATCGTGATCGATTTTTCGAAGAACTGATATTAGTGGTTGAGTAGGGACGGTGATTCTTAATGAAAAATATTGACAAGATTGGTGTTCAAATCCCCGACGTGCTTTTGCCCGGAGCGGGCGTCGAGCTGCAGAAATGGGCCGCCATCGCGGTGGATCAATTCACATCCGAGCCCGAATACTGGGAGCAGGTCGAGCAGATTGTTGGTGATGCCCCATCCTCGTTCCGCATCACTTTGCCTGAGATTTATCTGGAGAAACCGGGCGAAGCCGGGCGCATCCAGAACATTCAAGCCAGCATGCGTCAGTATCTGGAGCAGGGCATCCTTCAGCTGCGCACCGGCTTGATCTATGTGGAGCGTACGTTCGCTGGCAAGACTCGCAAAGGTCTGATGATGTGCCTGGATTTGGAATGTTACGATTACACCAAAAGCTCCACCAGCCTGATCCGCGCTACCGAGGGCACCATTGTTGACCGTCTGCCACCGCGTATGAAAATCCGCAATGGCGCGGCGCTGGAACTTCCGCATATTCTTGTTCTGATTGATGACCCCACGCACTCTGTCATTGAGCCATTGAGCGCGGCCAGCGCTAGGCTCGAAAAACTCTACGATTTTGATCTGATGCTTGAAAGCGGCCATTTGACCGGTTACGCTGTCAGCGCGGAGCTTGAGTCCGGGGTGATTGAAGCGCTCTCCAGGCTGGCCGACCCGCAAGTTTTTTCGACCAAGTATGGGATTCCGGTCAACACGCCGGTGCTGTTGTTTGCGATGGGTGACGGGAATCACTCGCTGGCTACCGCCAAAGCCGTTTGGGAACAGATGAAGCCCACTGTGGGCATGGATCATCCGGCGCGCTATGCCCTGATCGAACTGGAAAATGTCCACGATGACGGGCTGGCCTTTGAACCGATTCACCGCGTCCTGTTTGGGCTGAAAACTGACATTTACGCTGCGCTGCAGGCTAGTTTTGGTGCGAATACCAGCTACACCGCGGTGGAGAGTGCCGAAGAAATGGTCAGGCGCGTCGATGCCGGGGATCCGAATCAGCAGCTGCTGGGTTTCATCGGCGGCGGGAAAAGCTTCGGGGTGGTCGGAATCGCCCACGCCGCCTCCAATTTACCGGTGGGCACCATCCAGGCGTTTCTCGATCCCTTCCTTAAGCAAGGCGGGGCCGAGAAAATCGACTACGTCCACGGCCAGGATGTGACCGTCCGGTTGGGCCTACAGCCCGGCAACCTGGGCATTTACCTGCCCGGCATGCAAAAGGGTGACCTGTTCAAAACCGTCATCCTGGATGGCGCGCTGCCGCGCAAGACTTTCTCAATGGGCGAAGCCCGTGAGAAACGCTTTTACATGGAAGCGCGCAAGATCGCCTGATCGAAAGAAAACGAAAAACCGCCCAATCAGGGCGGTTTTTTATTTGAGCGGAGCCGCTTTTAGCGCAAGTACTCCAGTTTGGCCAGCGCCTGCGAAAAATCGGTGGGGTAGGGCGCGGTAAAGGTCAATGATTCGCCGCTGATCGGATGGACAAAGGTCAGCGATTGGGCGTGCAGGGCGGGCCGGTCGATCACATCCGTTTTGGGGGCGCTGTATAGGATGTCGCCCAGCAGCGGATGGCCCAACGCATAAGCGTGGACTCTGATCTGGTGCGTTCTGCCCGTCGCAGGCGTGGATTCCAACAACCCGTAGTTGCGGTACCGTTTCAGGACAACGAATTTCGTTTCGGCAGGCTTGCCCTGGCCGTTATCCACCACGGTGCGGTGACTGTGGCCGACGTTGATGCGCAGCTTGTGTTTGGCGGTATGCTCGTTCCAGCGCGGGACGCCGTTGCAGATGGCGTGATAGACCTTTTGGGCTTCATGCCGCTCGAACTGCATATTCAGCGTCCGATGAGCTTCTGCCGTCAGGGCAAAAACCATCACGCCGCTGGTCACTTTGTCCAAACGGTGGACGATCATCAGTTCCGGGTATTTCTCCTGCAGCAGTTTGACCAGATACGGCGCCTCCGGTTCCCAGCCATCCGGCAGAACGGGCAGGTTGGCTGGTTTGTTCACCACAAGGATGTGATCGTCTATAAATACAGTTTCAATTTTCATAAAAATCCAGTCGAGCAGAATGTGCGGTAATTTCTCCCCATTGTACCTTGTTCAGCTACTCCGGACGAGTTGCAAAGGAGACCTGACTCGTTCAGCAACGAGTCAGGTCTCCTTGTAGAAAACAGCATGCTGTTTTGATGAAAACTTCGTTATGTTTTTGCCCGAATTATTGGGCGCGGTTGTAGCTTTCAATGGACTGTTTGATGAGCGCTTTCAAGGCCTCGTTGGGAATTTCGTCCACGCTGCGATAGCTTTGGTCGTTGACGATGATTTCCAACCCTCCGTCAGGCGCGGTGCCAAAATCGACTTTTAGATTCTGCAGGGACGGATTTTCCGCGATCCGGGCGTGGACAATATCTTCAATTTGCTCGGCGAATGGGGCGGCCAGCTTTTCGTCTTGATCGCGGTCAAAGACCGCCATTTTGCTTTTATCCGCCTGCAGGGCGTCCAGCGTTTCCTGGGGCGGGGAAGTCCGCATCCATTCAGGTTTTTGCCCTTCCGGGGTGTCGGTCAGCTTGAATTTTCGGCCCTGTGAAATCAGCCAGGCGGCAATCCCGACCACCACCAATAATGCGACGATGCCAACAATCCCAACCATGCTCATATCAGACATTGCGACCTCCTGTAAAAATCTCGGTGAACTGTGGTTAATTATAGACCAAATCCTGGAAACCAACCCTGCGATGCCGCGCGCTCCTTTTCCCTTATAATTGGCCCGCCATCTGAAACCCAAAAATCCTACACTGGAAATAAAAATGCCCCAACTTGTTGAATGTATTCCCAATTTTTCTGAAGCCCGCCGCTCGGAAGTGGTGGATGCCATTGTCGCCGCTGCCGCTTCCGTTGCCGAAATCAAAATCCTTGACCGCTCGTCTGATACCGACCACAACCGCACCGTCCTGACTTTTGCCGGGACGCCCGCCGGAGTGGAGGAAGCCGCCTTCCGCGCCATCCAAAAAGCCGCCGAGTTGATCGATATGAACGTGCATACTGGCGAACATCCGCGGATGGGCGCCACGGATGTCGTCCCGTTTGTGCCGATATCGGGCATCAGCATGGAGGAGTGCGTCGCCATGGCGAAACGGCTCGGTCAGCGCGTCGGCGCGGAGCTTAACATCCCGGTCTATCTCTATGAAGCCGCCGCCACGCGTCCCGACCGCACTAACCTGGAAGTGCTCCGCAAGGGTCAATACGAAGGCTTGAAAGCCGAGTTGGAAACCAATCCCCAGCGCCTGCCCGATTTTGGCCCGGCGCGGCTCGGTTCGGCGGGCGCGACGGTGATTGGCGCGCGCGCGCCGCTGGTGGCCTTCAACGTCTATCTCGCCAGCGCGGATGTGACCATTGCCAAGTCGATTGCCAAAGCCATGCGCCAGTCTTCGGGCGGATTCCGCTATGTCAAGGCGGCTGGTTTCCTGGTGGATGGACGCGCCCAGGTTTCGATGAACCTGACCGATTTTCGCCAGACGCCGATCGCGCGCGTGGTGGAAACCATCCGCCGCGAAGCGCTGCGTTATGGCGTGGGCCTGCATCACAGCGAACTGGTCGGCCTGATTCCGCAGGAAGCGCTGATCGACGCCGCCGTCTGGTACACCCAGCTCGACCAATTCCAACCCGACCAGGTGCTTGAAACCCGCCTTTCCGCCAACCAATCCACCACTTCCCAACCTACCAATCTACCAACCACCAACATCCCAACCCCCTCCTTCCTCGACGATCTGGCAGCCGCCACGCCAGCTCCCGGCGGCGGCTGCGCCGCGGCGTATGCCGGCGCGATGGGCGCTGGCCTCGTTTCGATGGTGGCCGGGCTGACGATCGGAAAAAAGAAATATGCCGAGGTTGAGCCGCAGATGAAAACCATCCTGGCCGAATCCGAAAGCCTGCGCGCGCAACTGACCGCCGCCGTCGCTGAGGATGCCGCCGCTTTTGAAGCCGTCATGCAGGCCTTCAAACTTCCCAGGGAACTGCCCAACCGCGCCGAACAAATCGATCAGGCCACCCTGCAGGCCGCGCGCGTTCCGCTGCAGGCCGCCGAAAAAGCCGTCCGAGTGTTGGAACTCGCCGCGCAGGTCATTTCGCTGGGCAATCTCAACGCCATCAGCGACGGCGCTTCGGGCGCGGCCATGGCGCGCGCCGCGCTGACCGCCGCCGGGACCAACGTGCGTATCAACGTCAACAGCCTGGCAGAGAAATCTCTTGGAGCCGACCTGCTGGCCGACTTAAATAAGCTTGAAGCCCGGGCTGGACAATTTGAAATTGAAATTCGTCAGGTGTTGGAAACGCGCGGGGGCTTCGCCTTTTAATGCGACGGTTGCTTGCGCTGTCAGTTTTGACCGTTTTGCTGGTTTCCTGCGCCCCGTCCGCGCCAGAAGCGACTCCCCGCAGCCTGCCAACCGTGACTGAAACGGCCGCTGCCACCGTTACGCTGGCCCCCGCCACTCAGACGGTTATCGCGCCAACCGGCACCGTCACAGCGACGTCCACGCCCACTTTGATGGTCATCCACACCTGCGGGGAATCTGAATCCGCCTGCATTTTGGATGGTCATTTCCTCTTTCAGCGTCCGATCGGCTTGGGCGGGAAACAGTCGATCGAACAGTCTTATCCCTATGGAAATACCCAGGGCGGCACGCGCGAGCCGCATCACGGCGTGGAGTTTTACAACGCCCAGGGCACGCCCGTCCTGGCCGCCGCGGATGGGAAAGTGGTTTTTGCCGGGAACGACAAGCTGACCCTGCTCTCGTGGGTGACGGGTTACTACGGCAATGTGGTGGTGATTGAGCATCACTTCCCTGGCTTCCCGCAGACTTTTTACACGCTGTACGCCCATCAATTCAAAATTAATGTGACAGCCGGACAAATGGTCAAGGCTGGCGAGCAAATCGGGCAGGTGGGCGCCACCGGTACGGCCATTGGCAGTCATCTACACTTCGAGCTGCGCGTAACGCATGATGACTACAAATCCAGCCGCAACCCGGAGTTGTGGTTGGCGCCGCTGCCCGATACCGGCATGCTCGCCGGTCGCATTGTGGACGGGCAGGGGGCGCCTCTCAAAGGTGCCGTCAACTTTCAGCGCATCGTTGGCGGGGTGCTTGACGCCACTTCGGTGGCAAGCGCTGAGACCTATGCCAATGAGTCGCAACCGGTCAACGGCGACGATACCTGGCATGAGAATTTTGCTGTCGGCGGGCTGGCTGCGGGTGATTACCGTTTGACACTGCTTTATAACGGTTTGGTTTACGAACAGGTGATAAAAATAGAGCCTGGCAAATTGACCCTGGTAACATTTATCTTGAAATAATCGACCAACCAAGGAGAGAAGTTATGGGACTGAAACCTGACAACTGGATTCGCAAAATGGCGCTTGAACACAAGATGATTGAGCCGTATGTCGATACGCAGGAACGCAAAGGCGTGATTTCGTATGGCGTTTCATCCTACGGTTACGATTTGCGCGTGGCTGATGAGTTCAAGATTTTCACCAACGTTTTTGGGGCGATCGTCGATCCAAAGCATTTTGACCCGAAAAGCATGGTCGATTTTGTTGGCGAAGTCTGCATCGTGCCGCCGAACTCGTTTGCGCTGGCCCGTTCGATAGAATATTTCCGAATTCCGCGCAATGTGCTGACCGTTTGTCTTGGGAAATCGACCTACGCGCGCTGCGGCATCATCGTCAATGTGACGCCTTTTGAGCCGGAGTGGGAAGGTTTCGTCACGCTCGAAATCTCGAACACCACGCCGCTCCCGGCCAAAATCTACGCCAACGAAGGCCTGGCGCAGGTGCTATTCTTTGAAGCAGATGAGCCATGCGACATCTCCTATGCCGATAAGAAGGGCAAATACCAGAAGCAACAGTCGATTATGCTGCCGAAGCTATAAAATGTTTACCGATCGTGTCACATCTCTTGAACACGAGGGCGCGTATGCCGTCCTCGCCCAGGCCCAGGCGCTTGAAGCCCAGGGCCGCGATATTATCCACCTTGAGCTTGGTCAGCCCGATTTTCCCACGCCGGCCAACGTCAGCGAAGCTGGAATTCAAGCCATCCGCGACGGTCAGACGCGCTACACTCCTTCCGCTGGGATTGTCCGCTTCCGTGAAGTGATTGCGGATTACGCCGGTCGTCAGCGTGGAATTGCGATTCGACCGGAACAAGTGGTGGTTTCACCCGGAACTAAGCCGGGATTATTTTTCCCACCCCTGGCGCTGGTCTCTCCTGGCGACGAAGTCATCTACCCTGATCCGGGTTTCCCGACTTATTCTGCCGTGATCAAGGTGACGGGTGGGGTGCCAATTCCGATTCCGCTGCGTGAAGAAAATAGTTTTTCCTTTGACCTGGATGTGTTCGATGCGAAAATCTCAGATCGCACCAAGCTGATCATTCTTAATTCGCCCTCCAATCCGACCGGCGGTGTGATTCCTTTCGACGATCTCAAACATATTGCCGAACAGGCCAAAAAACACAACGCCTGGGTGCTTTCGGACGAAATCTACGGTCGTTTGGTGTATGACGGCCTGTCCGTGCCGTACATTTCCGCGTTTGATGGCATGCAGGAGCGCACCGTGATTGTGGACGGATTTTCCAAAACCTTTGCCATGCCGGGCTGGCGGCTGGGTTACATGATTGCGCCGGTTGCGCTGGCCGAAAGGCTGGAATTACTCGTCACGCACTCGGCGGGCTGTACTGCGGCTTTTACCCAAATCGCCGGAATCGAGGCGCTGACAGGGCCGCAGGACGTTGTCGCTACCATGGTGGCTGAATACTCGCGCCGCCGCGACCGGGTCCTGGAATTGGTCAACGCCATTCCCGGCGTGCACGCCCAAAAGCCACAGGGCGCGTTCTACGTTTTCCCGAATGTCAAATCCTTTGGCCTTTCCTCGAAGGAAATCGCACGGCGTTTGTTGGAGGAAGCGGGCGTCGCGGTGCTCTCCGGCACGGATTTTGGCCCCGGCGGGGATGGCTATCTGCGCCTGGCGTATGCCACTTCAATGGAGAAAATCGAGGCCGGGATTGAAAGAATGGCACAGTTTTTCTCTGGTTTACATTGAGTCGCTTATCGTCCAAACAAAAAATCGCCCGGGAAGCCGGGCGATTTTTTGTTTCATTTATTTTTATTAGCTGGCTTTTGCCGCGTCATAAGCCTTGACGTCAGCCACGGCCTTCTTGACATTTACAAACGGCAGGATAAGTAATCCCACCACGAAGAAGAATATCAATGAGAGAATTGCCAGACGCAGGTTGCCAAACAACTGGTTCATCAGGCCGAACAGCAGCGGACCAATCCAGGAAGTGCCGCGTTCAGAAACTTCGTAGAAGGAATAAAACTCCGCTTCCTTGCCTATCGGGACCATCTGAGCGAACAGGCTGCGGCTGATGGCCTGTGAACCACCCATCACCAGCGCGATGAACGCCCCGAGCACGAAGAATTGCGCCACTCGGCTATCGCCATATAAACCACCGTATGTGTAGACTACCACGCCCAGCCAGATCACTAAACTAACGATGATCGATTCTTTTGCGCCGATCCAGGAAGCCAGTTTGCCCCAGAACAAGGCCCCAAAGAACGCCATGAATTGGATCATCAGGATGACGAGGGTTAACGTGCCGGTTTCAATTTCCAACCCGCCGCGGATGATGGGCGCCGCTGCAAATGTCGCCGAAACAGCGATGACCGTTTGGATACCGTCGTTATACAGGAAGTAAGCCAGCAAATAGCGCATGGTTTCCGGAAAATTCTTCAATTCGCCCAGTGTATGGCGTAATTGCTTGAAACCAATACTGACGTAGGTTTCGCTGCTTGGCAGGGAGCGGTGGGCATGACGCGGGCGCAAACGCGACCAGGTAATGAACGAAAATCCCAGCCACCAGACGCCCGCCGAAGCCAGGTTGATCCGCACGGCCAGTCCTGTTGGTACGCCGACCATGTCATGAAACTGGTAAAAAATCAGGTTTAGCAGGAGTAACAATCCGCCGCCCAGGTAACCCATCGCCCAGCCATAGGATGAAACGCTATCGCGTTTCTCTTCGCTGGCGATATCCGGCAAATAGGAGTTGTAGAAAACCATCGAAGCGCCAAAGGTCAGGTTGGCAAGGATGAACAGCAACCCACCCAGCCACCATAAGTCACCCGCGACAAAGAACATCAGGATGGTAGCGATCGCACCAAGCGTGGCAAATATCTGCATCATCTGCTTACGCATGTGTGAATAATCAGCGATCGCTCCCAGGATTGGCAGGAAGAGCACCTGCATCCCCACAGAGAATGAAACACAATATGGCAGGAAGGAATCCGGTGCGATTGGAAGACTTCCCAGATGCGCCATGCCATCCGGGGAGGCTTTTGCCGCCACCGTCGCCAGAGAGGCCAGATACGGGCCGAGGAACACTGTTCCAACGGTGGTACTGAAGGCGCTGTTGGCCCAGTCGTACATTGCCCAGCCAAAAGTCTCACGTTTATCATTTACAGAAAGCTTGGTGGTTGCTACTTCCATTGTTCCTCCGTGGAAAATTGAATTCACTATTCTACAACGTTTGAAACCCTTGTGGGGCAAAGTTTACAAACTGTTAAACCCGAAACCTCTTGAAACGGTGTTGAAATGGCTTTGTACGATTCGATTCCACGTCCCTGTGTTAATATCGCTATGGAATGAAAGTTATGACATACCCTCTTTTTTCACCCGCCTTTGCTGAACCAATTTCCATTTCCGCCGGGAAATTCCCCGCATCTATTCAAGCCTTCCAAAAAGACTTGCAGACCGGGCTGGTGGATGTGGATTTTCAGCACCAACCTCGCCACCAACTTCTGTTTGTGGGGGGCAAGTTGGTGAATGTCTACGCTTTTGGCGATGAGATTAAACGCATCGATCCAGAGATGTGGCTTGAATCATTTAACGGATCCAGCCCGGCTGCGTCGCTGCGCGCTTTGGCACTGCCCACTCAGGCCGTTCGGATCATAAAAATCCTGATCGAACAACGGGACGATGCCCGTTTCATTACGCCTCCCGACCTCAGCCTTGAAGAACAATTTGTCGCATGGAAGAATCATACATCTCCGGCGCTGGCGCATATCCGTTGGCCGAGTGCGGATGGATTGGCGCTGTTTCCGGGGAAAGGTGGTCTTCCGAGCTATACGCTTTTTGTGGCTGCCGACCAAATTCTACATTCCGCTGGCAGTATGATGGCTTTCTTAGGCTGGAAAGAGACCTGCAACTCCGCCGTACTATTCAGCAGTGAGCCGCTCACGCAAGCCTGGACGGAATACCTGCTGCATAGCGCTTTTTCTTCGCTGGTCAGTTATCTGCTCGAACGGTTTGAAGAATTGACCGGGCGCATCCTGCTCAACCAGATTATTCGCGATATTAACTTCACTTCGGCCGCTCATGGCTGGAACGTGAGCATCAACTCGACCAATATCACCGATCAAGCCATTTTTTCATCCCCCCAAGCCGCCGCGGAGATGTATTCGCGCCTGCTTGAAGTTATCACCCGCCATATCGCATCCATTCTAGGCTCCGATATGCTGGACTTGCTGATGCGGGAAACCATTTTCCGCCTGTCCAAGCCTGGTCGGGAAGTTTTGAAGGAATATCTGTTGATCACCACGCAAATGGATGGGGTGTAATCCCACGATTTTGGAACTGGGGGAAAAAATTATTGACAATTCCGCAATTTGTTCGTTATAATAACCTTTCGTCGTCATGCTGTCTCGCATGACGTTTTTTTCGTTTCCGTATGTTTATTTCAAGTAGGAGAGCTCGATGGCATCTGCCCTTCCCCGAAAAAATTATGCGCGCATCTCGGTTGACCTGCATCTCCCTAACCTGATTGAAGTACAGCTCGATTCCTTTGAGCGCCTCAAGCGCGAAGGGCTCGGCGACTTGCTCCACGAAGTCTCGCCGATCGAGTCGTACAACAAAGGGATGAAGCTTTATTTCCCCAGCCGCGGCCCTGAGTCGCAGGAATGGGGTTTGAAGTATTGGTTCGGTGAGCCGAAGCACACGATCGAAGATTGCGTTGAGCGCGATCTGACATATTCCAGCCCACTCTACGTTTCCGTTTTGTTGGCCGGGGCGGATGTGCCCGAGCCCATCAAGCAGGATATCTTCCTGGGCGATTTTCCTGAAATGTCCGATAAGGGCACTTTCATTATCAATGGAACGGAGCGCGTGGTTGTTTCACAGCTGATCCGTTCTCCAGGCGTCTATTTTGAAGCCCCGACCGATCGCGCCACTGGCCGCTCCCTGGCTATGGCCAAGCTGATTCCGGATCGCGGCGCCTGGATGGAATTTGAAACCCGCAAAAACGATTACATCATTCTAAAATTCAACCGCAAGCGCACCGTGCCGATTACCGTCTTCCTGCGCGCGCTCGCCGCGGTTGACGATGGTCGCCCGGATTCCCTGCTCAAGACTGGCTCGGACGAGGAAATCCTGTCCCTGTTCCAGGATGTGGATAACAACCCCGATCGTTTATTTATTGCTTCCACGCTGCGCCAGGAACCCGACTGGGAACTTACCGGCAACATGACGATTGCCGAAGCCGCCTTGATCGAATTCTTCAAGCGCATGCGCCCCGGTGATCCTGCCACTCTCGACAATGCCCGCGCCTTCCTTCAGGAGCAATTGTTCGATCAGCGGCATTATGACCTTGAGCGTGTCGGTCGCTACAAACTGAATCAGAAACTGGATTTGAATGTCCCGATCCCGCACCGCACCATGACCAAGGGCGATATCATCCGCCTTGTGCGGCGCATGATCTTAATCAATAACAACGTTGAGCACGCTGACGATATTGACCACCTCGGCAATCGCCGTGTCAAAACCGTAGGTGAACTCATTCAGAATAAACTGCGCATCGGCTTACGGCGCATGGAACGCGTCATCAAGGAACGCATGTCTATTCGTGACCAGGAACAGCTGTCCCCGGTCACCCTGGTGAACATCCGCCCGGTTGTGGCCGCCCTGCGCGAATTCTTCGGCTCCAGCCAACTCTCCCAGTTCATGGATCAAACCAATCCGCTGGCAGAATTGCGTCACAAGCGCACTCTCTCGGCCCTTGGACCGGGCGGTCTGCGTCGCGAACGCGCCGGTTTCGATGTCCGCGACGTGCACCACTCGCACTATGGCCGCATCTGTCCAATTGAAACCCCTGAAGGCCCGAACATCGGTCTGATCGGTCGTCTGGCTTCATTTGCGCGAGTGAACGAGTATGGTTTCATCGAGACCCCCTATCGCCGCGTCATAAAGACGATGAGCGCCAGTGACCCCAAACTTGTCAATCGTGCCTTGCGAGAAGACGTCCTGGTCGATGGCGAAGTGCTTGCCCCCGCAAAAACTCGTATTGATGAAACCCTAGCCGCGAAACTCGCCAAGTTGAACCGCGAAATCTTGATTGTGCCGTACGTTTCCAACGATATTGAATATCTGTCGGCCGATGCGGAAGATAAATTTGTCATCGCGCAGGCGAACGCCGTGCTGGGTTCTGAAAGCGAATATGTCGGCAATCGTATTTCCTGCCGCTATCACTCCGGCTTTATCTTCACAAACCCGGAAAACCTGGATTATATGGATGTGGCGCCGCACCAGGTTGTGGGCATCAGCGCCGCGTTGATTCCCTTCCTGGAACATGATGACGCCAACCGCGCGTTGATGGGTTCGAACATGATGGCCCAGGCCGTTCCGCTGGTTCGCCCTGAAATTCCGACGGTTTCAACCGGCATGGAATATTACGCCGCCCTCGACTCGGGGCAGGTGGTTGTGGCTGAATCTGATGGAGAAGTGACTTCGGTCACCGGCAAGGAAATCATTCTGCGTGAAAATGCTGGCGGCGGTTTGCGTACTTACTTCCTGCGCAAATATCAGCGCTCGAACCAATCCACCTGCATCGATCAGCGCCCGGCTGTTGTCAAGGGCCAGATTGTGAAGAAGGGCGATATCATCGCCGACTCATCATCCACGGATGGTGGCGAACTGGCGCTGGGTCAGAACTGCGTCGTCGCGTTCCTTTCCTGGGAGGGCGGCAACTTTGAAGACGCCATCCTGATCTCTGAGCGCTTGGTGCAGGAAGATCGCTTCACATCGGTTCATATTGAAAAATATGAAGTCGAGGCGCGCGATACGAAACTCGGCCCCGAAGAAATCACCCGCGATATCCCGAACGTTGGCGAAGACGCCATCAAAGACCTGGATGAAAGCGGCATCATCCGCATCGGTGCGGAAGTTGGCCCGAACGACATCCTGGTAGGCAAGATCACGCCCAAAGGTGAAAAAGAACTGACTCCCGAAGAGCGCCTGCTGCGCGCCATCTTTGGTGAGAAATCACGCGATGTAAAAGACACTTCCCTACGCATGCCGCATGGCGAACGTGGCAAAGTCGTGGATGTGAAGGTCTTCACCCGCGAAGACAATGCTGACCTCTCAGCCGGTGTCGATATGATGGTGCGCGTTTCGGTAGCTCAGCGCCGAAAAATCACCGCTGGCGATAAAATGGCCGGTCGCCATGGCAATAAGGGTGTGGTTTCCCGGGTTGTCTCGGTTGAAGATATGCCCTACCTGGAAGATGGTACGCCGGTCGATCTGATTCTGAATCCGTTGGGTGTCCCCGGTCGTATGAATATCGGACAGGTGCTCGAAGTCCATCTGGGTTGGGCGGCCAAGCGTTTGGGTTATCGTGCCCTGACTCCTGTTTTCGATGGCGCGAAAGAAGAAGAGATTGAAGCCGAGTTGGCTCGCGCCTGGTTGGTGGATGAAGCCTGGAAAGAGACCGCTGCCGCAGCCTGGAAATGGTTGAGTGATCAGGATTACGACCCTGAAACCATTCGCGACGACGATGAAGTCCGCAGCCTGTATCTGGAAAATTGGCTTGGGGCTCGTGGCTATGACGTCTACCGTATCGCCACGGAACTGGATTATGCCCGTCGATCCACGGCCTACGAATGGCTGAAGGATAATGGTTACAACCCGGATGGCATTCTGGCTTTCGACATCCCTGCGCCTAACATGCGTGCCGCGATTGACGCGAACGCCATGACGGCTTGCTTGCGGCTATGGTTGTTGACACTCTGCGGTGATGAGAGAACGCTGATCGAACAAGATCAGCTCGACGCTGCCAAGCAGGCAAGGCAGGATGTGCTCGAAATGCCCGATGATGCACTATTTGCATTTGCGCAGCAAAAAATGCAAGAAACCAGCGTCCCGATCCCAACTTTGGGCAAGCAAACTCTGCGGGATGGCAAGACAGGCGAACCGTACGATCAGGCGGTTACCGTTGGCGTCATGACGGTTCTCAAGTTGCATCACCTGGTCGAAGACAAGGTTCACGCTCGTTCCACGGGGCCATACAGCCTCGTTACCCAGCAACCTCTGGGTGGTAAGGCGCAATTTGGTGGTCAGCGCTTCGGTGAAATGGAAGTGTGGGCGCTGGAAGCTTATGGCGCCTCATATACTCTTCAGGAAATGCTCACCGTCAAATCGGATGATGTTCAGGGTCGTGTCAACACCTACGAAGCCATCGTCAAGGGTGAGCCGATCGAAGAGCCCAGCATCCCGGCTTCCTTCCGGGTGTTGGTGAAAGAACTCCAATCCCTGGGCTTGGCCGTGGAAGCGGTCAACGAAGGCGGAGACATTATCCGCTTTGGCAAGGATGAAGAGAAGGTGCATCCTCCCAAGTTAGAAACCGGCCTGTTGGGTCTCGGGGAAGACTTGATGAAGATGCAATAACTTGCCTTGACGGTGCAAAATGGCTGTGATAAAATAATCAGCCGTTGCATTAAGGTAAGATTCTGCTTATCTGCTGCGTATGACAAGTGAGGCCATCCTCCAAGTAAGTGATGGCCTCACTATTTGCTCGAAAAAACGTCCTTTTCGTGTACATTGCAAGATTATTTTCTCGGAGGCGCACGTGCCCACAATAAACCAACTGATCCGTAAGGGTCGCCAGTCCAAAAAGGTCAAGAGTAAAGCACCGGCCTTACAGTACACCCTCAACACTTATAAGCAGCGCCGCATCCGCCAAGCGGGTGGTGCGCCCCAGAAGCGTGGTGTGTGTACTGTTGTCAGGACTATGACGCCCAAGAAGCCGAACTCGGCGTTGCGCAAGATTGCCCGCGTACGTCTGACAAACGGTATCGAAGTGACAGCTTATATTCCAGGTGAAGGCCATCAGCTGCAAGAGCACTCCGTTGTGCTTGTCCGCGGTGGTCGTGTAAAAGATTTGCCCGGCGTGCGCTATCACATTGTGCGTGGTTCTCTGGACACGACTGGTGTTGCCAAGCGCCGCCAGAGCCGCTCGAAGTACGGCGCCAAGCGCCCGAAGTAAGAAATCAGTAATATCCAACGCAATTTTGAATAACACGGAGTTTTGGTATGCGTAGAGGAAAGCCCGAAGTTCGCCCGATCACGCCCGACCTGCGACACAACAGCCTTGTGATTGCTACTTTTGTTCAGCACATGATGTTGCGCGGGAAGAAAAGCCTGGCAATGCGCCTGATGTACGATACCCTGGACTTGATTCAGGAGAAGACAGGCAAGCCCGGTATTGAAATCTTCGACCAGGCCATGAAGAATGTCGGCCCGGTGATGGAAGTCAAGCCCCGCCGAGTTGGCGGCGCCACTTATCAAGTCCCAATGGAAGTGTCAACTGATCGTCGTCTGACGTTGGCTATCCGGTGGATTCTCTCTGCTTCTCGCTCCCGCTCCGGCAAATCTTTCGCCGAGAAACTGGCCGGTGAGTTGATGGATGCCTCCACCAATCAGGGTGCCGCCATCCGCAAACGCGAAGAAACCCACAAGATGGCTGAAGCCAACCGCGCTTTCTCGCACTACCGCATGTAGTTTTGCTATAGCTTTGGATTAGAGGTTAAATAATGCCGCGTAAGTACCCGCTCGAAAAGTATCGAAATATTGGCATCATTGCTCATATTGATGCCGGTAAAACGACAACTACAGAGCGCATCCTATTTTATACAGGTAAAACACACCGCATTGGCTCAGTGGATGATGGTACAACCGTCACTGACTGGATGGTCCAGGAGCGAGAGCGTGGTATTACCATCGTGTCCGCAGCTGTTTCAGCTGAATGGAATGGCTATCAGATTAACATTATCGATACGCCAGGACATATTGATTTCACCGCTGAAGTGCAGCGCTCCCTGCGCGTTCTGGATGGCGGCGTCGTTGTTTTCGATGCTGTACAAGGCGTAGAACCACAATCAGAGACTGTTTGGCGCCAGGCAGATCGCTATGGCGTTCCGCGCATTTGTTTTATTAACAAAATGGATCGCGTTGGTGCTTCCTTTGATCGTTCGCTTGATTCGATCAAGCAGCGTTTGGGCGCCAATGCAATTGCCATGCAATTACCGATAGGAATTGAAGCATCTTTTAGGGGCGTGATCGATCTGCTCGAGATGAATGCAATTTTCTGGGAAGATGAACTGGGACGCGAACCTCGCATTGGGGAAATTCCCCCTGAGATGCTTTCAGCGGCCGAAAAAGCCCGTCACACCCTGGTGGAAAGAATCGCCGAGACAGATGACGAACTGACCATGAAATTCCTTAATCTCGAAGAGATCAGCATCGCCGAGTTGAAGTCCGCTCTGCGCAAGGCCGTTATCGCAGGGAAAGCCAATCCCTGTTTTTGTGGCTCTTCCCTGAAGAATAAGGGTGTGCAACCGGTTCTGGACGCGGTAATTGATTTGCTGCCTTCGCCTTTGGAAGTCGCGGCGATGAAGGCGACCAATGCCTTCAACCCCAATGATGTGATTGAACTTTCCGCCGATGACGGCGCCCCGTTGAGCGCTCTGGTCTTCAAGATCGTGACCGATCCCTATGTGGGCCGTCTGGCATATTTCCGTGTTTACTCTGGGAAGCTTACCCAGGGTACTACGGTGAATAACTCATCCAAGCGCAAGCGCGAACGAATCGGCCGTTTAATTCGTATGTACGCTGATCGCCGTGAAGATGTCGATGAAGTGATGTCTGGTGATATTGCCGCCGCGTTAGGTTTCAAAGAATCCTTCACCGGCGATACGCTTTCGGATAATGATTATGTCTTGGAGAGCATCTCTT
>CAILYI010000306.1 GCA_903838415.1 uncultured Anaerolineae bacterium | reverse complement strand
TATTGCCTTTGGTCTTCTGATGAAGAAGATGCCGAAAAAGGAGATCGAAAAAAGGGTTGATCGCGTGCTCGAAATGGTGCGCCTGCAGGATGCGGCCGAGCGCTTTCCCCACCAGCTTTCGGGAGGACAGCAGCAGCGCATCGCTCTGGCGCGCGCCCTCGCAATCAGTCCGCGCGTTTTGCTGCTCGATGAGCCGCTTTCGGCGCTGGATGCCAAAATCCGCGTGGAGTTGCGCATGGAAATCCGCCGCATCCAGCAGACGATGGGCATTACCACAGTCTATGTTACGCACGATCAGGAGGAAGCCCTGTCGCTTTCGGACCGGGTGGTGGTGATGAGCCAGGGCCGCATCGAACAGGTCGGCACGCCGCCCCAAATTTACAACTACCCATCCACTGAATTTGTGGCTCAATTTGTCGGTCAATTGAACCTGCTGCCGGTGACGGATGTCGATCAGGCGAAAGGCGCCTGCAAACTGGCCGGACAACCTGTCAAATTTGACCATGCCTCCGAAAGGATGCTGGCCGAAAACCCCAGGCTGGCAATCCGTCCCGAGGAAGTGCAGCTCGGCGCCGGGGAAGGCCGCAATTCGCTCAAGGGACGTGTCGAATCCGTCATGTTCCTCGGCGCGGTCGTCCGCTTGCGGGTTGACTTGGGCGGCACCTCGCTTTCAGCAGATTTGTTCAACGAGCACAACATGGTTTTGCCGCGCGCCGGTGATGATGTGCTGATCAGTTTTCCGTCCAATTCTTGTTGGTTGATGTAGAACTTCTCCCTCCGGCGCTTCAAGGCCGGAGGTTTTTTTGTGGGACTGCACAGGTATAATCAGCGCATGAGTAAACGCAGGTGGCGGCTTGTTTTTGCGGTGGTGATGTTGGCGATTTCGCTGGCCGCGCTGGCCTGGAGCTTTTTGCCGGGCGCGCGCATTGTTCGCCGCCAAAAAATCCAGCCGACGGAAATGCAGTTGCCCACACCCGAGAGCTTTGTGCCCCCGCAGCTTGAGTATTCCATCGCAGCGTTTCGCGTTATTTCCAATGCGGACCGCTGCGTGTTATGGATGGAACCGTCTTCTTGAGCTGCCGCATGCAAGGCAGCTGACCGCTAAACCGGTTTGGATGAGACTCCCCGCCACCTTTGTGACCGATTAGCAGTTCAAATTTACCTGATGAATAAATCCCGGCAACCCGCCCTGTTGGTTTTCTCCGTTTTCGCGCTTTTACTCAGCCTGCAGCTGGCCTGCGGACTTGGCTCCAGCGCGCCACAACGGCCGGCAGCGGCGCTGGCAACGCGAATTGCCGTCCCGACGGAAGCTCAGTCGCTCCAGCTTCCGCCAGCCGTGCCCGAAACACGCCTGCTGGTGCTGGAATATCCCGCCGCAATCCGCGCCGGGGATTCGGACGTGGTGCGCCTTACGCTTGAATTGGACGAAAGCGGTAATTTGACCCCGACGGCTGAAATTCAGGGAAATATCATCCAGGGCGCGGTCATCAGCATTCCCAATGTTTATGAGACACATAATGTGCTGGCTGAAGCCCGCCTCGATATGGCTGGTGTGGATGTGCGCCCCGGCGACCTCGTCAGCGAGACGCTTTTGCCGCGCCAAAAAGTCACCTTTTACTGGAGCATTCTTCCGTCCGAAGTCGGCAAATATAAGGGGACAGTCTGGTTCTATTTGCATTTTGTCCCCAAAGTGACTGGTTTGGAGAGCCGACAGGCGCTCTCCGCGCAGATGATCGAGATTGAGTCGACGTCTTTTTTGGGCTTGAGGGCCAATCTGGCGCGCTGGCTGGGGGTTGCGGGGACATTTATCAGCTCGGTGCTGGGACTTCCGTTTTTGGAAGGAGTCTTGAAGTGGCTGTGGCAACGGCTGCGAGGCTGAGGGCAGGTCCGTTTTATTTAGCGGTGATGCGGTGACGGGTGGAGATGGTTTTGGTCCGCCATATAATTCGGATTGACTGGTAGGAACTCCATTTATAAGTGGCTTGAATACGTGACAAATATCATGTCAATTCCTTACAAGGGTAAGTTTTCAGCGCCCCACCGCTGTGATAGAATGTCGAAGGCTATTTTGTGACAAATGCCCCAATCGCCGAAGGAGTTTCTATGCAGAGTCCCTGGTTGTATATAGGTCTTTTCCTTCTTGTCGGGATTATCATCCCGATTATTCCAATTGCTTTTTCAGCACTGGTTGCCCCAAAGAAGCCCAATCCCATTAAGCAAAGCACTTATGAGTGTGGTATTGAGACAGTGGGGGATAGTTGGGTGCAGTTTAAGGCGCAGTATTATGTTTTTGCGCTGATTTTCCTGATTTTTGATGTTGAAACCGTGTTCTTGTTTCCGTGGGCGCTGGCGATTAATGCGCTGCCGTTTTTTGCCGTGGCGGAGGGCGTCCTTTTCATTCTCATCCTGATCGCAGGGTTGTCGTTTGCCTGGCGCAAAGGGATGATTGAATGGGTTTAATGTCCAAACCAACATTGAAAGGCTGACTGGAAATTTTCCTTTCAGCCTTTTAGTTGTTAATTATGAGGAGTAATCCATGAGCTTTTGGACAGATCCAATTAAAGTTGTATACGATGGGTTGATGCTGCTGTTGACCGGCTGGGGGTTATCCGGCGCGGCGGCAAATGTGATTTCCAGCCTGTTGGGCATCCTCCTGCTGATTACCGGGGCGATGGTGTTGGATATTATGCTGGTGTGGGTGGAGCGGAAAGTGGTGGCCCGTTTTCAAGGCCGCCTCGGCCCGAACCGCGTGGGGCCTTACGGCCTGTTCCAGCCTTTTCCGGACATCATCAAGCTGATTATCAAGGAAGATATCACGCCGGATGGCGCAGATAAAGTGGTCTACAACATGGCCCCGATTATCTCGCTCGGTTCGGTGATTTTCCTGTGGGCGGTTGTGCCCCTGGCTTCCACCATTTATGGCGTCGATTTGAACGTGGCGCTGCTTTACCTGGTGGCGGCTGGCGCGCTCGGCACACTTTCCATCATCATGGCGGGTTGGTCATCGAATAATAAATATGCTTTGCTGGGCGCTTTTCGCCAGGTGGCCGCGATGATTTCCTTCGAAATCCCGATGGTGGTGGCGCTGTTGATCCCAACCATATTGGCCGGGTCACTCAGCCTGAAAGTCATCACCGAAGCGCAGGCGGGCGGACGCTGGTTCTTCTGGCTCTCTCCGCTGGGAGCGGTACTGTTCCTGATTTCTGCCATTGCCGAGCTCGGACGTTCGCCGTTCGATCTGAACGAAGGCGAATCGGAAATCGTTTCGGGTTACCACATCGAATACACCGGGATGAAATTCGGTTTATTCTACGCGGGTGAATTGCTGCACGCCTTTACTTTCGGCGGTTTCCTGTCGGTGCTATTTTTCGGTGGCTGGCACGGACCCTGGGCGAGCCAATATCCGTTGTTGGGCGTGTTCTACTTTGTGGCCAAGGCGATGTTTGGTTACTGGCTGATTATGTGGGTCAAATACACTGTCCCACGTATTCGTATTGACCATATGCTGGCTTTCAACTGGAAGTTTTTGACGCCTGTCGCCTTTGCGCTTCTGGTTGTGACTGCTGTTGTCCATTCCCTGTTGAAAAACGCCGGTTTTTGGCCGTACTGTTTTGGATTGTTTTTCTCGAACGTGTTGTTGGGCTGGATTACGCTGGAAATTCTGCGCGCATCCACCCGCCGGCAGCGTTTGGCAGTGGAAGCGCCCCAGCCTGCGGCGCAACATTAATCGGATGAGGAGCTGACGTATGGATGCTTCGCAAGTCATTTTTATCCTGAGCGCGGCGCTCATCATTGCTTCGGCTGTGATGGTCGTTTCCACCCGCAACCTGATTCAGGCCGCCCTGTGGCTGATCGCCACCTTGTTCGGCGTTGCGATCCTGTATGCGGTGCTTGACGCCGGTTTTCTGGCTGTCGTGCAGGTGGTGGTTTACATTGGCGCAATCGCGATCATGTTTATCTTTGCCGTGATGCTCACCAGTAAGGATATGCGCGACAAGGGTCCGCAGGTGAACGCTTCCTGGCCTGGCGCGGCTTTACTCGGTTTGTTGACATTCGGCGGCATTTTTGTCATTCTCTCCAAATGGGATGGCCTCGGCAAGCTGCCGGGCGAAATCCCGGGTGGGGCAGATGCTCTTCTGGCAAAATTGGGCGTCGCGTTGACTTCCCCGGAACTATTCGTCCTGCCATTTGAAGTGGCGTCCATCCTGCTGTTGGCGGCGCTGATTGGCTCCGTCTACGTGGCGATGAATAAAAAGTAGGAGACGCGCATGATTCCTTTGAGCTGGTACCTGTATCTTTCGGCAGCGCTATTCAGCATTGGTTTGTTTGGTGTGCTGGCCCGGCGCAACGCCGTTGCGATCCTGCTCAGTGTTGAGTTGATGCTGAATGCGGTCAATATCAACCTGGTGGCCTTTTGGCGTTACGGTAATACTGCGTCGATGGCCGGGCAGGTGTTTGCAATCATCGTCTTTGCTGTCGCTGCCGCTGAAGTGGCCGTCGGCCTGTCGTTGATCTATTCCATCTATCGCCGCCGCAATACTGTCATTGCGGACGAGCTCGACTTGATGAAGTGGTAGGAGACACGTTATGGCGCCTGAAACCATTATCTGGTTGATCCCCCTCCCGCCGCTTCTGGCGTTTTTCTTGATTGTGCTGTTTACCAATCGATGGAAAGCGCTCAGTCATACGGTTGCTGTTGGGGCGGCCTTCCTTTCCTGGGCGGGGAGTATGTATGTTTTCTTCCGCGCGCTCGGAACGGAAGAATTTGGCAAGCACATATTTGCCAGCGCAATTAATTGGCTGCCGACGGGAAATACTTATTTCCAAATTGGTGTGCAGATTGACCCACTTTCGGCGGTGACGCTCTTTTTTGTCGGTTGGACCGTGCTGATGATTTTTATCTACAGCGTCGGTTACCACAACTACGGGCAGCCCGCTGGCGATCACGATCATCCCGGTTTGCCGCCGCATGGTGCGACGGTGACCGATGAACACGGTCACTCGCACGCGGTCCTTTCGGTTGAACCGATGTACAGCCGTTTCTTTGCCTTCATCGGCCTGTTCGCCTTCGGTATGTACACACTGGTCGTCTCCGATAACTTGCTGACGCTCTTCGTCGGTTGGGAAATTATGGGCTTGTGCTCTTACCTGCTGATTGGTTTCTGGTACGCCAAGCCCTCGGCGCGTAACGCGGCAGTCAAAGCCTTTATGACCACCCGCGTTGGCGATGTGTTCATGCTGCTTGGCCTGGCTTTCCTGTATTCGGCAACCGGCACCCTGAACTACCGCGAAATTTTCTACAACGAAGAAACTCTGCACTTGCTCGCGACAACGATGACGCCGATTTTTGGCCTATCCGCCGCGGGTTTGATTGGCCTGTTGCTTTTCATTGGTACCATCGGAAAATCGGCGCAGTGGCCTTTGCACATTTGGCTGCCCGATGCGATGGAAGGCCCGACCCCTGTCAGCGCCATGATTCATGCGGCGACGATGGTTTCGGCGGGCGTCTACATGGTCATCCGCATCTTCCCGCTTTTCACGGCTGATTTTACAGGTCACGGGTTGACGCCGACCATGAGTATTATCGCCTTCATCGGTGCGTTTACCGCCATTTTTGCGGCGACCATCGCCCTGGCCCAAAACGACATCAAAAAAGTGCTGGCTTACTCGACGATTTCGCAGCTCGGTTTCATGATTGCCGCGCTCGGTATGGGCGCTTATGTGGCCGCCGCCTTCCACCTCGTGACGCACGCCTTCTTCAAGGCGCTGCTGTTCCTGGGTTCCGGCTCGGTCATCCACGGCATGGAACATGGCGTTTTGCACACTGGCAACCACCATCTCGATCCACAGGATATGTGGAATATGGGTGGTCTGCGCAAGAAAATGCCGATCACTTTTTGGACTTTCCTGATTGGCGGCCTGGCTCTTTCAGGTTTCCCGTTGGTGACAGCCGGATTTTGGTCGAAGGATGAAATCCTGGCGGATGCTTTTGGTCATGGACATTGGGTTATTTTTGCCACCCTGGCTGTCGCCGCCCTGATGACAGCTTTCTATACCATGCGCCAAATCACCCTGACTTTCTTGGGAGAACCACGCACCAAGGAAGCCGAACACGCCTCCGAAACGCCCTGGACGATGACCACTCCGTTGGTGATCCTGTCAGTTTTTGCGGTCGGATATGGCTGGGTGGGTATTCCTGAACAATTCCCGCTGCTCGGCGGGTTGATCCCCAACTGGTTCCACGGCTTTGTCGGCGCAACGCTGATTGAAGAGCCTGAAGCGCTGGCCTTCAATATCTGGCCCTTGCTGACTTCACTCGTGGTCGCCCTCGGCGGTTTGACTCTTGGTTGGCTGGTTTACAAAGATGTCAAAGCCGGTCAGCGTGACCCGCTCGAAAAACCGCTTGGCGCCCTGTACCCGGTTCTCAAGAATAAGTGGTATTTCGATGAATTTTATGCTGCCTATGTCATCAAACCGGTGACCTGGGTTTGTGAAGTGTTCACGCCCTGGATGGATCGCAGCATCATCGACGGCATCTTGCATAGTGTGGCCCGCCTGGCACTGTTCATAGGACATGTCTTGCGCAATTACTTCGATAAGCCGGTTATCAATGAGCTTATCGGCGACGGAACGGCAGAAATTTTCTGGCGCGGACAAAATATCCGCTACATCCAGACCGGTCGCGTTCAATCCTACCTGGTTGGCTCAGTTGGCGTGTTGATTGTCATCGCCGCTGTGCTGTATTATTTCCTCTAAGGGGAGTGGACAATGGACTTCATTAGCACTCACCTGCTTACAAGCATCCTGTTTTTCCCTGTCATCGCGGCGTTGGTCATCCTGTTCCTGCCTTCGGATCAGACCAAAGCCATCCGTTGGACAGCTTTGCTCGCCAGCCTGGTTCCCTTGGGTTTGACAATCTGGCTGTGGACTCGCTTTGACTCCACCGTCGCCGGGTTCCAGTATCAGGAGCAATATCCCTGGTACGATGCGATTAACTCGACCTTCCATCTCGGGATCGATGGCCTTTCGCTGACGATGATTTTGTTGACGACGCTGCTCACGCCGCTGGCGCTGCTGGCTTCCTTCAACATTACTGAAAAAGTCAAAGCGTACATGATGCTCTTCCTGTTCCTGGAAGCGGGCATGATGGGCGTTTTCATGGCGCTGGACCTGTTGATTTTTTTCGTCTTCTGGGAAATCGGTCTTGTCCCGATGTACTTCCTCATCAATCAGTGGGGCAGTCCGAAGGGCGAGCGCGAATTATGGGGCGGCATGAAAGTTTCAGCGCGCAACTATGCTTCGCTGAAGTTCATGATCTATACCATGGCCGGTTCCCTCGGCCTTTTGCTCGCAATCCAGTTGCTGGGCGTGCTTTTCCAAAATTATGACCTGGCTTATCTTTACAAACAGTGGAATGCCCTTCCGGCTGATGGTGTGATGCTGGGAATGAGCGTTGCGACCGTCAAAACGGTGGCTTTCTGGGCTTTTGTGATCGCCTTCGCCTTGAAGGTGCCAGTCTGGCCCTTCCACACCTGGCTGCCTGATGCTCATACCGAAGCGCCGACTGCCGGCTCGATGATTTTGGCGGGTGTGTTGCTCAAGCTGGGCGCGTATGGTTTTCTCCGTCTGGTGCTGCCGCTCTACCCGGAGCAGGCACAACAGTATGCGGGTTGGATGGCTTTTCTCGCCACGATGGCGATCGTTTTCGGGGCGTTTGCCTCCTACGGTCAGACCGACTTCAAACGGCTGGTGGCCTATTCATCCGTAAATCACATGGGCTTCGTGTTGCTCGGCATTGCGGCTGCGGCCAAAGCCATCGGCACGGTTGATGCGACCATTGCGCTGAACGGTGCGGTGTTGCAGATGTTCAACCATGGCCTTTCAGCGGCTGGCATGTTTTTCCTGGTCGGTGTGATTTACGAACGGACGCACACTCGCAATCTGGAAGAGTTCGGTGGTTTGTTCCCGCTTGTGCCGGTCTACGGTAGCATTCTGATCTTTACGAGCATGGCTTCTCTCGGCTTGCCGGGTTTGAATGGCTTCGTATCCGAATTCCTGGTGGTGCGGGGTTCTTTCCCCCTATTGCCTGTCTTTACCGCCATCAGCATGATTGGCTTGCTGTTTACTGGCGCTTACATTCTCAAGGGTATCCGCAAGGTCTTGCATGGCCCGCTCAATGAACACTGGGCACATGGCGAGCACCGCTTGACGGAAATCAATACCCGCGAGATCTTGGTTATGGCTCCGCTCATGATTATGATCCTGGTCCTTGGCATCTGGCCGATGGGCTTGCTGGACGTGATCAACAAAGCCATGGTCATGCTGTTCCACTAGAGCGAGGTGCGCAAATGCAATTTCCGATCCTGAGCGTTATCGTTTTTGCCCCGCTGGTTGTTGCGGTTCTTATGCTTCTGATGAAACCGGAGCGCAAGACCGAAATCCGTGTTACAGCATTGGCGGCGGCTGTGTTTGACCTGGTCTTATCGGCCTGGGTCTTTTATCAGGTGAGTGTTCATCCATCCCTGGAATATCAGTTCACTGAAAAGTATAGCTGGCTGCCGCAATTGGGCATCTCTTACCATGTTGGCGTCGATGGGATTAGCACTCCGCTGGTTCTCTTGACCGGTATCGTCATGTTTACCGGTGTGCTGATTTCCTGGGGCATTGATGACCGTCCACGCGAGTTTTTCGCCTTCCTTTTCCTGCTGGCGGGCGGCGTGTTCGGGGTATTTGTCTCGCTTGATCTGTTCATGTTGTTCTTCTTCTACGAAATCGCCGTGTTCCCCATGTACCTGCTGATTGCCATCTGGGGCTGGAAGGTAACGCGTGAATATGCGGCTATGAAGCTGACCCTGTACCTGTTCATTGGGTCGGTGTTTGCTCTGGTCGGTGGGCTGGCGATGTACTTCACGAACTATCAGATGCACGGGGTCTTGACCTTTGACATGCTCGAACTGGAAAAAGCCGGTTTCTCCACAAGCTTTCAATACCTGTGGTTTATGCCGGTCTTTATGGGTTTTGCGGTTTTGGGCGGTATTTTCCCCTTCCACAACTGGTCGCCTGATGGCCACGTAGCCGCGCCGACAGCTGTCTCCATGTTCCATGCGGGCGTGCTGATGAAGTTGGGTGCGTTCGCCGCCCTGCGTGTGGGCATTATGCTCATGCCTGAAGGCGCGAAACAATGGGGCTGGCTCATCTTCGGTCTCGCAATGGTCAACGTGGTTTACGGCGCCTTTATCGCCATGATCCAAACGGACTTGAAGTACGTGATTGGGTTTAGCTCGGTTAGCCATATGGGTTTGGTTTCCCTTGGTTTTGCCACGCTGACTCGCGAAGGCATGACCGGCGCATCCATGCAGATGTTCTCTCATGGTGTGATGACGGCTCTCTTCTTTGCTGCCGTTGGCATGGTGTATGATCGCGCCCACACTCGTCAAATCCCCGAACTGGGTGGCATGGTTAAACCCCTTCCCTGGGTGGCTATCGCCTTTATCATCGGTGGCTTGGTATCCATGGGTATGCCCGGTTTCTCCGGTTTCGTGGCTGAATTCCCCATCTTTATGGGCGTTTGGAAGACTCAATGGCTGGCAGCAGTCATCGCTTCCCTTTCGATCGTTATCACCGCGGCATACGTTTTACTCGCCATTCGTCGCGCTTTCTTTGGCGATGTCCCGGCACAGTTGGAAGGCCATATCGGCTCAATCTCTGTCCTGGATAAAGTTGCGCTTGTGACATTGTGTCTCATCATGATTACCCTGGGCATGTTCCCGAACCTCATGGTGCCGATGGTCTCGCAAGGCGTTCAGAACGTGATGCGCTTGCTGGGAGGTGCATAAATGAGCACTAATCTTCTGGCAATTTTGCCCGAAATTCTCATCCTGACCGTTGCCCTGCTGGTTTTGATCCTCGACCCCTTTTGGAAGGATGAGAACCGACGCGTCAACCTCGGCTGGCTCACTGCTGGTGGACTCACCGCCACATTGGTCTTGAGTCTGTTGCTGGATCGCCCTGTGGAGGCTTCTCTGGCCTTCGGTGGCATGCTGCGCTACGATTGGCTGGCTTTCGTCTTCAAGATGTTATTTATCTTTAGCGCCGCCATCACATCCCTGTTTATGATGGATGTGGAAAAAGTTGGCAAGCGCGCCGAAGCCTATTTGCTTTTATTGGCTGCAACCATCGGTATGAACTTGATGGCGGCCTCATCAGACCTGGTGATGTTGTACCTGGCTATCGAAACCACTTCCATCCCGATGTACGTGCTGGCCGGTTTCCTGTTGGACGATAAAAAATCGACTGAAGCGGGCTTCAAATATCTTCTATTTGGCGCGATGACCTCGGCGATTTTCCTATATGGTCTGTCACTGGTTTACGGTTTCTCCGGCACCACTCAGTTCGCTGGCATGCGCGGATTCTTCGGAACGTTCAATCCTGTTTCGCTGGGGGTTTTGTTCCTGGTTGTGGTTGGCCTCGGTTTCAAGATTTCACTGGTTCCATTACACTTTTGGGCTCCTGACACCTACGAAGGCGCGCCCACTCCTGTGGCTGGCTTCCTTTCTACTGCATCCAAGGCTGCCGGTTTTGCCGTGCTGATTCGCCTGTTCATCACTGCTTTCCCGCAAATCGCGGTCGATTGGCAGATGCTTCTGGCAATCCTTGCTGTATTGACGATGACCTTTGGTAATCTGGTTGCCCTTGCGCAGACCAATATCAAACGTCTGCTGGCTTACTCTTCCATCGCGCATGCCGGTTACGCGTTGATCGGATTGGTTGCCAATAACCAGTTGGGTGTCACTGGCGTGATCTATTACCTGCTGGCTTATATCTTGACCAATCTGGCGGCCTTTGGCATTATCATGGCCTTTGGGCGTGTGACTGGTTCAGATGAGATTCGCGCCTACGATGGCATGAGTCGCCGCTCTCCCTACCTTGGACTGGCGATGCTAGTTGCTTTCCTTTCGCTGGCAGGTATGCCGCCTTTTGGTGGATTCATGGGTAAAATGCTGGTATTTGCTGGAGCCATCCAGGCTGGCTGGTACTGGTTGGTTATCATCGGCGTGCTCAACTCAATCATCGGCCTCTACTACTATCTGACCGTGCTGAAATATGTCTACCTCTACCGCATGGAAGGCGAGAACGAAGAAGCTCACCCCATTCAAATCTCCCGTCCCTTCGTGATTGCTCTGGTAGTATTGACGCTGGGTATTGTGCTGGTTGGGTCATTCTTTGCGCCTTGGTTTGGCTTTTCAACCAATGCCGCTTTGAGTTTGTTCTAATTAATTGCCCTCAGTCAGGATTGAAATGGCTGAGGGCAATTAGGTTTTATTCGCTTTACTGATGAAAAACCTTTGTGATATAATCCGCAACCATGAGTGACCCAAAAAGCATGGACAATAACCGCCGTCAATACACTTACAACCTTACAATGGCGGCTGTTGCCAGCCAGGTTGGTTGCTTAACCCTGGTCATAATTTTTGGTGCGCTCATTGCGGGGCTTTGGCTTGATCGGTCGTTTGCTACGAAGCCGTTGTTTACCATTTTGTTCATGGTCAGCAGCATGCCAGTTACGCTCTTTGTGATGTTTCGAATAGTTCAGGGCGCAACCAACCGCATCAAACCTTTAAACGAAAAGAAAAACCACGAAAATCTTGAAGGAGGTAGCGAATCGTGACTGATACTCCAAAGCAAAAAGTATGGGGCCGTTGGGTCGTTCTTGCGGCAGTTATCCTTGGTTTATTCCTGTTCACCGGTTTCTTCGGCATCGGTTTGGGGATCAAGGTTGTCATGCCCTCGGTCGTCCTGCCCGCGGAACCGCTGACGGAGCCAATCCAAACGCCGTTTGGTCCATTTTTCCTGAGTGGCACTCTAATTGCCCTGATATTCGCAGATGTTATTATTTTCTTGTTGGCGTTTTCAATTAATGGCGCAATCAAGAAAGGTAATCTCATCCTGACGGGGGTGGTTGGCGCCGTGGAAGCATTGCTTGAGATGTTACACGGTATGACTGAAGGTACTGCAGGTAAGTGGACAAAAGCAATTTTTCCCTGGTTTGCCACGATCACACTCCTAGTGATGGTTGCCAACTGGACGGAATTAATCCCCGGTGTTGAAACCATTGGCTTGTTGGAAAAGTCTGCGCATGGCGAATATGCCGTTCAGCAGGTTGCAGGCCTGAATTCAATTGTCAAAGCTGCAGAAGGCCAAGGCGAATATCTATTGATCCCATTTGTGCGCGTTGTTTCCACCGACTTGAATTTCACTGTCGCTCTTGCTTTGGTGGCGGTGGTGATGATCCAGGTTTTTGGCATTCGCTCACAAGGTGGGGCTTATTTCACCAAATTTTGGAATACAGGCACAGTCTTTTCGAAGCCGATTTTCGGCGTGATTGACTTTGGCGTCGGTCTTCTGGAAATTGTTTCTGAGTTTTCAAAAGTCCTATCGTTTGCCTTCCGTCTTTTTGGTAATATTTTCGCCGGTTCCGTTTTGCTGTTCGTTATCGGCTCGCTTGTGCCGGTGTTCGCCCAGTCCATTTTCTATCTTCTCGAATTCTTTGTTGGCGCTATTCAAGCCTTTGTGTTCGGCCTGCTGGCAATGACCTTTATGGCGCAAGCTACTCAAGGTCATGGCGGCGAGCACCACGAAGAAGCTCACGCGTAAGTTATCGGGCGATTCGCCCGGGTAAACACCATATTTCATGTGGCGGAACCCACCGCCCGAAAACCACGGAGGTTACTAAGTTATGGATGCTGCTGCTGCGAAATTGATTGGCGCTGGTCTGGCTATGATTGGCGCAATTGGTGCGGGTGCTGGTATTGGTATTGTTGCCAGCGGTGCTGTTCAGGCAATGGGGCGTAACCCAGATGCCACAGGCACAATCCAGACAAACATGATTCTTGGCATCGCCTTTGCTGAGGCGGTCGCCATTTATTGTCTGGTTGTTGCTCTGCTCATCTTGTTCGTATTCTAAAAAGACTGGAGTAAACCTTGGAAGCCTTAGGTATTAATCTCAGTTTTTTGCTGGTTCAAATCGTCAACCTGATCATTGTGTATGTGGTTGTCAGCAAATGGATTGTATCCCCGATCATTGGGATGCTTGAAAAGCGCCGTGAAACCATTGCCAATGGTTTGGAAGATGCCCGCGTAGCCGCTGAAGCGCGCGCCAACGCCGAAAAAGAAGCCGAAAAAATCTTGGCCGAAGCTCAGGCCAAGGCCGGACAAGTTGTCCGCGAAGCGACTGAACGCGCTGAAGCTGCTGGACGTGATGTCAAAGCCGCTGCTGACGCCGAAGCCAAAAAGGCTGCTGAAAAGGCTCTGACGGGCGTTGAAGAAGAACGCAATCGCATTTTGGGCGATCTGCGTGGACAGGTTGCCGCATTGTCCATCGCCGCCACCCAGAAGTTGGTTGGTTCTGCTCTGGATGAGAAACGCCAGCATGTCTTGATCGACGAATTCTTCTCCGGTGTCAAATCCGGCAAAATTGTCATGATGGAAGATGCGAAGCTCTCCGGTACTTCCGCTGAAGTTACCAGCGCCCTGCCACTGACTAAAGATGAGCAGGATACCGTCAAGTCGGATGTCCTTGCCAAGACCGGCGCCCAGGCTGTGGCTTTCCGCGTTGACCCCGCCATTCTCGGTGGTTTGGTCATCAAAGTTGGCGACAAGGTTCTCGACGGCTCTGTCTCCGGCAAGCTTGAAGGACTGCGCACCAACCTGCGCTAAATCTCGTACAGAATACGAAACCTGACAGGTTAACTTGACCTGTCAGGTTTTTGTTTTTATGGTAAATTTCTGCACATGAACACTTCATCCTTATCTGCGATAATTTCTGAAATCCCCATTATTGGCAAAAAAGGCTTTGATGTCGATCCGCAAATCACTTCGATTGTGGCGGATTCACGCCAGGTGCAGCCTGGCGCGTTGTTCGTTGCAACCAGCGGCGGTTCCACGGATGGGCATCAATTTATCCCTTCGGCCATCGCCAAAGGCGCTGTGGCCGTGGTTGGGGAGCAGTCGTTAGCAGGGTTGGCGGTACCCTATCTGCGAGTGGAAAATGCCCGGCAGTCGCTGGCGTATCTTTCAGCGGCGTTTTATGGCTATCCTGCGCGCAAACTGACCATGATTGGCGTGACCGGCACCGATGGCAAAACTACCACCAGCAACATTCTTTACCAGATTTTGCTTGCTGCGGTCCTCAAAACCGGCATGATTTCCACGGTGAACGCTGTCATTGGGGCCGAAGTGCTCGATACCGGTTTCCATGTCACCACGCCCGATGCTCCTGACGTGCAGCGTTATCTCGCCAAAATGGTCGAGGCAGGGCTGACGCATGTCATCCTTGAAACCACATCGCATGGCTGGGCTCAGTACCGTGTGGATGCCTGTGAATTTGACCTGGGCATCGTTACCAACATCACCCATGAGCATCTCGATTATCATGGTTCCTACGAGAATTACCGCGCCGCTAAGTCGCGTTTATTCACTGGCTTGGCGGAAACATTGCCCAAATCTCATGGAAATATCCGCCTGGGTGTGCTCAATTTTGACGATCAATCCTACCCGTATCTTGCGGATTTGACCAAAGTGCGGATAGCCAGCTATGGCTTGAGTCCTGATTCCGATGTCCGCGCTGAAAATATCGTCTATGCCCCTAGCGGAATCCGTTTTACGGCGGTTGGACGCGATTTTCGTGTGGAGATTCACTCGCAGCTGGTGGGGGCGTTCAATATCTCGAATTGTCTCGCAGCTCTGACGGCAGCTATCGTCGGGTTGGGGATTGACCCGCAGGTGGCCGCCAGAGGTATTGCCAGCCTGCCGGGCGTGCCTGGTCGCATGGAGCGCATTGATTTGGGGCAGAATTTCACCGCCATCGTCGATTTTGCGCACACGCCGAATGCGCTCAAGGTGGCCCTGCAGGCTTCCCGTCCATTGACGGATGGGCGCGTGATCGCCATCTTTGGGTCAGCCGGTTTGCGTGACAAAGAAAAGCGACGCATGATGGCCGAAGTTGCCGCGGAATTGGCCGATGTCAGCATCCTGACAGCCGAGGATCCGCGCACAGAATCGCTGGATCAAATTTTGGGTGAGATGTCTGCCGGGGCGCGAAGTAAAGGCGCACTGGAGGAAAAATCATTTTGGCGGGTGAAAGATCGGGGCGAAGCCATCCGCCTGGCGCTAAAAATGGCGCAACCCGGCGATCTGGTCATTTCCTGCGGAAAAGGCCATGAGCAGTCGATGTGCTTTGGTACGACGGAGTATTTGTGGGATGATCGTACCGCCATGCGGGCGGCATTGTCTGAATTGTTGGGGCTGGCTGGACCCGCCATGCCGTATTTGCCGACACAGGAGAAGGAATGAGCGTGCATAGATTGGAGCGTGAGTTATTTATTCCGGCGCCGCGCGAGCAGGTTTGGGAGTATTTTTGTGATCCGAGCAATTTGAATGAAATGACGCCGCCGGATTTGAACTTCATTATCATCAGTAACGATCTTGCCGTCATGTTCGAAGGCCAGTTGATCGAATATCGCGTGGAGTTTGTGCGCGGTCTGCGCTCGTTGTGGCTGACCGAAATTGCGCACGTTCGCGCAGGCGAGTATTTTGTGGATGAGCAGCGTCTGGGACCTTACCGCTTCTGGTATCACGAGCATACCTTCCGCGCAGTGGATGGCGGAACGCAGATGAATGATCGAGTTACTTATTCGATTGGGTTTGGCTGGCTGGGTGATTTTCTAAATGCCGTTTGGATTGGCCGTCGACTGAAGGGGATTTTTGATTTCCGCGCCGAAAAGATGGGACAGGTTTTCCCTGGAAGGAGCCAGACATGATTGTTGATCCGGTTGTATTGAGCGGGAAATTCGTCAGGTTGGAGCCTTTAAGCGCAGCGCACGTTCCAGGTTTGACCATTGCGGGGGGGGATGCTTCCATTTGGCGCTACATGCTTTATGGCGAAGTGACCACCGATGAGAAAATGGCAGCCTGGGTGGC
This sequence comes from uncultured Anaerolineae bacterium, assembly GCA_903838415.1. GTDB lineage: Bacteria > Chloroflexota > Anaerolineae > Anaerolineales > Villigracilaceae > UBA5195. The sequence continues at coordinate 27,848 of CAILYI010000306.1, read as the reverse complement.
GGATATTTTGTCGAGAAAAGCGGCCGGGACTGACCAGCCGTTTGCGGTTGTACATTTGGAGAGCGGGAAACTGGCCGGGGCGACTCGTTACATGGAGATCCGCCCGGCACACCGCAGTTTGGAAATTGGCGGGACGTGGTATGGGAAAGATTTTCAGCGCACGCCGGTCAATACCGAAACGAAGTATTTGCTTTTACGGCACGCGTTTGAAACGCTGGGCTGCATCCGCGTGCAGTTTAAAGCCGATTCGCGCAATGAGCGTTCACTCAAGGCCATTGAGCGGATTGGCGCAACCCGCGAGGGCGTTCTGCGGAATCATATGATTTTGGAGAATGACGTTTATCGCCATTCGGTTTATTTCAGCGTTATCGAAAATGAATGGCCTGCGGTGAAGCTCAGGCTGGAGGCTATGTTGGTGCGTTAGCGGCTGGCGGATTTTCCGGTCGCTGGGAAAGCAGGAAAAGCCCGAGAGTGCTGGCCAGGCCGATCGCCAATCCGCCCCACCAGATGGCTTGCGGGGCGATGGCGTCGTGCAGGTAGCCGCCCACCATCGGTGCGGCGGCGCGGGCCACGCCCCACGTCAGCCAGTAAATGCTCATATAACGGCCGCGCAGGTTTTCGGGGGCAATATCAGCCACGTATTTGCTGCCAGTGGGCACCAAAATCAATTCCCCGAAACTCATAATCACCATACTCAGCCAGAAACCCCAGAAATTCGTCATCAGTGCCACGCTGCCCACGCCCAACGCATAGATGAACATTCCCAGCGTGATGGCATTCTTGGCGGGCAGACGGCGTGTGAACATTGTGACGGGATATTGCACGAAAACGCACATCAGTGCGTTGGTGACGGGCATCCAGCTGTACAAGTATTCGGGCACGCCGTAATAGCGGTTGATATACACGGCCAGTAAAATCCACATCATCAGTGGCCCGATCATGCCGATGGTCACCGTCATGACAAAAGCCATGAAGCTGCGGTTGCCAAATACTTGTCCATATCCGCCGAGGGTTTCTTTTTTGGGAGAAATGGATGGCGTGCTGTGATGCTGAAGGGTTTCCCGCGCAGAAGTGAGCAGCAGCAGGCTGTAGGCGATCATCCCACCCGCTGCCAGGTAAAACGCTAAAGAATAGGATTGCGCCACGATCAGCCCGCCAATTGCCGGGCCAATGGCGATGCCCGCGTTGTTGATCATGCGCAGGATGGCAAAAGCGCTGGTGCGCTTCTCTGAAGGGATCAGATCGGCCATCATCGCGTCGGAGCCGATTGAATAGAAGGGCATGGCGGCGCCCATGATGGTCATGGGGATGGCGAAACCGATGTAGGAGCGCGCCTGGCTCATCAGCAGATATGCCAGTCCGTGAGCGGCCTGGGCGGCGAACATGATTGGTTTGCGCCCGAGTTTGTCAGCAATGGTGCCGCCCATCAGTGAGGCGATCAAGCCGGTGGCGGAGCTGATCGAGATCAGGGTTGCCACGGCGGAAATTGGCAGAGTCAGGGTTTTGCTGATGTAAATGAGCTGGAACGGCCAGATCAGGCTGGAGCCCGCTGAACTGAGCAAGACGCCAAAAGCGACCAGCCAGAACTGTTTCGGATATTCTTCGTAAGTGCGGCGTAATTTGGTTAACATGGCTCAGGCCGGAAGGAATTCGTTGGGATTGCGCGGTTGTGTGCGCCTTGATAGCAGCAGTAGCCCCAGTGAACTGGTCAGCCCAATCACCAGCCCGCCGATCCAGATCGAGTGGGGTGAGATGTTGTCGTTCAGCCAGCCTCCAATCAACGGGGCGCCGCCGCGCGAGATGCCCCACGCCAACCAGTAGACGCTCATATAACGGCCACGCAGCTCGGGGGGAGAGATGTTTGCCACGTAGGTGCTGGCGGTCGGTACAACGGTCAATTCTCCAAAGGTCAGGATCACCATCGAAAGCCAGAATCCCCAAAAACCGCTCATCAGTGCCACGCTGCCCACGCCCAGGGCGTAGATCATCATCCCGATCGCGGCAACTGGGAGTGGTTTATAGCGGCGCGTGATCAGAGTCACAAAATATTGCACGAAAACGCACATCAGCGCATTGGTGGTCGGGATCCAACCGAATTGGTTTTCGGGCATGCCGAAATTGGTTTTGGTGTAAACCGCCAGCAGAACCCAGAGCATTCCGGGCGCGATCAAGCCTCCGCCGAGCGTCAATACAAAAGCCACGTAACCCCGGTCGCGGAATACCTGTTGATAACCGCCATCCGGTTTTTGGCTGGCTGACTTTTTGGTGGATTTATCGAGTGTTTCGTGTGCCAGGAACAGCATCAGTAGGCTGTAGCTCATCATGCCCGCGGCTGCAGCGTAGAAGGCGTAATCGTATGAAATCGCCGCGATAAATCCGCCCACGGCAGGACCGATGGCGAAACCTGCGTTGTTCATGATGCGATTAATGGCGTACGCGTCGGTGCGTTTTTTTTCTGGGATCAAATCTGCCAGCATGGCATCGGCGCCGACCTGATAAAGTGGATTGGCCAGGCCGGTCAGGAACATCAGGAAGGCGAATTCTGTGTAGGTGTTGGCGCGCATCATGAATAGGTAAATCACCCCGTTTGCTCCAAGGCTGATCACCATCACCACTTTGCGGCCGATTTTATCCGCCAGGGTTCCAGCCAGGAAGGAGGAAAACAGTCCGGTACCGGCATTGATGGTCAACAGTGTGACGACGGTGCTGAGCGGCAATCCCAGTTTTTCGCTGGCGTAGATCATCAAAAAAGGGACGATCATTCCGGCCCCGGCAGTGCTGAGGAAGATACCAAAAACCATCAGCCAAAATTGCTTTGGATATTCTCTGTAAAGTGTGCGAAGACGAGTGAGCATGGTTGTATTTTATCAACAAAAATGTAGGGGCACATTGCTGTGCCCCTACAAGAATTCAAAAGATGGGATTTTTAGCGTCTGCCGCTGTTACCGCCACCGCTGCGTCCGCGATCGCCGCCACCTGGGCGACCACCACGGTCTCCACCGGGACGACCACCACGATCGCCGCCCGGACGCGGGCCACTCTTCTTGGAGTCGCGTTCCTGGGCTTCCTGCAACGTCCAGCCTTCGAGTACGGCCTGACGTGACAGGCGGATTTTACCAGTCGGGTCGATGCCGGTCACCATCACGGTGATTTCGTCGCCCATATTAACGATGTCTTCCACCTTGTTGACGCGTTCGCTGTCAAGCTGGGAGATGTGGACGAGACCATCCATGCCGGGCACAATTTCGACGAATGCGCCGAAATCGGCGATGCGCACGACTTTGCCGGTGTAGATGCGACCGAGTTCAGCGGTCTCACCCAGGGCTTCCACGCGTTGGCGGGCGATTTCTGCGCCGACGCCATCCACGGAAGCGATGTAGACCGTGCCGTCTTCCTGCACGTCAATCTTGACCTTGGTTTCTTCCTGCAGGGCGCGGATGTTCTTGCCACCCGGTCCGATCAGCGCGCCGATTTTATCCACCGGAATTTTGACGGTGATGATGCGCGGAGCATGCGGCTTCAAGTTGGTGCGTGATTCGGGGATGACTTCCAGCATTTTGCCGAGGATGAACAGGCGCGCTTCGTGAGCCTGCCCGAGGGCTTCCTTCATCATGTCGGTGCTCAGTCCGCTGATTTTGATGTCCATCTGCAGAGCGGTAATACCATCTTTTGTTCCGGCTACCTTGAAATCCATGTCACCAAGGTGATCTTCCGTGCCCTGAATATCGGTCAGGATCTTATAGCGACCGGTATCGTCGGTCACGAGACCCATCGCCACACCGGCTACGGGTGCCTTAATCGGCACGCCAGCATCCATCAGCGCCAGGGTTGAGCCGCAAACGGAGGCCATTGATGACGATCCGTTCGAGGCCAGGACTTCGGAGACCAGGCGCAGGGTGTAAGGAAAGGTTTCTTCGTTCGGGATGACCGGTTCGAGCGCGCGTTCAGCCAATGCGCCGTGACCGGTTTCGCGGCGGGACTGTCCGCGCAGCGGTTTGACTTCACCGGTCGAAAAGGCCGGGAAATTGTAATGGTGCATATAGCGCTTGGTGTCCACCGGGCTGAGATTATCCAGCTCCTGGGCTTCGCCGAGCGTGCCGAGCGTCGCCAGGGTCAGGACTTGTGTCTCGCCGCGGGTAAACAGGCCGGAGCCGTGCGCGCGCGGAGAAATCTCCACTTCGCACCAGATCGGGCGAATTTCAGTGGGGGTGCGCCCATCGGGGCGTTTGCCCGTGCTCAGGATGCGCTCGCGCACCACTGCGCCTTCAGTTTCAGCGAAAGCTGATTTTACATCCTTGCTGGATGGGTAATCTGTGGCTTTGCCGTCTTCGGGGACGGTGCACATTTCGGCAACGACTTCCGCTAAAAGGGCATCCATTCCGCCGTAGAATTCTGACTTGGAAAGCGGCTTGTCGAGCAGTTCGTTCATCGGGCCGCTGACGCGAGCAAATACCTTTTTGTTGACATCTTCGGATGCATTCATGAAGCTGGCTTCGCGCTTGGGCTTGCCGACTTCAGCCTGCATTTGGAGTTGCAGATCAATCAGCGGTTGAATGGATTTGTGTCCTAATTCCAGCGCCGCAACCATCACGTCTTCCGGAATTTCGTCTGCGCCGCATTCCACCATCAGGATGGCCTCGCGGGTGCCCGCCAGACGCAGGTCCAGATCGGATTTTTCAATTTCAGCAAAAGTGGGGTTGATGACAAATTCCCCATCGACACGTCCAACGCGGACTGCGGCGACCGGGCCATTCCAGGGAATATCTGAAATCATGATCGAGGCTGATGCCGCGTTAATCGCCAACACATCGAGTGGATTGATGCCATCGGCAGAGATTGAGAACATCATCACCTGAACTTCGTTGCGCATGCCGTGCGCGAAAAGCGGGCGCAGCGGGCGGTCTGTCAGGCGGGCGGTCAAAATAGCTTCGGTGCTGGGGCGTCCTTCGCGGCGGAAGAAAGATCCGGGGATTTTGCCGCCAGCGTACAGCCGTTCTTCATATTCCACGGAAAGCGGGAAAAAGTCGATGCCATCGCGCACGCCACCCATGGTGGCAGCCGCAAAAACAATCGAATCATCCAGGGCGATGGTCACTGCGCCGCCTGCCTGATGAGCCAATTTGCCGGTCTCAAGGATAATAGTGCGAGTGCCAACTGTGGCTGTATATCGTTTTACTTCGGGTTTCATAAAATTGTCTCCTGTAGCGCGAGTTCTGCTCACACTACGCTAAATCCCGCCCATTCAGGGACTGAAAGATGGCGACAACCGCAGTTGTAAGCATTTTTCAATTCCTGATGGCAGGTACGAATTAGGGTAGGGGCGACCCTGTGTTGGGGTCGCCCCTACATAAAGAACATGGGTTACTTGTGGCGCAGACTTAAGCGCTCGGTGATCGCCAGGTAGCGGCTGTAATTGGTCTTGCGCAAGTACGCCAGAGTACGGCGGCGCTGTCCAACCAGCTTCAGCAAACCATGGCGGCACGATTCATCGTGCTTGTTCGCGCGCAGATGCTCGGTGAGCTGCTTGATGCGCTCGGTCATGATCGCGATCTGCACATCCGGTGAACCGGTGTCAGTGTCGTGACGGTGAAAGTCCGTAATCACCTGGGTTTTCTTTTCTTTAAGCAAAGGCATGACGTAGCTTCTCCTTTCGTTCTGGATAGTGCGGTCTCCATATTCGCAGCCGAAACCGCGGATAGGACCAGTCACAGGCCTGATATTATACCAGAAAATTACACCCTGGCAGTTTTCTGACGTACAAGCTCAAGCACCACCGGCTGCAGGCTGATCGGCAGCTGCTTCAAGATGCGTCGCAGCGCTACCGGTGTGTGCGGTGACGTCGAGGCACTTACCGTCTGGCGTAGAAAATAGATTGTTTCCACTGCCGAAGCGGCATACAACGCATTGATCAATTCAGCCAGCTCGGTCTGTAAAACCGACGGCATGTTTCTGATCACGGGGCCTAGAAGATTGAAGACGGGCGGTAAATTTTCGTAGGATGGGTCTTCCAAAAGTGGGATGATGGCATGGATGGCGTTTGCCCACATTTTGGGCGTGCCCGGATCAAACCACTCTTGCATTAATTCTAAAAACTTTGAGGGAGTTTCCCGCCTGATACGGACCAGGCTGGTGCTGAGCAGCGCCAACTGCAGTTGATTATCGCGGGCATGTTTGACCCAGTTTGAAATGCGTTCGAGCAGGTGCGCCGTCCCAGGGTGGATGCGGCCTAACAGGATGGCGGCCAGCAGACGGCTTTCGAGATAACCATCCTTCCATAAGGCATTTGTCAGTGCCATGGCTTGCTCGGGGAAGGTTGCCGCCAGCGGTCCAATTTCCATTTCAATTTGACGGAGAACTGATTGGGGCACGCGATAAGCAGGCAGCACCGAGACAGGCATCGCCACGATCCCCACCCGCAAAGTCCGGTCGGCGTAGATATCCAAAATCTGGTGCAATTCTTTAACAAAGACCACTGGCTGGTCGAATTTTTCGACCAGCACAGCGGCCTGGATTTTGAGACGAGCAATATCTACTGCGGGCATTTTTACTTCAGGGTTCGAGCTGCCTGAGAATTAATAGGCTTTGGCGAAAAATACTTTCCGTTTGGAAGGTTTGCCGCACACGATACAATTTCCCTCGCCTTCGGGCTGATCAAAGGGAATGTTGCGCGTCGTGGCTTTGGTCTCTTCCTTGACTTTTGCTTCGCACTCCCGGCTTTCGCACCAATACGAAAATGCCCAGCCATCCTGAATGACATTAGCCAGTTCGGCCATATCTTTGGGGTCATGGATGTTGCTGTCGCGGAAAGCGGTTGCCTTGGCCAGCAGAGAATTTTGGATCTCCACCAGCAAATCGGCGACTGTCGCGGCGAGATTGGCCTGGGGGACGAAGATTTTCCCCTCCCGGCCGGGTTTGTCGCGGCGAGCCAGGGCGACGGAATTCTTTTCCAGGTCTTTGGGGCCGATTTCCAGGCGCAGAGGCACACCGCGCATTTCCCAGTCATTGTACTTGAAGCCGGGCGTGACTTCTTCGCGGTCATCCATCTTGACGCGAATGCCAGCAGCTTTCAGCTCGAGGAAAATCCGATCGGCAGCTTCCATCACGGCGCTTTTTTCAGCATCGGAGCGGAAGATGGGCACAATCACCGTTTGGATGGGGGCGATGCGGGGAGGCAGCACCAGCCCCTGATCATCGCTATGGACCATGATGATGGCGCCGATGATGCGGGACGAAATCGCCCAGGAAGTGGTTTCGCAGAATTGCAGGTTGTTGCTCTTGTCGAGATACTGGATTTCAAAAGCTTTGGCGAAGTTTTGCCCAAAATAATGCGAGGTGCCGGACTGCAAGGCGCGTTTGTCCCACATCATGGCTTCAATGGAGGTCGTAACCTGTGCGCCCGCGAATCGTTCAGTGTCAGATTTGGTGCCCTTGAAGACGGGGATGGCGGCTTCTTCGCGGCAGAACTTTTCATAAATATCCAGGATGCGATACATTTCTTCTTTGGCTTCGGCCGCCGTGGAGTGGGCTGTGTGGCCTTCGTGCCAGTAGAACTCGGCGGTGCGCAGGAAGAGCTTGGTGCGCAGTTCCCAGCGCAGCACGGAGCCCCATTGCACGATCAGGATGGGCAGGTCGCGCCAGGATTTGACCCATTTTGAGTACATGTAGCCGATGATGGTTTCGGAGGTGGGGCGGACGACGAGAGGTTCCTCTAGTTTTTCGCCACCGCCATGTGTGACGACTGCCAGCTCAGGCGAAAAGCCTTCCACGTGTTCTTTTTCTTTTTCAAAGAACGACATGGGGATCAAGGTGGGGAAAGCGGCGTTGACATGCCCGGTGGCCTTGAATTCTTTATCAAGGCAGGCGGTGATGTTTTCCCAGAGCGCCCATCCGTAAGGACGCACGACCATGCAGCCGCGCACGGGGGCGTAGTCGGCGAGTTCAGATTTTAGAACAAGTTGGTTGTACCATTCCGCATAATTTTCAGCGCGGGTGGGGAGTTTTTCTTCTGCCATTTTTACCTCGAGATCAATTTTATGGATTAAGTGTGATTGTTGAGCAGTTGGACTGCGGAATAGGTATCGGGAGCGAATTGGACGAGCGCTCGCTGATTTTCAGCGAAATAGACATCCATTTCCGCGTAGGCCTGATCGAGCATGGACTGCCAACCGCGCCCGACCAGGATCAGCGGCCTCCGGCGGATAGATTCCACAACCATCAGGTTCCACATCAATGCGATTTCAGTCAAGGTACCGGGGCCGCCGGGCAGGGCAATTGCCGCGTCGCAGCCTTCGATCAGCCCGTTTAATCGGTCTTGCAGCGATTTGAAGCGTCTTTCCTCTTTCACCCAGGCATTCGCGCTGACTTTGCGCCAGTTTTCGATATCCTCGCAGGTCACGCCAATCACGTGTCCGCCAGTTTCTGCTGCGCCGCGGCTGACGGCTTCCATTGTGCCCAGGTAGCCACCGGTCAACACGACATGGCCCGCCTCGGCCAGTAATTTGCCGAGTTCACGGGCTGCCGCATAAGCAGGGGAGCCTTCCTTGGGTTGAGAACCGCCAAAAACTGTAATGTTCATTTTCTCACTTCACATGGTTCTTTCTGTGGAGGGTGCAGGCTGCGAACCAAAGCCGTTATTCTTAATCCCATTCGCGGGTGGCGTTGACCTGGAGCTTGTCCAGGATGGCTTTTTCGAGATCAATTTCTGAAACGGAAGCCAGCTGTAGGAGATATAAGGCCACATCTGCCAGTTCTGAAGCCAATTCGTCCTGGTTTTTGGCCTGGTCGCGCCATTGAAAGTGTTCCAGGATTTCAGCCGCTTCGAGCGAAAGCGAAATTGCCAGGTTGCGCGGTGTTTGCGGACGGGGGCTGCCTTTTTCGTACCAGCCTTTCGAGCGGACGAAACGGTGCATTTCTTCGGTGAGTTGGTGGATATCCATAGTGGCAGGCAGGTTTCGGGTCGTTGGACTGATCTTGTCCATCAATAAAAAACGGCTCCGCAAGGTCCGGGAGCCGTCTCAGCACGTCAAAACGAACCTAGCCAGACCGGAAGGTTTTATTTTGGGGTGCAGGGGACGGGTTTTGTTTCATGCGCGTATTATACAACAAAAATAAGTGCATATGTCCCCATATTTGCTATAATGGTTCCATGCGTCTGATACTGACTCACGAACAAGCTGATTTTGATGCGCTGGCCGCGCTTTTTGCCGCTTCCCTGACGGATGGCGCTTTACCGGTTTTGCCGCGCCGCACGAATCGCAATGTGCGCGCTTTTTTGACGTTGTACGGCGCGGATTTCAGCTTTGTGGATCCGCGCGATTTGCCGCCGGGGCCGGTTGAAGTTGTCACGTTGGTGGATACGCAGTCGCTCATCACGCTGAAAGGCATGGGCAAGCAGACCGCCATTAATGTTTTTGACCATCATCCGCGCCGGCATTCTGCGAAAAGCGCCAGTGCTGCGGATTGGAATGTGGTGACATTCGACCTTGGTGCGACAACCACGTATTTTGTGGAGGTTTTACAGGAGCGCGGCGAAGTTTTGACGCCCATTCAGGCGACTTTGCTTTTGCTGGGAATTTATGAAGATACCGGTACCCTGACGTATTCGCGGACAACTGCCCGCGATGCGCGCGCTGTGGCCTGGCTGTTGGAAATGGGCGCGGATTTGCATATCACCACCAACTTTCTAAATCCGCCGCTGACGTTGGAACAGCGTGAAGTGTATGATCGCCTGGTGGCCGGGATTGAGACGCTGGAAATTAACGGGCACCGTGTTATGCTGGCCTGTGGTGAAGCCCGCAGCATGATGGAGGAAATATCCACGCTGGCGCATAAACTGCGCGACTTGTTCGAGCCGGATGCGCTATTTGTGCTGGTGCGAACGGTCGAAGGCGTGCGCTTGGTGGCGCGCTCCACTACGGATCAGATCGATGTTTCTGTGATTGCTGCTCATTTTGGCGGCGGTGGACATAATCGCGCAGCGGCGGCGTTGATCAAGGCGCAAACTCACAAGACGATGCCCCCGGCTGGAGATTTTGCGAACCTTTCCGTCACGGTCTCGTTGCTGATGGAAACTCGCGCCAAACTGCTTGCCATCCTGCCGCAGTATGTGCGCGCCTCGGTGACCGTGGCGCAGTTAATGTCCAAGCGCCCGCGCTTGCTGGCGGCGGATACGCCCGTGCAGGAAGCGGCAAGGTTGATGGCGCGCTATGGTTACGAGGGCTTTCCGGTGGTTACTGGCGATAAAGTGTTGGGACTGCTGACGCGCCGTGCCGTGGATCGCGCCATCAGCCATAAACTCAACCTGACAGTTGCCAGCTTGATGGAAGCCGGAGAAGTCTTTGTATTTTCAACCGATTCGCTCCAGCGCCTGCAAGCCTTGATGACTGACAGCGGCTGGGGACAGATTCCGGTTGTCGAACCGGAATCGCACAAAGTGGTGGGCATCGTCACGCGCACCGACGTGCTGAAAATGCTCTCGCGCCGTCATCCGCACGCCGCTAAGCATCATTCGCTGGTAGGCAAGCTGCAAAAAGCGCTGCCGCCCGAGCACCTGGCGCTCATCCACGCCGTGGCTGAAGAGGCGGCCAGCCTGCATTTGCCCGTTTACATCGTCGGCGGATTTGTGCGCGATTTGTTGCTGGGTCAGCCCGGCACGGATTTTGACATCGTTGTGGAAGGTGACGCCATCGCCCTGGGAAAGGACTTGTCTGCCAAATTTGGCGGCAAGCTGACCAGTCACAGCCGTTTTGGCACGGCCAAATGGTTTCTGGAAGGCAGTCAACTGGCCTGGCAGCAGCTGCCCGAATTCCTTGACCTGATCTCGGCCCGACAGGAATTTTACGAGCATCCCACCGCCTTGCCCACCGTCGAGCACGGCAGCATCAAACTCGATCTGCACCGCCGCGATTTCACGATCAATACCCTGGCCTTGCGGCTGGATGGGCGCCATTTCGGCGAATTGCATGATTACTATGGCGGCCTGCCCGATCTTGAGCGCCACCTGATCCGTGTTTTGCACTCGCTTTCATTCGTGGATGACCCCACCCGCATGCTGCGCGCTGTCCGATACGAACAGCGCTATCAGTTTGAGATTGAACCGCGCACCTTGCAGCTTATTGATGAAGCCCGTCCGCTGTTCGCGCGGCTTTCAGAAGAACGCCTGCGTCATGAGCTGGACTTGATGATCGGCGAGCCAAAAGCGGTTTCGATGCTGGCGCGGCTCGATGAACTCGGCCTGCTAAAAGCCATTGCGGAGGTCCTGCCCTGGAGCATGGAACTGCGCGATAGGCTGGATTCTGCCCTTCGGCTTTCGATTCCGCCCGAGTGGGGATTAAAATCACCCGCCGCCGGGATTCCGTTGCAAGAGGCTTTAGCTTACTCCCTGTGGTTTCTCGATTTGCCCCTCAGCGCCATCGACGCCTTGCAAGCCCGGCTGTCCTTCCCGCAGGCCACGCTGAAAACCATCCGCGCGGCGGCAGAACTGACGGCGAATCTGCCCGCTCTGAGGGGCGCCAGCCCGTCAAAATGGGTGGAAAGATTGGACGGCGTGCCGCTTTTAGCCGTTTATGCGGTTTTCGCTGTCAGCGGAGAAAAATCCCTCGAAACCTACGCCATCCACTGGCAGAACATCCACCCAAAGACAACGGGAAATTCCCTGAAAGCCCGCGGCCTGCCGCCCGGTCCGGCTTTCAATGAAATCTTGCGCGCTTTGCGCAACGCCTGGCTGGATGGGAAGATCACATCTCAAGCTGAAGAAGACAACTTTCTTGCAAAATACCTCAATTAAAACCAATTTTCTATTACAATAAACCAATGTCTGAAGAACCGAATCTCTTTCCCTATCGACTACGTCAACAATTTCTTTCTCCAGCCGAATCTGCCTTCTTCCATGTCTTGACTGAAATGATGCAGAATCGCTTATTTGTGTGCCCAAAGGTGGCTTTGCAGGATTTGTTTTTTGTCTTGCGGCCCAATGAGAATGTAACTTACGCCAATAAGCTGCAGCGGAAAAATATCGATTTTCTGCTTTTACAACACGATAGCTTGAAACCAATCCTGGCGATTGAGCTGGATTACCCCAAACAGGCGGTGCACGGTCCGGCGGAAAACTTCCTGGATGGCTTGTTTGCCGCGGCCGGATTGCCGCTGGTACACGTGGTTGTGCAGCAGACTTATGATATTCGCGAGCTTTCACGGCGTTTTCGCGCGGCCATTTCGAAATCGGGGGATAGCACCATGCCGCTGCATACCGATTATTCACCCATTTGTCCGCGCTGCGGGATTACGATGGTGCTGCGGTTCGACAAAAATGGCCCGGTCAATGGACAAAAATATTATGGCTGTCTAAATTTCCCGGGATGTGAGGAGACCGTGGCGGTAACCGCATGAATCTAAAGCCTTACCTTGATTTTACAACTGACATCGCCTATCGCGCCGGACGAATTACTCTCGGTTATTTCAATGCGGGTGTGCGGCCCGATTACAAAGCGGATGACACACCCGTTACTGCTGCCGATCGCGCCGCTGAGATATTTATCCGTGGCGAGATCGAAAAAGCCTATCCCGGTCACGCCATCGTGGGTGAGGAATTTGGCGAAGACGCCGGGCAGGGCAGCGCTTTCCGCTGGATAGTTGACCCGATTGATGGGACAAAATCCTTCATGCGCGGCGTTCCGCTGTATGGCGTGTTGATTGGCCTGGAAATTGACGGCGTTATCCGTGTAGGGGCGGCTTATTATCCCGGCACCGACGAAATGTTGTGCGCGGCTGATGGCGAAGGCGCCTGGTGGAACAGTCGTCGGGCGCATGTTTCAAACGAGTCAGCGCTGGACCGCGCCTGGGTCAGTTTTACCAACGTCCGCAACATGGAAAGATATGGGCGCAGCGCAGCCTGGGAGCGGATTAATTCCATCGCTTATGCCGCGCGCGGCTGGGGTGATGCATACGGCTACCTGGCGGTGGCCACCGGTCGCGCCGAAGTCATGCTCGACCCGATTTTGGCAATTTGGGATTGCGGGCCGTTTCCGGTCATTCTTCGTGAAGCCGGTGGCTACTTCGGCAGCTGGGATGGCCGAGAAGGTCATCAGTATAGTGAAGGCCTGGCCTGCAATTCGGCTCTACTTCCGGAAGTGCTCAGGTTGATCAACGAAAAATAAACCCACAAAAAACTCCGGTCTCATTGACCGGAGTTTTTTGTGGGTGGAAGCGATTACTTCAGTGTTGTAGGTGGCACAAACCACCAGCCCCACAAACTCACCTCGCGCTGGTTGGGGGGATCGGGCGGCTAGTTTCGCCTACTTCGTTTTCTTCCATTCCATCAACTCACCAGCATGGGCTTCGCGGATATGCCGATCCGTGTCAGTGCTGACAACATATCTGTTGCAAGCTTCGCATTGGAGCAGGACCGTCGTGGGAAGCTCGCTCTCGGATGCAGGTAGTTTGGTTTTTTTAGTGCTGGTGGTCACACGTATTGGCGCTGCTTTCTTGGGTTTCGTTGCCGGCTTCGATACTTTTTTTATTTCCGGCCCAGCAGCCAGGTATTTTTCAATAAATTCCAGCAGGATTGAGCCTTCTGGACGGGTGATTGAAAAATTGACGGCCTGTTGAAACGCAGCAAAGAATGAGAACAATTCCAGGCCTGGGATTTTCTTGATAATATTCGTTTCGATAACTGGAAAACGTCGGATAAAAGTGCCTTTTGCCCAGTGGGGCGCGCTAACTGTTGAATTGGCACCCGTTACGATTTCATAGCCATCGTGCAGGTCAATATCTTCGGGTTCATATGGAAATAGATCAATCACCATCACGGCACATATCCCACGTGGAGTGCCTGTTCGCCAGATAAAGACCGTATCCCCTTGTTGGATTCGCTCATGGTATCGAGTCACGGCCCAGGTAATTTGCGGGGCGGGGTCAAGTAAACGCTCATCAATGCGATAATGTTCGGAATTGGCTTTAAATACCCAGTAATTCATTTTATGATCCTCGATAATCTGATCTTCTTCCAATCCAGGCCCTTTCCGGGGTGGATCGGATTTCATTCACGTGCTTGCGCTGGTCGAAACCCATCACGCGCTTGTCGCAGGTGAGACATTCATGCAGCCCAAAATCCGATAACTTCGGCTGGGCGGGATCTGCGGCGGCAGGTTTGACTTCCTTGACCGGCGCAGCGATTTTTTCGTCTTTTTTCTCCACCATCGGCGCTGAGTGACCATAGACGATTGACCAATGACCACAAATGGTAAAGAGCAACCCGCTCAGCCAGGCTGGCCAGCAACTGCGCCTGAGCTATTATTCTACCACCCAGGCAATCCTGGTTTTTCATCAATACACCGTTATAATAGCTCCTGGCGGTTTACTGTTCGCAGCCGACCTCGACGGGGATCATACCCTTCACATTTTAACCATACAAGGAGAATCTCATGGCATTCAGCTACAAAAACGCAAAGGGCACGACTTATATCCTGCATTCGACCAATACCGTCACCAAAACTGGTAAAACACAAACCCTGTTCTTCTTTTCGAAAGAAGAGAAGCCCGGTGCGCTGGACGCGGTCCCGGCCGGTTACATAGTGGCTGAGACCGCCAACGGTCTGCCGGTGCTGAAGAAGGCCTAACTCGCAGAAAGACAAAGACTGGCTCCGCAAAATGGAGCCAGTTTTATCTTTAATTCCGGTCCCCAACGGGAGCGATGGCGCCAAACAGAAAAAGAGCATTCTTCTGTTCTTTTCAAAAATCAACGCTTGTATTCATGAGCGGTCCGAACTGCAAGACGCAAATTATCCCACGGGGTATTTGGAAGAACGGTGCAATCCGCGCCGAGAATATAGCGTTCGGGGGCGTCCTGGATCGCAGTCTGCACAGCCTGACGAATCTGATCCGGTGTCCCGGTGCTGATGACACCTTTGCGCTCCAAACCACCCATAAACGGCCGGTTGAAAAGTTTCGCAACCTGCCCGGAGGTGACATGCGATCCATTCGCCAATTCCAGACCTGCGCTGACAACCTGCCCGGGCCATTTGGCAAAGCGCGTAATATCGCTGTAGGGCATCCAGTAGTCACACACATGCAGGATGTTGAAAATACAGTTCTGGTTGATCTCATTCATCAACACCAGGTCGGAAGGACCAACACATCTGTCAAAAAGGGCCGGATCGGACAGACGGGATTTTTCACCACCCTGGGTGGATGTGTAAAACCCATCCAGGCCGAGGCGGATGCAGGCCCGCACAAACTGTAGCAGGCTCTCGGTCATGCGATCAATGCCAATTTTGAAGGCTTCCGGGTCTTGCTCAATGTGACGGGTGACCGTTTCCTGACCCACCATATTATTACATTCCATGTAGGGCGAATATAGGGTCAGGATGACCAGGGCCTCCTTTTTGACAGCCTTGACCAAACCTTCAACCACCTTCAACATCGGTTCGTAATGATCGATTTCAAAGAAAGGCAGCCTGGTTTTCCAGTCTTCCGGCTTTTGGATCTGAGGCTGCAGCGGGAATGGTAGTTCGAGCTGGATTTTGACAAAGTCCATTTTGGTATATCGAAAATATTCCAGGTGTTTATCCACCGCGGCCTGACCCACATGGTAAGCCGGATCGAAATGGAGGAAAAAGGCGGCCGGGATGGTATCCGGTTTACGGTTGGAATCTACCATGTTGAGGAGAAGATCGCGTTTATTCATCGCATTTCCTTGTTGTTCATGAATTATTTTTCAACGGTTGCCGGGTAACTAACGAACACTTCCTACACTTAATTCTAGCACCAGTTCTCTCTCGGCCACAACCGAAAGGAGATAAAAGCCCGGGCAACGGAAAGATTGGAAGAACTGGCTGACCTGTCGCTCTCGCACAACTGAGTCGAACGGCTGCTGCGCCCTTCCCTTTTGGCTTACTTTCGGCTTTTGATTGTCGCCATCCAGAGCCATCTACAAAAAAACTTGTGCGCTGGTGCCCTGTTTTCCGGTTCGCTGGGGTTGTTCCGTGTGAGATGCGAGACTATAATCTAGCCAAAATACATTTCCACAACAGGTGTGATGATGAAACGCTCGGAAATCAATGCAATTATCCAATCTGCGGATGCTTTTATCCGCGCTCAAGGTTTTTATCTGCCCCCCTTTGCTTATTGGAAGCCGCAGGATTGGCAACAAAAAGGGAATGAAGTGCGCGAGATTGTGGAGAACGCCCTGGGCTGGGATATTACCGATTTTGGTATCGGTGAATTTTCCAAATTCGGCCTGTTTTTATTTACGCTTCGCAACGGCAGCCCAGAGAACCTGGCATCACGCACGGGGAAGCTCTATGCGGAAAAGATCATGGTGGTTGAAGATGGCCAGACCACCCCGCTGCATTTCCATTGGCATAAAATGGAAGACATCATCAATCGCGGTGGTGGCAAGTTAAAGCTGCGCTTGTACCCGGCCTCAGCGAATGAAGATCTCGTGCGAACTGGCGAAGTACATTTCAGCGTGGATGGTTCCCGGCACAGGATTGATGCTGGCGAGGTGGTAACGCTTGAACCTGGCGAAAGTATTACTTTGGAGCAGCATTGTTATCATGAATTTTGGGGTGACGGGCGAGTCCTGGTGGGGGAGGTTTCGATGGTGAATGACGACAATCACGATAACCGCTTTTTTCAGTCGATTGGGCGCTTTCCAACGATTGTAGAAGATGAAGCACCCCTGTACCTGCTGGTCAGTGATTACGACAAGTATTATCAAAAGAAGGTTGTGTGACGGTTTCCGCTGCGGGCGGTAAACTCGCTGACGCGGCGACAATCGCTATTGGCAAAATCAAATTCGACATCAGCGGTAGCGTCGAATAATGTGTAGAGATGCCGCAATGCTGCCTATCTACGGGAGATGATTTCTTTATGGACACCACAAAACTGACCCTGCATTCACAATTCCGGATCGGAGAAGTTGACCCGCGCATTTTTGGCGGCTTTCTGGAACACATGGGGCGCGCCGTCTATCAGGGCGTGTTCGAACCGGAAAGCGCCCATGCTGACGAAGATGGTTTTCGGCGGGATGTGCTGTCAGCATTGGAACGGCTGAAAATGACGGCGATGCGCTATCCGGGTGGGAATTTTGCTTCCGGGTTTCACTGGTTGGATGGGATCGGCCCCAGGTCACAGCGCCCGGTCATCCGCGAGTTGGCCTGGCAATCCATCGAACCGAACCAGGTTGGAACGGATGAATATATTCGCCTGTGCCGCAAAATGGGCTGGACGCCCATGCTGACGGTTAATCTGGGCACTGGCACGCCCGAAGAAGCCCGCAACTGGGTGGAATACTGCAACGCCCCAGCCGGGACGCGCTTCTCGAACCTGCGCGCCGCCAATGGCAGCCCGGATCCGCACGGTGTCAAACTCTGGTGCCTGGGCAACGAAATGGACGGGCCCTGGCAGTTGGGGCATGTCCCGGCGGAGCAGTATGCCATCCGCGCCCAGCAGGCCGCCCATATGATGAAAAGCGTCGATCCCAGCATTGAGCTGGTGGTTTGCGGCTCTTGCGGCGTCGGTATGTCGACTTATATGGAATGGGATCGTCAGGTTCTCGAACATATTGGCAAACTGGCCGATTACATCAGCCTGCATCGCTATGTGGGTAACCAGAATAATAATACCGCTGACTATCTGGCGGTCACCAATTCTATTGACCAGCAGATCGAGGAAATGGATGCTGCCTGCCGCTTTGTGCAAGCTAAAACTCGCAGCGGTCTGCGCCCGTACCTGTGCTTCGATGAGTGGAACGTCTGGTACAAAAATATGGAAATGGACGGCGAAGGCAAGTTTGCCCCGCACCTGATCGAGGAAATATACAACTTGGAAGATGCTCTGGTCGTGGCGGGCTTTCTGAACAGTTTTATTCGTCACGCTGATGTAGTCAAGATAGCCAACATCGCGCAAATCGTCAATGTGATTGCCCCGCTCCAGACGCGCGGTGCTGACCTGCTGGTGCAAACCATTTACCACCCCTTTGAGATGTATGCCCGTCGCCGGGAGGGCCTTTCCCTGCAAGTCAGCATCAGCGGCCCGGATTATTCCTCTCCCACTTATGGCACGACTCGCGTCATCGATAGCAGCGCCATCCTGAATGGCGAAAAGCTGCACGTTTTTGCCACAAACCGTAGCGTGAGTGAATTCGCCCGGGTGGAAGTGCATCTAGCAGACAGGAAACTGACCGGGCTGGAAAGCGGCGAACTGCTGACTGGCGCCTCCGCCATGGTCGCCAATACCTTCGAGCAGCCGGATGTTGTCCGACCGCAGGTTTTCTCTGCGGTGGAATTTCTGGATGGCAAAGCCATCTTTGAACTACCGCCGCTGTCACTTGTCGCGTTGACATTTCATCAGTAGGCTTATTCGCACTGTCTGGCCAGGAATATTTACCAAAAGGATGAATGCTTGCCAGCAGGGGCATTCATCCTTTTGTGATGGGTAGGATATGGGTGTGCTTGCTACCACGTACCATGAGCTTGCTGCCGGATGTTGCTTGGCAAGTGTTCAAACCTTTTACCGCCAAGGGGCCAATGGGCCAAGTTTTATAAGAGAATTTGTCCACGAGGGATACGAAAAAAACACGAAGTTATTCTTTAAGACTCTTCAGGCGAAGGTTGTTTGCTTGCCGAAGAAATGAAAATAATCCCAGCCTTCACAACCAAACAATTTTGGGTCTCTGGGGGGGTTCCGTGATGGGCGTTTTTTTGTCACGGATTTCGCGGATTACGCTGACGAGAGTGGAAGCTGGGCAGCCGACGCCAAAGGATTGCTTGCTACCACGTAAAATGTCTTTCCTACCGCGTAATATGTGCTTCCTACCACGTAATGTGCCTTTCCTACCGCGTAATGTGTGCTTCCTACCTGGTAATATGCCTTTCCTACCGCGTAATATATGCTTCCTACCGCGTAATATGTCTTTCCTACCACGTAATATGTGCTTCCTACCCGGTAATATGCCTTTCCTACCGCGCACTCTGTGCTTGCTACCCGCGTTTCAAGCGGGGTCGTGGGTAAAGGTTTTTGCTTTGTTTCGACAAGCTTGCCAACCGTTCTGGCTTGTCCGGGTTAGGGGTGAGGGTTGCTTTTGTAATTTGGCACTATTATGTTCAGGTTTTTTTACCAACATAAAAAATCCCCAGCCAGATTGCCGGGGATTTTTATTCTGCTGCAGGGGATTTACTTCAGCGTGGCAGTCAGCGCATCGTCCAGGGCTTGCTTTTGCTGAGCGGTCATCTTGGAACTTGGGTGAAAAAGGGTGTATTGCATGGGAGGCATGCGGCCACGGTCAATGTTTCTGACCATTTCACTCAGGTTACCGGGGTTTCTGTCCCATTCCGAGAAGTTGAAATTACCGCGTCCTTCCACCACATCAAACTTAATCAGCCAGGAGGCGGGAGCAATGTAGCTGTACCAGGGCCATTCGGTTTCGTTGCTATGACATTGAAAGCAGT
The DNA here is from genome assembly GCA_903838415.1 of uncultured Anaerolineae bacterium. Lineage (GTDB taxonomy): Bacteria > Chloroflexota > Anaerolineae > Anaerolineales > Villigracilaceae > UBA5195. The sequence goes on along the minus strand of CAILYI010000306.1, from coordinate 8,400 downwards.
ATTCCTTGACGAGCGCGCGGGCTTCCGGGCTGCTCCAATTGGGTTCGCGCGTGACGGGTGGGTTAGCCCGGTCGATGGGGATTAGTTGAATTAAGCCGAACAGTACCAATCCGCCAATAATGATGTACATTAAAATCTTTTTCATTTCTTCTCCTTGTTGTGATGATAAAACTCTTCATGATTTTACTCCCATGCCGCAAGTTTTACGAATGCTATTATGGTGGAAAAGCAATAGCGACTGCCTGTTGTTTTTTTGCCTATTTTCACATATACTATGAATATAATCAAGACATTTATGGTCTAATTAAGATCAGGAGCAGTGATGAATCAAGTTGCCGATCTTGAATTAAATATCCGTCGTCAGGAGCAGCAAGCTTATGCGGTGGATTTCCGCTATACCGATAGTGACGCGGATAATCAGTCTGATGTGCGCTTGGGAGCCAGGCAGCAGGTGTTGCTCAATTTCGATTTTTCGAAATTGGCTGAATTTCTCCTGGCTGGCGAATTGCAGGAATATGGCAAGGCTCTGACCGAGTCCCTTTTTGCGGACGAGTCCCTGCGGACGGCTTTTGCCCAGGCGCGCACCGCTTCGGAGCAGGCGCGGAGCGCTTTCCGCATTCGCCTGTCGATTGACGCCAGCGCCATGGAACTGCATCCGCTGCGTTGGGAATTGCTGAACGATCCGCAGACTGGGCTGTCCCTGGCCACCAATCAGAATATCTACTTTTCACGCTATCTTTCCAGCCTGGATTGGCGGCCGGTGCGGCTGCGTTCGGCCGGATTGCTGCAGGCGTTGGCAGTCATCGCTGCGCCTTCAGGCCTGGAGCAGTACAAACTTGCCAGCGTGGATAAAACCGTCGAATTGGCGACCATCACCTCCGGCTTGGGCGAGATCGGTTTGAAAACTCTCGAGCATGCCACCCTGAATAGCATCGTATCCGCCTTTACTGAAACCGAATTCGACATCCTATACCTGGTGGCGCACGGCAGTTTTGCGAATGGCGAAGCCTATCTATGGTTGGAAGATGAGCAGGGCGGGATTTCGCGCGTGACCGGCAGCGAGCTGATCACCCGGCTGCGCGAACTGGAACGCCGCCCGCGCCTGATTGTGCTCACATCCTGTCAGAGTGCGGGCAAAGGCGAGGGAGATGTGCTTTCAGCCCTTGGGCCGCGCCTGGCGGAGGCTGGCATCCCGGCGGTGCTGGCCATGCAGGATAATATTCGCATGGATACTGTGGCGAAGTTCATGCCGGTCTTTTTTGGCGAATTGAAAAAGGATGGCTGCATCGATCGCGCCTTGAATGTTGCGCGTGGACTGGTGCGCGAGCAGCCCGATTGGTGGGTGCCGGTGCTGTTCATGCGCTTGAAAAGTGGACGACTCTGGTATACACCCGGTTTTGGCGGCCCGCGCGGCGAATTTGAAAAATGGCCTTCGCTGCTGCGCGGCATTCAGTCCGGGCGTTGTACGCCAATTCTTGGGCCTGGGCTGACGGAAGCCATGACTGGCTCGATGCGCGATCTGGCTGAGCAATGGGCGGAAGATTTGCAATATCCGTTGGCGGCCCATGAACGCGAATCGATGGCGCAAGTCGCCCAATATCGCTCGGTCGACCAGTCGCGTTTCACCGCCGAAGATGAGTGGTTGGCGCAAATCCGCGCTGCCGTTTTGAAGCGCGCCAATCTCTCTGACGAGCTAAAGCGCCCGGATGCTCCGGTGGAAGCGATGTTGGAGGCTGCCGGGAAACTTCAACGCGAAAAAGATGAATTTGAGCCGCATAAAGTGTTGGCGCGTTTACCCGTCAAAGTTTTTATCACCGCCAACACGGACGAATTACTGGAGGCTGCGCTGCGCGATGCCGGCAAAGACCCGCTGATGATGGTTTGTCCATGGCGTGAGTTTAGTGAAGAAACCGACCCGGCGATTTACTCCCGCGACGATGAATTTGATCCTGCGCCTGAGCGCCCGCTGGTTTATCACCTGTTTGGGCTGCTCAGTCAGCCCGAGTCGCTGGTGCTGACCGAAGATGACACTTTCGAATTCCTGATTGGTATTACCCGTCACATGAAAAACATCCCGGATCAAGTTGGTCGAGCCTTGACTGATTCAGCCCTGTTGTTTTTGGGCTTTCAGACCGACGATTGGAATTTCCGCGTGTTACTGCAGGCTTTACTGGCCAAGGAAGGGAACAATTTGCTTAAGCGTCACGCCCATATCGCCGCGCAGATCGAACCGGAAGAAGGCCGTTTATTAGACCCCGGCCGCGCCCGCCGTTATCTGGAAGCTTACTTTGCCAAAGGCTCCGAGATCGAAATCAACATTTTCTGGGGGAATGCGCGTGAGTTCATGAAAGAACTTTCCAGCCGCCTGACGCCGCAGCGTGTATAAAAAGAGAGCCACCATGACCACCACCCTTAATCCTTATATTGGCCCACGTTCTTTTCAATTGAATGAGACTCTTTATGGTCGTGATCGCGAACTACGTCAGCTGACCGATCGCCTGATTGCCGAACGTATCGTCCTGCTGCATTCTCCTTCCGGGGCTGGGAAAACGTCGCTGGTTCAGGCCGGTTTGATTCCCCAGCTTGGCGCGGAAGGTTTCTTCGTCCACCCGGTTATTCGCGTCAATTTGGAACGTTCCGCGGATCTGGTCAAATTGACCGATACGCTGAAAGATACCAGCCGCTCCACGCGCTACACCTTCAGCACCTTGTTATCGCTGGAGGAGCGCTATCCGCTTGAGGAACGGCTGGATATATCACGCCTGGCACGCCTGACGTTGGACGAGTACCTGGTTTTCCGCTCCAAAGAAGACAAGCGTGATGGGCCGGAATTCCTGATTTTCGATCAATTTGAGGAAGCGCTGACGATTGATCCGACCGACCGGCAGGCGAAAAACGCTTTCTTTTCTCAACTCGGAGCGGCCCTCAAAAACCGAGATCGCTGGGCGCTTTTCGCGATGCGCACCGATTATGTCGGCGCGCTGGAGCCGTTTGTGCGCTTCGTCCCCACTTACTTTGCCAATACTTTTCACCTGGAATTGTTGGGTGTCAAAGCTGCCCGCGAGGCTGTCCAGAAGCCAGCCAGGGCGGCCGGGGTGAATTTTACGGATGGTGCGGCTGCCAAGCTTGTGGATGATTTGCGCCGCGTGCAGGTTCAGCTATTGGACGGCTCCCTGGAAACCCAACTGGGGCTGAATATTGAACCGGTGCAGTTGCAGGTGGTTTGTTATCGTCTCTGGGAGAGTAAAACAATTGAAACGGATGGCGTCATCGACGAGAAAGACCTTGCCAGCGTGGGCGACGTCAGCCAATCTTTGGCGGAATACTACGCCAGCAGCGTCTCCAAAGTTGCGGAAAACTCAGGGATTACCGAGCGCAGCATTCGTGAGTGGTTTGATCGCAAGCTGATTACAGCTGAAGGCATCCGCTCACAGGTGCGGTTGGGGGCCGAGGTGAGTGAAGGGCTGCCCACCGCCGCCGTCCGCAAATTGGAAGATACTCATCTCATCCGCGCCGAGAAACGAGCCGGGCAGACCTGGTACGAACTGGCCCATGACCGCCTGGTTGACCCGGTCCGTTCTGATAACCGGAAATGGTTTGCCGCCAACTTGAGCCTGTTCCAGCGTCAGGCCGCTTTGTGGCTGGAACAGGGCCGCGGCGAGGGTTTGCTGCTGCGCGGCAAAGCGCTGGAAGTGGCCGAGAAAGAAATCAAAGCCATTGCGCTCACTCCCGATGAAGGGGCTTACTTTGAAGCATGTCAAACCCAGCGCAAGCGTGAAATCCGTGATCGGAATCAGCGCCGGATTATCTTTGTGGCGCTGGTGATCTCATTCATGCTGCTGATTGCCGCTTCCTTTTTCGCGGTCAGTGCCAGAAATGCCAATAAAGGCTTTGTTTCGGCGGCTTCCACGGCCCAATCGGCCAGCACGCAGGCTATTTTTGAACAAGCCAATGCGCAGGCGGCCAGTACGCAAGCCATTGCGCAGCAATCCACCGCGCAGGCGGCCAGCACCCAGGCCATCTCGCAGCAAGCGACGGCGCAATCTGCCAGTACGCAGGCTGTGTCGAATGCAAATGCTGCCGCCACCCAAAAAGCCAACGCCGATGCGGAAAAGGTGAAGGCAAATCAACAGGAGAAAATCGCCCAATCAATCGCATTGGTCGCGCAGTCCATTTTATCGGCCAATAAAATCGAAGTTGACATTTCAAACCTGCTCGCGATTGAGGCTTTTCGCATTCAGGATAGTTTTCGCACGCGCACTCAACTGCTGAATTCCATCAGCAACAATGGCAGGCTGTTTCTGACGCAAACCACCAATTCGGGCACGATCCCATCGATCGCTTTTGGGCAGGATGGCAATTTGCTGGCATCCATGAACTGGTATAACTGCACCGAAGAGAATTATTTTTTGTGCAAAGAAGGCGTCATCAAACTCTGGAAGGTCACCACTCTGACCAGTCAGAGTGGCCGAACCGCCGTCAGCGTTGGTCAGACCGGTAAGCCGATGAGCGCCCCCGGCATGTTGGATGCGATTGCCGTCAGCCCAGACGGCAAGACGATTGCCTCCGTTTTCTGCAACCCGGTCAATGACGATATTCTCAAATGCGAGCAAGAATCCATCATCTTGTGGAATGCGGCGACTCAGGAACAGATTGGTCAGAAAATGGATATCGCCACCAACACGGAAAACGATATCAGCGTTCAGATGGTTTACAGCCCGGACGGTAAAACGCTGGCAGTCACGCTGGATAATTCCGCGCTGATTCTGTGGGAGATTGGATCCTCCGCGCCCAAAGAGCAGATTCCTGCGCCGGGCGGAATCGCCCAAATGGCTTTCAGCCCGGATGGCAAGACCCTGGCGTTTGCCAGCGATCGGAACATCAACTTTGTGGATGTGGCTACCGGTAAAGTTCAAAAGGAACTGCCAAGCGGGAGTTCCAAGTCCATCCTGAGCCTGGCCTTCAGCCCTGACGGTAAATATCTCGCCTCCGGCAGTGGGGACGGTACGATACTCCTTTGGAATCCGCTGACTTATGCGCGCAGCGACCCGGCCCTGACTTATACCAGCAAGGTTACCAGCCTGTCTTTTAGCCCGGATAGTAAAATTCTGGCGGCTGGATATTTCGATTACAACGTGATCTTATGGGATGTGGAAAGCCGCCAAAAACTGGCCCGACAGCTTTTCAAACATACCGATCTCGTGCGCAGCCTGGCCTTCAGCGCCGATGGGAAGAAGCTGGTTTCAGCCGCGAAAGAGATTGTTTTGTGGGATATGGACCCGGCCTCCTGGCAGTACAAGGCTTGCGACCTGGCCGGGCGCAACTTCACGCGGGCCGAATGGCAGCAATACTTCCTTGACGAGACGTATCGCCTTACCTGCCAGCAGTGGCAGGCAGGGAAATAGTTTTTCGCGTCAGCTCAATCAAACGAGGAACTGGTCAGCTTTTAACCGGTTCCTCGTTTTTGTTTGAAAAAATGTCAGCGTGCCCGGCTAATTTTTCGAATATTTGGCGCTGCGATCGATTCTGCGCTTCAATTCGCTGGTGTAGCTTTTCCCCAGGGTGTCCGAGTGGCGTTGAATCCAATCCGTCAGGCTGGTTGTGCCGGTTGGCGCCGAGTCGGTATAGAGCAGATTCGCCATCAGGCCTTCAATCTCGGGGCGCGTGATGATCACGTCATTTGTCAGCGCGCCGATGATTTGTCCAGCCAGAAAACCGAATTCGGGTGAGACCGAAATCACAGCCCGTTTGACGCCGATCAGCTTCCCGATCGCTTCCACCAATCCGCGGTAGCTGAAAGTCTCCGGGCCAATCGCATCGATAATCTCGTTGGTTTGACTTTCGCCGCATTTCACAGCCAGGTCCGCCAGATCTTCCACGTAAATGGGCTGCAGCTTGTATTCTCCGTCGCCAAAAACGCCGAAAACCGGCAGATGCCGCAAAACCCAGGCAATATTATTAATCAGAATGTCTTCCCGGCCAAAAATCACGGTGGGGCGCAAAATCGAATATGGAATGCCCGATTCGAACAGGCCCTTTTCCAGCTTCGCTTTTCCGCTGAAGTATTCCAGCCGCGAAGTTTCGGACGGGTTGGTGATGCTGATATGGACGATCCGTTTCACGCCCGCCTGGCGCGCCGCTTCAAACAAAACCAGCGTATTTGCGACGGCGTCCGCGTGGTTGAACAAGGGGTGATTGAACCTGACCCAGTAAGTGTTGTACAGCACGTCGATGTCTGCGAGCGATTTCGTCAGCGCGGCCAGATTGTCAAAATTGTAGGGAAAAGCCTTCACCCGTCCGTCAAATTCATTGGCGCGCTGAACGGAGTTGGTCAACGTAATGACCGAATGCCCATTTGCCAGCAGTTTTTCCGCAATATACTTGCCCGAATATCCGAAAGCACCTGTCACAGCGGTTTTCATTTTTACTCCTTCTTGAAAATGGCAGCATGAACCAGGCCGACGGCGCAGGCCTCGGCTGGAAAAGCTGTGGAACCAGCCTATTTGAGAATCTTCAGTACAGTTTGGATGGTATTCACGCCTAGGCTATCCAGGCGTGAAATGGCGCTGAAAAGGGCATCGAGCGTTTCAAAAAAGGAATTCAAGGCCCGCACCCTTTCCGTCAAAAAAGCGCGCTCAGAATCAGACTCACCTTCACCTGATTCCAGTTTCTGGAGCGTGACTTTGACTGAATCGACCGCGCGGTCAAACTCGCTGTTCTGGCGTTCCTTCAGAATCGCGCGGACGGATTTGTAAAAGTCACTTTCGGCTTCGTAATAGTCTTTCCGATCACCCAGCCGGTTGACGGGGCGAATCAGTCCCATGCGTGAGAGTGCGCGCACGTTGGTGCTGATTGCGCCTTTGGTGAGCGCCGCCTGCTCGACGATTTCATCCAGCGAAAGCGGGTTGGGGGATAGATAGAGCACGGCGAAAATAGCGCCCATGCCCTTTGGGAAGCCCCAAAACTGGCTGATGCCGCTCAGCCCTTCAACGAAATTATTCTTGATTTGAGAAATGTCATCTGTCATATTGTCTCGCTCAGAACGTTTAGTACTTACTAAACAAAGTATATAATAAATCGACAGGCATGTCAAGTATCAAAAAATCTCCGTTTTGACGGAGATTTTTTGATGCAGCGGCGGCAATTGGATCAGTTTCAGGGCGTGCGTTTCAGTGCGCGATAAAGATCGGCGCCTTTTAGACCCTGTGAGCGCAGGTCATTGGCTTCGGTTTGCGTGAACCATAAATTTTGGAGTTGTTCTCTCGCTTTAAAGGCGATGCCGACGTAGCCAGGGTTGGGGCCGGGCGTCTGATCGATGGGGAACTGGTCGACGATGGCGAGCGTTTGTTCGAGCAGGCCGCCGAGCGCGGCTTCATCCAGCAGGTCGCTGACAGTCAGGGCAAGATAAAAGTCGGTTTCGCGGGCGGCGAAGCGCACCAGGCTGCCATCTGCGGCGAGGCAGTTTTCACCGTAGGCTTCAGCGCGGGCGCTTTCAACGGGCAGGGAGGCCGCTTTCAGCTTTTCGAGAAATATCGCGGAGACGTCGTCCAATGTCTGGCGGCCTTCCACGAAGGCGCAGGGCGCATCCGTGGTGGGTAGTTCGGTCGGAGTGGATGTGGCCTGGAGCTGCGTGTTCGTCGCGCCGGGAACGGGTGCGGCTGCTTGCTCGGCGACCGGCGCGTAACAGGCCGTCAGCAAAGCGAAGATGAAAATAACGAGAAAGCGCTGCATGGGCGGTTTTATCCTGTGAGAGTTGGGAACCTGCCGAAACGGAACGCAGGTAGCGGGTAGTTTTCTCTGATGGCGAATTGATCGCGGGCGATTAGTCCCAGGTGCGAGAAAATGCTGAAAGGGCAACCAGCATTATTTTATCCCTAAACCCACCAGTCACAAGATAAGTACTTTACCGGGGTGTCAGCAATTGCCTCGGTTACGAAATGCTTGAAAAAACGATGCCTTTAGCTTTTGACGCCTTCCCCCGGAATAACGCTCATCGTCTCGCCTGGCTCGATACACCGCCTGCCCTCCACCCTGCGGGGACGACGTCCCGGTAGGGTGGAGGGCAGGGTGAGGGTTGCTTTTGGATTTGGCACTATTCTGTTCAGGCTATTCACTTGCCGCCTGAGATGCCGGGATCAGGGGGTTGCGACCGGGATGCCATCCAACGCGCCGGAGAGCGTGACCGGCTGTAGAAGCATCCAGGCTTTCTCGCCGGGTTTTTCGGGGATTTCGATTTGCGCCCACTTGCCATCCGCGGATTGGGCCAGGACGGTTGCGCTGGCATTGATAACGAATGACCCCACGATCACGCCGTTCAGATCGGGCGTGGCGCGCAGGTTGATGGAGCTTGGCCCGGGGTTGCTGACCGTCACGGCGCTGACCGGCGCGGGCGTGCTGCTG
>CAILYI010000305.1 GCA_903838415.1 uncultured Anaerolineae bacterium | reverse complement strand
GAATGAAAACCAATATCTTGGTACCCTGTCCCGGCGCGGAACGCACATCCAGCCTGCCACCAAGAATTTTCACACGATCACGCATCATATTCATACCAAAATGAGGCAGTTCATCGCTCTGCTGCTGATGAATGTCAAAACCAACTCCATCATCCATAATGGCGACCTGCAGGATGCGCTCATCCGCGCTGAACAGGATTTCCACCTTGTGAGCCTGGGCATGTTTACGGGTATTGGCGAGCGCTTCCTGAATGATTCGTAAAATCTGTTCTTCCGCCGCCGGAGCCAAGGCAGGGAATGAATAGTCGGAGGGAATGCTAAGGCTGGCCCGGATATCAGTTTGCTCGCCATATTCACTCAGAAAGTCTGCCAGCGCGGAAAAAAGGTCTGGTGAGGCCGAGGCTTGCGGGGTGCGCAACCCCAGAATGAATTTGCGGATATCTGCATTGGCATCACGCGACAACTGCAATACGCTAGCCAGGCTGGAATTGGCCGCTTCATCATGCCCCTGGGCAAGCAACGTCTGCGCAGCCTGGGTCTGCAAACTGATGGAACTCATTACCTGCGCCAAACCATCGTGCAAATCGCGGCTGACGCGATCGCGCTCATCCAAAGCTGCCAGGGTGCGTTGTTGTTCAACCAGCTGCGCCTGGGAGGCCTGGCGAATACTCATCTCATCTTTCAAGCGCGTATTGGTTAATTCCAGCTCGGCGGTACGTTCAACAACGCGCTGTTCGAGCCCGGTGACCAGGGTTTTCAACCAGGTCACCATGTCATTGAAGGATTGAGCCAACTCGCCGAACTCGTTAAAATCTTGAACGGGGATGACCACATCCAGGTTGCCCTGATCGACCTGCTTCACACCCGCTAAAAGAGCGTTCAGCGGTTGGATAATACTGGCGTTTAGTAAGATCAGAATCGCAATAAAAATAACAACGGCGGTGGTAAGCAGCATCCAGCCCAATGGCAGGATGAACTGGTGCAGATATTCCCGAAAGCTGATGTTGAAATCCTGCAGGATGCCCTGCGGTCCGCTTTGGCCCGCTTGAGACAGGTCAGTAACCAGCAAAACGGGTTCTGTCGTGCCCGGAGTCACTCCACGCACCCACAGACTTGATAACGGCGACAAATCCGGGTTGAAAATCAACGCGGATGGCAAATCGATATAGTTAATATCAAAATGACCATCTGAGTACAAAACGGTCTGAAAAGTAAAAGTGGCATAGGGCTGTTGCGTGGAAGGCATATCGATCCAGGAAATTACCATGCGGTCTTGATCTTCACGGACGTATACGCCACCGGAAGAATTAGGCTGCAAATCAACCAGCAGAGGAAAAATTCCGGGCAAGCGGCCATAATCAGCTTGAAGGTTGGGCTGATGGAGCGTCGTCCCCATTTTGACCATGCCATCCTTGGTGATATAAATTTCCGAATAATTCTTGCCATAAAGGGGAAAGGGGAATTCCACTTTATAGTTATTCTCGCTATCTTGCGAGTCACCCTGCAATTGTTCTCCCATGTCCGTTTCATAAGAAAACGGGATTTCGGTTATCCCATACCCGCCCAGGATATTGGGCGTAAAACGCAAGGATTGCTGATCGGTCAACTTCGGCTGAAATGCGGCGCTATGCGCAGGAGTCAGCATCCAGCTGATGGAACTGAGGATGGATAACAACAGGGTCAGTGTGGTAATGGAAAGCTTTACCAGGAACGAGGTGGCAACCGACAGGGAGTTGATGTAAACCATGGCCATCAGCCACAATTCGCCCAGGATGCCCAGGGATAATGCAATATTGAGATTCGTGGTCGAAATAAGATTTCCTGTGTTCAGGATGTTGGCAATACCCAAAACTACCAGAATCAGGAACAGGATTGCGAAGTTGCTTGAGGCGCGGGTTTCTTTGCTTGGTGGATTTCGCAGTTTTTCAAACCAGGAAACCGGGCGTTCATCAGCAATAAGACACTGACGTGAAAAAGCAATAGGTACCCACAATAGTAATAATGCCAGGATGTAATTGGCCTCGGGCAGGCGCTCATTGACTACGCCTTGTTGCAAATCCACAAAATAGTGAACGGCGATGACAATCTCATACAATACATATGCCGAACCCAGAGCCAGCGCCAACCGGCTTTCCCATTTTCGCGCAGCATACTTGGATGGGTAGCGATATGCGAACTGGAGCAACACTAAGAGCGTGTTTAAGAATTGAATCGGGGTTCTGAATATTGTAAAATTGTAGGATGAGCAAAAACAGTTACTCGACCGATTTGACGGATGCGGAATGGGACCTACTTCAGCCCTTCATGCCT
>CAILYI010000304.1 GCA_903838415.1 uncultured Anaerolineae bacterium | reverse complement strand
GAAGTCCGTCGCGGCGATGTTCTCCGGGCTGTTGATAAGTCCATCGATCTGGTAGGTGTCCGAGCGCCAGATTTGACCGCCCCAATCCCAGGCCAGTTGGTTCCAGCCAGATTGGAGTGTGTCATTATGTTCATCCCAGAACCAGGCAAAGCCGCTATATTTTCCAGCGTTCTTGATTTTTTGGGCCGCGGATAGCAATTCGTCCCAGGTATTGAGTTGACCCAGCCCATATTCCTTGAAAATAGACTGGTTATAAACCAACAGCTGCACATTCGCCATCAGGGGCGCACCCCAATACCGGCCACTTTGTGGGGGATACTCACCATAAGCGGCCAAGGCGGCTGGAATGAAATCATTCATATCGGTGTTTTGTTTGAGGAAATCTGTCAACTCAAGCAAGTGCCCACCTTTTACCTCTTCGCCGATCCATTGACTATCGCCAATGACCAGGTCAGAGCCGCTTTTGCTTTCATACGCTTTGAAAATCTCTGAATGCCAGCTGGAAAGTGGCACACAGATAACACTGACGGTGGCGTCCGGGTAGGCAGTCACCAGTTTTGCCAGGTTGTCACAGGGTGGTGACGCATACCAGATAATTGACAGTTCCGGCTTTACCGCTGAAACAGGTGGCAAGTTTGTGGCAGCGGGCTGCTGAATGGTTGCCGGGCTGCAACCCGCACTGAAAAGGGCGGTAACAACACAACAAATCAGGGTAAATGCTTTATTTAACATATTCTCTCTCCTGGTCATCAGATAACTACTCACCTGCACCTGGGTACAAAGTTTTTTCGGTTAGCTCTCCGTTTTCCATGTGCAAATGCCGCCAGTCAGTGGAGGCCCACATGCCTGTACGCACACGCTCTTCCGCCTTTAATAAATCGGCGTAACGGGAGCCTAGTTGCTCAACCAGTTCGCCAGGAACGGCATCCTCAATTACATGCCCGTTTTCGATTACCAGCACCCGCTGAAAGTCCAGGGTTTCACCCACATCGTGTGTGACGCAAATCAGCGTGGCGTCCTGCCAAAATTGGCGGGCCTTGATCAACAGGCGGCGTCTTTGGGCGCGATCCAGGCCACGGAAGGGTTCATCCAATATCACCAGTCGCACACGCTCCCGGTTCATGGCCCGGGCCAGGCGCACCCGCTGTCCCTCCCCACCCGAGACCAGTCCACCCCCTTCGCCCAATTTGGTTTGCAGACCGTTATCCAACCTTTCCAGCAGGCTGTATAAATCCGCGTCTTCCAGTTGCAACCCATGTTCGCCTGAGTCGCTCAGGGAATTTCCGTAAGTCAGGTTTTCAAGCAGGGTTTTGTTCCAGATTTGAACTTCCGGATCGACCCAGGCGGTCTCCCGCCGCATCTGATTCAATGCTGGCCCATCCAGTATTTTCCCATCCACCAGGCACACCCCACTGGCGGGCTTGTGCCAGCCAAGCAGAACACCGACCAGCGACGATTTCCCTGCGCCAGATGGACCCACGACTGCCAGGTGCTCACCAGCTTCGATGCAAATATTGACATCTTCCAGGATCGTATGTCCACCCGCCACCACGCTGACCTGGCGCATTTCGATCTGGGCAGCTGATAAAAGCCTGTCATCTGAAACTGATCCAGAGTCGATTTCCGTCTTTCCCGGCGCGATCGCGCCGAGGTCAGTTTCGGGCCTTTGCTGATCGGCTGCCTGGTTTTCCTCATTCTCTTCCGTCGCTTCAAGCGGTTCAAGAATACGCAGCAGGCTGTTACGCATTAAAGGATATTGCTGGATGAAGCCGACGATCGCCTGACCATAGATGGGCAGATTTAATGTCCAGTAGAATAGCAGCAGTCCACCGCCCGCCGGCCCGCCGCCACGGATGTAATCAAAACCCACCCAGGCCGAGAAGATTGAATATAACAAGGCCGAAATACCCTGCACGCTCAGGCCAGTTTTGATCATATCGGAGTTGGACCGCATCCATTCGGTCAGCAAGCCTTCATGCTCGCGCCGGAACGCACGTTCAGCACCATGAGTCCGCAGTGGCAGTAACCCTTGCAGTGCGTCCAGGTAGAAACGACTGAGCGCCCCGGCATGCGTTCGCAGGCGCAGATCATTTTCTTCGAGCACAGAATGCGAACCCCAGCCGAACGCCCCAAATGCGACAAGAGCTCCCAGCGCAAGCGCCAACGAACTGGGCTGCAGCCAGATCACACCGATCACAGTCAACGCAAGGTTAAAGATCGAAAGCAGGAATCCCACAGCCAACCCTGGCAGGTTGCGCAGCGATCTCAGCCCGTGGGCGCGGTTGGTCATGTCAGAGGTCAACCGGCTGTGAAAATACCGGTCACTGAGAAGTGGGATTTTTCGCAAAAAGGCAATTCGCAGGCGGGTTTCCAGGCGGCGCCCAACGCGCTGAATGGCGGCTGACAGCGGCAGTTCCAGTAAAAAATTTGCAAACAGGAAGATGAACAACGCTGCCAGGGCGAAAACCCGCTGATCCAATTCTGCAAAAATATATTGAAAGCGAAAGAGACCCTGAAATAGAAAAGCCTGCAGACTCACACTGGTGGCAGAAATAAAAAATGCGCTGATCAGAATGGATGGCACCAACCAGCCATCCTCCCGCAAGGTTTCCCAGATTGTTTTCTCAATATTCGTGCGTGGCTCATTCAAAATGGCCGATAGTTCAGGAGAGAGTTCTTCTGCTTCAGCTTCCAGCGCATCGTCTTGGTTGGACGATTTTTCCCGCAGCCCATTGACTTTGATTAAGACTGCCCCGTGCAGATTCAACTGTGGATCTTCGGCACCAGCCGTCGTTTCAACCGGGGTTACTGACCAGTAAGCGGCTGGAATCACAAACCCGGACGTAGATAAACCCGCCTCGTCCGAGGTTGCCCTGTCGGTCGAATTATTGGCCCGAAAAAGCGCAAGTATCAATCCCGTACAGAAACCGGGACCATGCCCCGACTGCTTGCCAGCAACCAGCGCCTTACTTTTGACCAGTGAAGCCACCAGACGAACAGCTGCATCCAGAGCCGCCAACCCACTCCAATCCTGAATGGCTAGCGCTTCGGCTTCAAGCGCAGCAACTTCATCATCGGTTACCTTCAGGAGCGTCATTCTTTTGGCCAATGGCGCCATGAAACCCGTGGTTCCCGCCCATGCGCGCCAGTCGGCGGCAGAAATAGGAAAGCTGTGATTGAAAACATCTTCAATAAACTGATCTTTCAATACCCAGCGCCGCCCAACTCCAGGATCCATTAACTGGATCCATGGTCCATATTGATTCCACGCTACCACGAAGTGTGTCAATCCGCTGGGAGTGCGCGTCACCACCAGGGAAGGCAGCGCCCAAAAACCTTCCAATAAAACGTGATCCATGGGCAGCATGATCTGTTCAGCATCCAAGCCAAGCTTGTTGGCCAGGTCCTCGATCGAATCGATCGAAGTGCCATCCACCGATGTCTGACAGGCTTCGCGCAGGCGACCATAACTGGTGTATATCCCAAACCCTTCCAGCAGGGATTTGAGGGAAGCCGGGCCGCAATCCATCTCGGAAGTCTGAACCACTTCCGGAACAAAGAATTTTCCGACCTTTTTGGTTGGGATCTGCATGCGAGGTTTGACCTATCGCTGAATGGAACGCCAGATCAGTCTGGCGGGGGAGGTTTTACCCAGCAAGATTTTCAACTGCCCTTTTTGGACTGCCAACTCAGGCTCGCTGGAAAAAACATAGATTTCCACCGGCTCTGAGGCGCTGGTTGGCACATTCATCACCTCGGCCTGGATGGGAGCCATATTTTTCCCATTCTGAGTGGGTAGAATTAATTCTGCCGCTTGCCCGGGAGTGATTTGCGACAAACTTGCAGCCGGGAATTTCCCCAACAACATGCCATCGTCCCGGGTGGTGTAATTCATGGTACTGGTATAAATTGTAAGTTCTCCTAAAAAGAACCAGGTGATCCACATCACCAATACCAGACAAATCAAAACAATGGCGATGATGCCCGGTTGAAAGCGATCATGATTTATCGAACGGGTTGAGCGTGAGAAAGGGATGGCCATGGGGTAATCCGCTGGTGAGGTTGTTGGGAAAATAAAAACACCTGTCTGAATAAATCATAACAGGTGAGCGTGACGTAAGCGTGACGGCTAAGCCGTTTTTGGCAACTCGTTTAAAATCGAACCGTTTTTTTTCCCCGTGCACGAACCGGGGGCCTATCAAATCGTCAGATTAACTGACGAAAAATCGCACCAACGGGTGAAGTTTAACCCTGGAACCAGGTAATCTGATCAGGGTGGACTTGTCCTGAAGTGAGACCAGGGTCTCGATGGTTGTGAGTTTGGCAGCCAGAAGTTCGTCCGTTACCACGCCTTCCGAATATGGCTGAACGACTTTGACGAGTTCTTGTTCTGCCGACGTTAGCGACTCCCAGATATACTCGAACCGCTTCTTAAATTTTCCATGCCGGTCTGCAATGAAATTATGTACCCCTTCATCCCCATTCAAACAGCCATAAACCCCATCACGAATCTCCTCGCAAGTGAAGAGGCGCGCGTAAGAGGCTGCCAACTCAATCCCCAGTGGCAGGCCGATCAACATTTCGCAGACTTGGATTACAAAGACAATATTTGTAGCATCAATCGCAAAATCCGATCTCGCCCGCTGCGCTATTTCAGTGAATAACTGCAAGGCGGGATAGCGGTTAATATAAGCATCCAAATCGATTTCATTAAAATTAATCGTTTCGGCTTCCAGGGCTGGATGATCCAGTCCATTAAAATAAACCACCTTTTCACCGCGAATACCAAGGTGCTTGCGGGTTGTGATGATGAATTTAATTTTAGGACACAAGCCAACCAGGTACTGGATCACTTCGATTTGGTCCGGAAATTCATCCAGATTATCAATAAGGATCAGGGATTCTTTCTGATGGAGGAAATTGACCAGGTTTTTACGGTGGTCAAATGAATTTTTTGATGGAATATTGAGCGCCTGAATAAGCATGGAAATCAGGTCAGCCTGATGTGTCATCCCCTTGTTTAATAATATCAAATATATATTATCGGGCCAGCAACCTTTGTCCAGGCTGGCGGCTTGTAACGCAAAGCGTGTTTTCCCCGAACCGATCACCCCTTTAACGATGATGACTCGCTCATCCCGGCCTTCAAGCAGGTTCAAAATTTGATTAATTTCCTGTTCTCGACCGAAAAAAGGTATGGTCGAATCAGGCAATAAGTCTCCGTCGATATCCTGCTGTGTAAACGGCAAATTATTTCGGAACGGATTGGGGCGCCCCTCAAGAGCATCTCCGCCGGAACGAATAACTTGAGCCAGTAAAATGGTTTCTTCTTCCGGAATCAGGTTCAAGTCGGCCTGAAGTTTGCGCTGAAATTCATGGTAGCGTACCAACGCCCGATTGCGATGTCCACTGATGGTTAATATTTTCATGTAGAAACGCAAAGACGCTTCATCCAGCGGCTCATTTTTTAGAATTCGAGCGAGATAAGCCTCACAACGATCATAATTCATACGTTCGAAATGGAATTTCGCCAGCCAATGCAGTACCCAAACCAGTTTGGATTTGTACTCCTGTCGAATAACCGAAACCCACTCGTCCAATACGCCATTCGTATGCGGAATATAGCCTTCCAAAAAATCTCCCGGGTAAAGAGCGGCCAGCGTATCTAGTTGCTCCATACAAGTCCTGCAGATTTCCAGACGCCGATGCGCATGCTTTTGAATGGATAACTGGCTGATGCGGGATTGTTCTTTGAAAGAACTGATGTCAGTTACCAGTGGCCCATTCGGATTGATCCGAATCGTCATGGCATCGACAAGCAGGCCTGGAACTTCCCGCGTGTCATCTTTCAATAACTTTCGCAAGCGGTGGATTACCTGGCGAATATTTTGGTTGGCGTGTTGTTCCTGGTGATCCGGGTAAAAAAGGGCTGCCAATTCTGTACGCCGGAAAGTTTTTTCGG
Source organism: uncultured Anaerolineae bacterium (assembly GCA_903838415.1). GTDB lineage: Bacteria > Chloroflexota > Anaerolineae > Anaerolineales > Villigracilaceae > UBA5195. The sequence goes on along the minus strand of CAILYI010000304.1, from coordinate 2,567 downwards.
CATGCATCGCGAGGTAGGTCATCAGCATCAAGGTATTATCTACCTGAAACTGGATACTTTCCCCATTCGGCAAGACGGCATAAGGTGTCCCCATCAAATGAACCATCAACTGGGCTGGAGTATTCACGTCAGTCATCGCTCTCTGTGTTGGTGCTGAATTGCTTGCCATGGGATGATTCATTCGAAATCACGTTGATTTTTGAGTTGTATTGAATTTTAGGTTTCTAACTTTTCCAACACGCTTGATTATTTTAAAGAACCGATAATTTCCCAAGAGATGCTTATTATAATAGACTTGTTGCATAATTGTTATTGAGGCGCATTTCAACCAGGGACGTTGTCGGCTTTATACGGCTGCGAGTACCCGTCGCGCAATACGCGGGTTGACCAGTGCCACCACGGAAAGAAAAGTATCGTCATAAAGTTCCAAAGCATGCCGAAAACGGTCAGCGAGGATTTTGAAATGCTTGAGTTCGGCTAACGTATTTTCAACCCGAATGCGGATACTGGACAATTCACGATTGACCAGTTTTTGATCGGGTGTCAACGGATGACCACGCGTTGCCTTGTGAGGCACAAAAACGCTATGCTTGGGTAGCTCGTCATGCAAACCTTGATAGCCAGAATCTCCTCCGGCAGTCACTTCTTCCGGAATACGCTTGGCGGCTCCAGACTGACGGAAGAGTTCCAAATCATGCACCGAGCACGGGATGGAGCCGCTCACCGCGCGGATTTCTCCGTTTTCATTGACGATGATTTGGGTTTTGCGCGCATGCCGCTTCTTTTTGCCAGAATAATGCGCTTCTGGGTGGCATTGTCACTGGGACGTTCGATGGGCTGTTCGGTGGCGTCGATAATCGCCAGCAGGTCAGGGTAATCGTGAAGAACCTTTTCAAGTTTTTGGCCTTGTCCGCGCTTGGGTGGTTCGGGCCAACCCAAAGTTTCATCGCCCAACTGACGAAGAACTAAGAGTACGCGTCGAGTATTGCGACTGGCTGTGGCTTTATCGATCCCAAACAGAAAGCTTAACGCTTCCAAGCTTAAGTAGAGGCGCAACCAAACCAGGGTCAGCAACAACAGTTCCGATACCGCAAGTGTGTATGGGCGTCCAGCTCCAATGGCACGTCGCCGCTGGGGTCGGGTTAAGCGTTTTTGCTCAGCCTGTTCCCACTTGGAAACAAATTTTTGAGACAACTCGTCGAATTCGGTCAGCGTAATCCCGGTTAGGCTTTTGAAAACACTGGGGTTCTTCTCTAGTTTCTGGTAGGTGATCATTGGCAGTTCCGCCGCTCGCTTGTCTGGGAGCTTAATTTTACAACTTCTGGTATTGTGCAACAAGTCTAATATTTTTCCGTAAATCTTAATCCCATTCGTCGATTCTTCCTATCCACTTTGGCAATATCACATCTTTGAATGGGCGTAATTACGATCATAACCAGAACCACTTATGAGAGATCGGCGCTTTTCCAGATTTGATCAAAAAACATCCCTTCCGGTCACGTTTGTGTCACGGCAGGATGCTACAATTTTATTGTCGGTTGCGTTTTATGAGCGTAAATACCAAGAGATGAACAAGGGAATAACCCGGAAGAGCAGGCGCCCTGCCGGTTTCCGTCACTTACGAGGCGCAAGATGTTCTTCATGCAGAGGCTTAGCTGACACAATTCCATTTTTCAGGAGCGACGCCATGTTTATTTTTCTATTGTTGATGGTTCTTACCCTGCTGGGCTTACTGATCTTCAAACCAGGATGGATGCCGGTATCCATCCAAAACAGTTACCGGGATAAATTATTCCTACAAGCCCGGCGATTTGAACAAAAATCTGGCAGGTGGTTTGAACAAGTCAGGCGGGCATGGATTGGCAGGCAACAAAATGAAAACCTGGGGATTCAATTGAAAGCATGGGTAATGATCGATCTGGCCGCCGGACAGCAGGTGGAAGAGTTGGATGATTTTCGAAACTGGATCGCGTCCCTGTCATTCGCAGAAGCAGACTCGCTCGCCCAGGAACTATCCGTTTTTTGTTGGAAGCAGGGTTTCAACATCCTGTGGCTGTTGGAAGATAATGTCAACAGCGAAATGCAAGCCGCCTTTCTGACGATGGTCATACATTACAGTCTGGCCGTGCGTGAGCGGACCAAATCACGCCCGACAGCCGCCTTGGGCGCATGGCAGACCGCCCCTCTCTCCAGGGAAAATCGCGAATTTGGTAACCTTCTGTATATTCAGCTGGTGGAAGCTGGCTTGATCAACATCCCGGCCAAGCTGCTGCTCGCGCCAGAAAAGCAACGCCTTGCGCACCAGGTCAGCGCCATCAAGAATCTGCTCGATAACGATCCTGAAGCCCTGACGCCCTACGCCGAACAGGTAATTGATATTTTCCAAGCCTGAATTATTCCCAGAAGCAGGATGTCAAATTTTGAAAACACAATTACGTTTCCAGGCCGTTTCAGCCGCTTTGGTCAGTCTCCTGTTGATCGCCATGTTTTTCGTCCAACTTCCGAAAGGCATGAATTATCCCGGACTTGAGGTTCTACGCGGCGATTGGTCGCTTTCTCCAGCGCAG
>CAILYI010000303.1 GCA_903838415.1 uncultured Anaerolineae bacterium | reverse complement strand
TGGTCCAAACCCCACATTTGCTTCGCACAACAGGTGAAAATATACCACATTAAGCCCAAAAACAGGGTTTTCGGGTGTCTATTCGCGCACCTGGTCAACTAATTTTACATGAATTGCAACCGAATTGCATCCAGAGACATTATGCCCGACATCACGCCTTTCCCTGGCTTTTCTGAACCATCCGAGAACTATTTTCGCCTGCCCAACAATTGGTTCGCGCTGCTCAACCATATGCGCCAGACGCACGGAGATCGTTTCGCTGCTCCGTTGAAAATGTTGGAATACCTTCTCAAACATACCTGGGGAGCCAGCAGGTTCAATGGATCCATTTGCCTTTCAGCCGACGAAATCCGTAACGGACGCCGGGGTCGCAACCGTCAGCGCATTGATACCGGAACCGGTCTTTCAGAAAACGCCATCCGGGATGCCGGGCAGGTGCTGGCCGAGATCGGTTTCATAAACATCTCGCAAGACACCACCGACATGGCGCGCCGGTTGCGCACGTATCAGATCCGGATTGCAGAGCCACAACTCGAAATCGAACCTGAGAGTGTATTTGCCGGGTTTGACAGGCCGCAGGAAAATTACTTCAAGGTAGCCAAAAGCTGGACGGACCTGACCCGGTCGACAAACAGCGCGGCAACGATTGTGGTGGTGGAGTATTTGTTTCGGCATACATGGGGCTTTCAAAACGCGGATGGAGAGTGGCTGACCATCGATGAAATTGTCAATGGTCGTTTGTATAAGACCTCTGCTCAACGTTATGACACCGGCACCGGCTTCGGCCTGGCTACGGTCTACCGTGCCCTGAACGAGGCAATCGGTCTTAAGCTGGTCGTTTTCAAGGATGAATACGAACGCGGCATCACCACTCGTCTGTTCAACCTGCGCCTGGCGGGCATGAATGTAGATCAGGACGGCCGCTGGTTAGAGAACCCCAATCTCACTACTGAGGCGGTCATTCTCACTAATGAGGTAGTCGTTCTCACTAATCTACCCCAAATGGTTATCACTACTGAGGATGCCATTCTCACTAATGAGGTAGTCATTCGCACTGTCGAGGATGTGAATATCGCTGATGAGGCGCGATCGGTTAAAGACACTTATCAAGACACTTCAAAAAAACACCAAGAGAAAACACCATCAACAGACGAGCCCGCAAAAAATCGCGCAATCAAAACTGATGTTGCTGCTGATGTTCTTCCTGAAAATATTCGGGCAGGTTTGGAGCAAATTGGTTGGTCGGACACCACAACTGAAATCCGCCGCTTCTACGCCTCCAATCCAGAATTGGTAGTTGCCTGGATGGACTTTGCGCTCCACGTTGGAAGTGTTCACAAATCCCGCGCCGCTTTTTTCCGCAAAGGCCTTCGTTCTGGCGAAATGCCACCCTACCGTATTGAAACCCCGGCTCAGCAGCCTGGACCTGAAATGGAAGATGAAGAAGATGTAGATACCTTTCCGAATCCGGAATTCGACGCGCCAGCCGAAGCCGTTCGGGCCTGGGATGCGCTTCTCAATCAGTTGAGCATGGAAATGCCGCGGGCTGCTTTCGACTCAAAAGTACGCGAAACCAGGGTCATGGATTACTGCGAAGGTTTGCTGTCGATTTGGACAGACAGCACTTACACACGAGATTGGCTGGAAAATCGTCTGAAAAGCACAGTCGAGCGCCAATTGGCGGGCATTTTTAACCGACCTATCGAAGTCGCTTTTATAGCAGCTTCATCACAAGGATAACCATCATGCAAATCTTGATTGTTCTTGCTTTTGTAATTGTCGCCATTCTCTTTGGCATATCGTCCGTTTCCCAGTCCTACGCGACTGCCCAGCAGGCCCAGGCCGCCATCGAAGCCAGCCGCGCGACACAGATTGCCAGTACCGGGAACCTGGTGACGATTATTACTGTGGCGCTTGTGATTATCGCCACCCTGGCCGCGGTGATCGTGATCGCCTGGCTGGTTCTGCGCGCCAAGGCTCAGCCAAAACGTCATTGGACACGCACCAATAACGGAGGCTGGGATCAATTCGATTTGCTTAGCAAATCGCAGCCCCAGACCAATGCTCTAGTTGAGGCCCTGATGACACGGCTGCTCTATGAAATGTCCCAACACCAGCAGCACCAGGATGTTGAACAGTTTTGGATGAACGAACCGGCCATGCTAAACGACACTTTCAACGATACACCATCCTTTCCCGATAACACCTGGGACATGTAACATGCTCCGCCGGGTTCTGTTCTTGCTCCCCCTGGTTTTGCTTTCCGCCTGCGGCCCTATTGCCACGCCAGATGCCTACCAGTTGGCGTTGGGCAACATCCAGGCGCAGTCCACCATCGCTGCATCCCAGGTACTGGCTGCAAACCTGACGGCCGAGGCTTATGCACCCACACGTGAAGCTGCCGGAACTGCTACAGAGCGTGCCTGGACAATGGTTGGTTGGACCGCTACCGCTTCAGTTGAGCAAACTGCCACTGCTGGCTCCGGCACAGCGACCCAACAAGCTCGGGATGCGGTGGCCACCCAACGCGCCGCGGATATCACCGCTACTGTGGAATCTGCCGCAGCCAGCGCCCAGGCCACTGCCCTGCATGGCCAGGCGGTCAGCGTGGAACTGGCCATTGAGCGAGAGCGCATGATGAACCAGGTCCAGGCTGTGACGCCCTGGGGCGCACTGATCTCGGCCTTCATCTTTGCCCTTTTCATGGCCTACCGCTGGAGCAAGGTGCGCCCGGTCCAGCGCGATGTACGCGGTGATGCGCCCTTGCTGGTCATCGAAGGAAAAGTCTACGACGCGGACCGCAACCCTTACCCACTGGCGGATTTCTCGGGCAAGAAACCATCCATCCCGGCGCTCACCCCGCCCGAACTGCAGATGCCAGTTACCGCCCGCGACCAGATGATCGACCTGGCCACCCGCGGCGGGCAGGGACATACGGCTCCACAGCGCAGAACAATTGCCCAAAAGATGGCAGCACAGAACATTCTGCCACCGCCGGTTCAAATACGGATACTTCAACCAGAACAGGCTCGCCCGCTGTTGGGAGATGTCATTCCCGGCATTGTGCGCGACTCCATCGAGACCGACCTAATCAGCATGGAACCAGGAGAAACAGCATGACCGACATCACGATCTCACACCGCGAAATGCGCCTGGCAGAAACAGTTGCACGCCAGTTGAGCAATGCGCTAATTCGCCGCAAACTGACACCTGCTTTCAGCGATTTCTTTGTCACGCATGTCGCTGGTGTGACCATGTTGCTTGCGGTACTTGATACGGCCAAACTTGGAGATCACAGCCCCTACACCAATCCGGATTTGCTGCACCAACTCACCACTGATCTGGGCGGTATGCCAGTCTATCTTTCGAACCATTCCGGCATCCGCATCGTAGTTTTGCTTTCGCCCCTGCCAAAGCTGCCGCGCAAAGTGAACTTGCCCGTGGATGCTCCGCGCGGAAGACTGGCTGTCGGTGTGCGCTTCACTGGTCAGCCAGTCTTGCTGGATTGGGAATTCTTCTTGCACCTGGCGGTGCTGGGCAACACCGGCTCGGGCAAGTCGATCTTCTTGCAATCGCTGGTCTCGCAAGCCATTCGAGATGATATGCAAATACTGCTCTCTGATATTGACCAGACTACTTTCGGATTGTTCGAAAACCATCCCAATCTGGCCGCGCCGATTGCGATCAGTCCACAAGCTGCGCTCGGTCTGATTGAATACGCCCTGGCCGAATGTGACCGGCGCGCGGAACTGTTCAAGAACTTATCGGAGCGCCCACAGAAACTGAGCGAGTACAACGCGCTCACAGTCAAACAGGGAAAAGAACCGCTGCCCCGCATGTTGGTCGTCCTGGACGAAGCCAGTACCGTGCTCACCGCCCTGGGTGGCGCAAAAGGCGCGATGGGCCAGGCATTGGCTACCCTGGGCTGGCGCGGTCGCAAGTTTGGCCTGCACTTCATCTTTGCTGCCCAGGAATTCACCAAGGATATTGTTGGCCCGGTGCGCGACCAGGTCGGTCTGACACTTTGCTTTCGGGTACGCAACGGGCAGATGGCCGAGCGTATGGGCTGCAAGGGCGCCGAGCGCATCCCCGAAAATCGTCCTGGTCTGGCTATCAGTGACCGGCATGGGCCGATCCAGACCTACTTTGTGGAGCAGTCTGCGCTTAGCCAGCGTCAGAACCTGCTTCCGGCACTCAGCGAACTGGAGTGCAACCTGTTTACCCGCGCACTGTCCGAAGGCGGACGACTCTCTCGAGCGAAGGTGATCGAGTGGGGCGGAATGACAGAATGGCAATCGCGCAAATATTTGGAAGCCTGGTCTTTACGTGGTTGGGTCGCCAAGGATGTAAAAGCGGACAATGCTTTCACCATCACGCCCAAAATGCAGGTTTTGCTCTCCAACCACCCAACCGCTCCAACCACCTCCAGCCAGCTCCAACCGTCTCCAACCGGTTTCAATTCAATTTCATTTCAATAAAAGGAGTTTTCCATGAACGACAATAACTTTTTCTATCTCGGCGAAGATCTCGGAATGGGCGCCAACAAACTGTATGGCGCGCCTGGCGGTTTGCAGGTGCTCTCGCAGGTTGCCACCAATGGCAACCAACACCTGATGAACTCAACCGGCCTGCGCCAACGCCAGCGCCCATTGGAAATCAAAACGGAACAAGGTTCGGCCTATATCGGCGAGGGCGCGCATGATTATGGCCGCCCGGTCGAGAATCTGAGCTTCGACAGTTTGATTGGTGCGCAGAACAGGAGCCCGCTGCTGTATGGATCCCTTACTCGTTACCAGCAGCAATATGGCCCGATCAATCAGCCAGTGGTAATGATGGTCGGGATGCCCCTGCAGATGATGTCCGGCGAAACCGCCAAAGAAATTGCCAACCAGGTGCGCCAATGGCTCAAAGGCGTCCACACCTGGCAGGCGGATGGGCAGGAACAACGAGTTGAGATTGCCGAGGTCAAACTCACCCCCCAGCCAGTGGGCGCACTCTTTGATTATGTCCTGGATGAAACCGCTAAATTTATCCCCGAGCGTGCCAGCCTGCTCAAGGAGGAAGTTGGCATTTTGAGTGTGGGCTTCAACACGCTGGAGATGCTGGTGGTGCGCGATCGCGCTCCGGTGGAACGCTTCACAGTCGGACAGACTGTCGGCGTGCGCCGCCTGCTGGAATTGGTCAACCCAGCCGGTGTCTATTCGCTGGGTGAACTGGATATCGCCCTGCGCGCCGGGCACCTGGACATCGAATCCGCGCTGCCGGTCTGGGCGCGTGAAGTAAATGGTGAGATCGAAAAACGCTGGGGAACGGCCCTCAAGCGCTTCGCGCGCGTGATTGTGGTCGGGGGTGGCGCGCTCCTGCTCAAAGATGCGCTTACCCGCCAGTTTAACGGCAAGGCCGTTCTGTCGGATGAACCGGTGCTGTCCATCGCACGCGGGTTGTACAAGCTCTTGATGATGAAGAAGTAAATGACTCCACGCGGACGTCCAAAAAACGCTCAGCCTTCGGTCCGCATCGTGCTTTCGGGTTATCTGCACCCGGAGTATGACGCGGATATCCTGGCCTGGTGGAATGCCATTCCCATAGGCCTTCGTATGAACGCGTTCAAGACTGCGCTACGCAATGGCAGTCTTGGCCTGGAGCAAAATCTTGTTACCGGAGAACTAGATGAGCTCAAGGCCGCGGTAGATACTCTGCTTGCCAATTGGGAATTCTAATTTCCAGCAGCCAGAATATCAGCATCCATTTTTTGCCAGCCAATAAATTTCAAGAGGAGAAAGACTATGTTACCGATTAAGTTTAAGAATTTTTACACACTGACCGCTGCGGATTTGGGATACAACAATCCGGATGACCCTGTGTTGGGTGCGGTGTATTGCCCGGGTTTGATTTGCATGAAAACCAATAGCATCCTTTATTTGGGTGTCGTTGTGCAAGAAGCGAGTGGAAAGGTTTTGTTAGGAACGCTCGAAGATGGGCTTCCAGATTATTCTAGCTGGGAAACTGAAATTTCAGATCAACGTATTTTTCGCAATCGCGCCGAATATCTTCTGGATGGTAATTTGCCAGAAGATCAAAAGCCCTATTTTCGCGCTTTGAATTTATACCAGCGCATCATCCCTGAAAATGCGCTGGTACGTGAACTGTCCGGGATTTATTTGGACGGAGGCGCATTAACCCCGCGCCCAACGAACCTCGATCGATAAAAACCTGTATGCAGGTAGTTCTATTTGCGAGCTTATCTGTATTTATGAAGGTTTACGCCGGTTGGATATTTTGGCTGCGCTTGGTCAACAGCCAGGGCTTGATCAAGCTGGAATTAAAGCGATGGCTACTTGTCTTAAAAACGATATCCTGCATGATGATGACGATCAGTACATCGATAAAAAGTTGGCACAGTTCAGCCATCTGATAAAACCCCTGAGCGCACAACTGGCTGAAAGCTGGCCGCCGAAACAACGTGTGCTTACTTTACGGTAGAAAGGAGACTTTCATGGAAAAACTCATCACATTTGAACAATATCTTGCCGACCAGGACCGCTCGCCTTTGACGGCGAGCGGCTACCTGGCCGACGTAAAGCATTTCTCCGCCTGGTTCGAACAAACCAATCACGAGGTGCTCAGCCCTGAGCGGGTCACGCCCAGTGATGTCAAGGCCTACAAGCAGAACCTGCTGGTCACTGACCGGCGCGCAGCCAGTACGGTCAACCGTCACCTGGCTGCACTCTCGGCATACTTTAGGTGGGCCCGGGAAACAAATCAGATTCACAGCGACCCAACTGAGAAAGTGAAATCCGTCCAACAGGTGGCAATCGCTCCAAAATGGCTGGACAAACATGAGCAGTTTGCCCTGCAGCGCGCAATCGAACGTGATCTCCAACTTTCTAAACTGCGCTACCCCAAACGCTGGGTCACTCGTCGCCGGGATGCCTCGCTGGTTTTATTTTTGCTGAATACGGGACTGCGCCTGAGCGAGGCAACAGCCATGCGTCTTGGAGATATCCAAATCTCCGAGCGCAAAGGTAGTGTACATGTGCAAAATGGCAAGGGTAGCAAGCAGCGTAATGTCCCGCTGAACACTGAGGCGCGCAATGCATTGCAGGAATGGCTGGATGTACGGCCAGTAACGGACAGCGATCATGTCTGGCTGGCGGTCGAGTCGGTTTCGGATGGCTTGAGTGGACGTGCTGTTCAGCGTATTTTGCAGCGCTACGCCCAGGATGCCGGGCTGGAGGAGCTTACCCCGCATATTTGCCGCCACACGTTTGCCAAGAACCTGGTGAATAGCGGCGCTGGGCTGGAGAAGGTGGCCGCATTACTTGGCCATACAAATCTGAATACCACCCGGCTGTACATCACACCGGATGAACGTGATCTGGAACGAGCCGTAGAGGCGCTGGCGTAAGCCAGCGCTTTTCATTTTCGTTAGGAAACTCATTATTGTGCGAATACACATCCCAAATAATGGTGATAATATAGCGGCACATTTCCTGGCAGCCTTTGCCTGGTTGTTTGTTATAACGTTGGCTAGCAGTCTCAAACACGTCGGAAAGCACTCTCAAACGTAGGCAGCAGTACCCCTCACGTTGGCAGCCATTTCAAATTTTGGAAATGGCAAGAGTAGTCCGGCGTATTTTGTTTTAACTGCTCACCACGAGCAGAAAAACAAAATAAACCACCCATGACCAGCAGGCGCCTCGTTCACGGCGAGGTCATGAGGAAATGTCCGTTGGCAGCCTGGAACGGGCTTGCGGGAGCCACTGCCAGCGATACTCAATCCCCGTTGTACGTTCCCAGAAATCGGAGGCGGTGGCCACATGGGCCCGGGCCAGGACGGTGGGGAGCGAATGGCTCAACGATAAAAAAAGCTTTCCCATAAATACAAACAGAACCTGAGCGGCTTAAGTGCCGGCAGGCAAGGAGCGCCTACCCATCATGGGAACCCCATCCATATTCAACCAGGTCAATTCCGCTCTGAGTCTCCTGGTGATGAGCGAGCAGGAAATCGAAGCCTACAAAGCCGAACATCATGTCGACTCGGTCAAGAAGGCGCTGCGCCCAGCCGGCCGGCCCAATCGCAGCTTGCCGGTGATCCTGGGCAAGCGCACGAAGTCAGGCTACCTGGAAACCTGCAGCAAGTTCTTCGAGCGCGCCCGCGAGTTGACCGGCAAGAAGCTGCTGGCCGACTTGTTCACCGCGGACATTGTGCTCCAGACACTGGATACCTACTATATCGATATGTCGCCAGCCACCAACCGCACCCTGTTATCCGCGTTGACCATGCTGCACCATGCCTGCCGTCGCAAGGGCTGGGTGAAGGGCCGGTGTCCGATCAACGGCACCCTGCGCAAGCATGTGCGCGAATACCGTGAGGACGGCGCAGTGCGCGCACCACGCTTCGGCTATCTGCCCGAAGATGCTCCACGTATCATTGAGTACATGCAGGCCAACGACTCGGTGTTTGCCTTGCCGACCGAGGTGATCCTGCGCTGCGGGCTGCGCTGTTCGGAAGTGGCCGGGCTGAAAGGCAGCGATGTGGACAAGGAGAACCTGGTACTGCATATCAAGGGCAAGGGTGGTCGCAAGCGCACGGTGGAACTCCCAGCAGATCTGGCCGAGCAGTTGAACGAATCGAAGGAATACTTGTTCACCCCCAACCAGGCCTGGAAAAGCAAGTTCTACCAGGCCGTGCGCAAAGCGGCCCGTGCCTTGGGTATCAAGATCAGCGGGCTGCACCGTCTGCGCTCGAACTACGCCCAGGATAAATACACAAAGCTGCGAGCGAAAGGGCTTACTGACCGCCAGGCGCGCCAAAAAATTGCGCACGAACTGGGG
>CAILYI010000302.1 GCA_903838415.1 uncultured Anaerolineae bacterium | reverse complement strand
TGTTTGTTCCCTAGTTCTTCAAACATTTTCAAGGAGCGTTCATAATACTCCCGCGCCTCGGTATATTCTCTCAGATTATGGGACACACCGCCCAGTAATAATAGAATGTCGGCCTGAAAATAGGACCAATTTGATTGCTCAGCCAGCATCAGAACCTGTTTGTAGAATCCCTGCGCCCAAAAAGGTTCGTTACTTTCAATATATAAGTTATGAAGATCAATTGAAATAGTCCGCAGACGCGAAAAGGCAATCTCATTTTGAGTACCTTCTAGTAATATTTCGCCCTGACTCATCAGGGCTTTCAATGGGTTGTCTTTCCGAATTAAATTAAGATAGCGTTCGGATTGCTCATTGTTTCCGGCTTGCTTGTAGATTTTTGCCACTGTTGATGCACAGCGCTCTACAAACGGCCAGTAGATTTGAACAAGGGATTCGGCCAATTTCTCAAGTTTGTCTACGGAAGAAGCCTCACCCTTGAGAGCATACCAAGTCAAGAAAGGTGAAAAACGCCAGCGTTCCAGGTTTTTCTTCCAATGAGCGGTTTCGAGCTTAATTTCAACCGGCTCGTCCAACTGAAGCAGACCTGGATCATCTTGTTCATCCAGAAGGTATTCCATGCCTATAATCAACTGCTTGATATTTACACCACAAGCCAATGCAACTGCATCGGGCGTAAATATCGGGCCTTCTTGGGCAGCCAGAGTCATAATTTCTTCCATCTTATCAACTGACCAGGGGGCTTCATCGACATCTGGCCACGAATCTTCCAATATTCGGCGTACATAATCGCGAGCGGTACCAAATGCTTGCCAGGGTATTTGTGAATCCAGTTGCCAGCGGTTTTCCTTATCTTTGACTACTGCGTTAGTACGCCGCCATTCTTCCCATAATTCTTGCACTAAAATCGGCAATCCGTTTGCCAGTTTCGCCAACTGTTCTGTCACATCAGCATGAGCCGGAGCAATGTAATCTGCCACACTTTCCTGACTCACGCGACTGATGTGATACAGTTCTGCAAGATTTTTCTGCGACAGGTCCAACGCAAGGCTTTCTACTGGAGTTCGAGATTCAATGTCAATTAACTGTGCCAATTTCTCGGCATGGAGAGTCGCAATAAAAAGCAGCGGCAGGCCTTGTGCCAATTCGGGTGCGAGGTAACTCAGTAACTCCAACCAGGCAGGACTCGCATATTCAAAATCTTCCAGCAAGATCACTATGGGTTTGGCGGGCGAGACAAAACGACGCAAATAAGCTGGAATCTCTCTAGGCGAAGCTGGCAAGGCTTCGTTTTCACCCCAACCACATTTCTCCCAAATCTGGAAAACCAGCGGCCAAAATGGGGCAAACTCCGGCAGATTCAAAAATTCTGGCGCTTTTGACAAGTTATCAGCAAATTTATTTTTAAATCCAACTCCCCAACGCGGATCACGACGGGTATGTTTTTCGTTTTCTTCAGGCCAAAAACGAGTCAGTACTGCCCTACCGTTTCCTTTACGGATAGCATCCACAAAAGTACGCCCGAGGGCTTTAGTGCCATAACCAGGTTGGCCCGTAATAAAGATAATTGAACCGCGACCTACTCGAAGAGCCATGTCATAGAGCTGGGATAGGCGTAATAGTTCTTGATGGTGCCCAATCAAATGTTGTAGCTCTGGTAATTGGGCATCAGGATGTCGGAAAAATAAAATATTCACATCCGCCGCAAAGTTGGGATTGACCTCTGTATGGGTAGCTGCCGGGCTGGTTTTGACAATCGTTAGCAAACTATTGATGATCGTCACATGACTGGTGGAATAGTTTCCAATCACATTCCCAACACCATTTACGCCGCCTTCGATAAGAATTCCGTTCTTGCCAACAGCCTTGGCATTGGTTCCCTGGGCAATCGCGCCGTCACCTTTTAGTTGAGCAGTATAAGCTGTCAACTTCTGATTATTAGCTTCTATATCTTCCGAGTCATCAGTCATGCTGCCGCCTTTGTGCCACTATACGGATTACTTGCTGTTGATCTTATTATTGTTCCCAATCGTGATATTGCCGGTCACATCACCTTCGATCAGCATACCACCTTGACCAACAGCTTTTGCGCCATTTCCCTGAGCCAGCGCCCCACCACCGATCACCTGACCTTTGAAGTCACTCCCGGCAGCTTCCATCAACTTGGAAAGTTCTGTTACGAAGGAGGCATCTTCTTGTAATAGCTGTTTTAGCTGATAGCGAAAGGCACCCTGCATATCTTCATCTTTGGGGTTGGCTTGCAGGTCTGTCAGCAGCTTCTTTGTCTCAGCTTTGGATTCGAACTTGCACTTGAC
>CAILYI010000301.1 GCA_903838415.1 uncultured Anaerolineae bacterium | reverse complement strand
GTTTCGAGTAAAGGTTGTGTTCATGGCTGCCTCCAGAAAGTGTTGATTTTTATGTACGTCTTACGTTGTTAATATAGCAAATAAGTAGTCCTTCTGTCATGAGACCAGTGTCCTAAGTCAGTCCTATTTCTCGGAATGGGAGTTATGTCCCACCTGGTAAGCAACCGAAGGTTACATCAAGATGCATTGAACTTAAATACTTTTACAACACGGTGCTTTATTTTTTCCAAGAGAAACTGATTCCAATGCTTCAATCCGGAACGTTGGGAATGTGGTCCTTGAGTTCACAATCCAATTTGCCTTTTATTCCAAAGTTTCAACGAGTTTCCACAATATGTTTGACAGTTCGCTCCTTGCTGGGGTACATTGACTCCGAACTGGGAAGCCTGAGTAACCAGGAACTGCATAAGGATATTTACGAGCGAAGCGCACGAGACAATTGTCAGCAGGGAAAGAAAGCCAGATAACCGGGAGTTCGCGATGGTTATGGCAAACACTTAGGAGCATAGAGCATGATTGGAAAACTGATGGGTTGGATTGTTACATTAATCGGGAGTTTGATCGGGCTGGCGCTGATGGCGCTGGTGGTGGGCGTGATGTCGCTGGCGGGGTACTTTTACTACAAATCCGACCAGCCGATGCAGGTGGCCGAGGCCCAACGCATTGCGCCGGGGATTACATTTCGGGAGTACATGCAATTCCAGTACGATGGGTGGAAGCAATTGGATGATAAATCGGTAGCGGATGGGGATAACAGATCATGCGTTCTTGTTTACGGGGCCATGAATCATGTTGCTGCTCTATTCTTTGCGCCGTTGGAAGTGAATCACTACCGCGCAATTCGTGGAACATCAGCATCCGTGAAGTATGCCGAATACTTGAACGGTACGGTACCCCCCGATGACCTGGCATACGGTCCATGGTGGAAATTACCGGAGATCTACTGGTGGCAATATGTAAATACATCCTGGTTTACAACGTATCTATCTGGCAGAATCTGCCGCACCCGGCCACTCAGCCCCTCGGCTCATGCGCAGGCTGGAAATCCGTAAGCGGAAAGCTGATAATATTGTTTCCCAGGCTGTTTTGACAATTGAGATTTTATGCTAATATAGTAGTAGCAGGTGTTTGGACGCCCCCCTCGTTCAAGCATCTGCTATTTTATGCCGATTCGTTGGCTTTAAAACTAAAATCTAAACTCGCTCTTCCCCGATTTTGAAATTGTGATAAACTCGCCGCTCACAACTGAATAACGTTGGCCGATCGGTCGCCACCCCTTCCCTTGTATATAATCTAATAAACGGGTATCCCAGATGAGATAATATCTGAGTTCGGGGTTTCCCGAAAACAGGTTGCCGGAGTGCTCTCCTTCCCTTACCGGATCGACAACGATCACGGCTTTGTATAGAATGCGACCCGACCTGGGCGGCCATTGACGGCTGACCTCGCACGATACCCCTAACTTAGCTCGACTGCGGTAGCAGGCTCGCAGGGCGCCCGAACTGAGGGTGAGGGCTCATTGCAGCAAGGATACCGCGGCCGTCCAGAGCCTGGGATACCCGTCAACCTGGATTTTACCTCACGAAACGCAAGGAGGCAAAATGGCCAATGAACAATTGGTGGTTGGAATTGATTTTAGCAAAAAGTGGGCCGACCTGGCCTTGCTGAAAAGCAATGGCGAACTGATCAAGCGCCATCAACGGGTTGACAATACAGCGGTGGGCTTTGAGCAGGCCAAAACCCTGATCCTGCAAACTCTGCAAGAACAAGGTTTGACCGGGTTGGAGGTGGCCGGGGAAGCGACCAGCTACTATTGGCTACCCATGTTTATTGAAATGGAGCAAGATGCAGAGCTGGCAAGCTACAACCCAGACCTGTTCTTGCTCAACCCGAAATGGGTGCACTGGTACAAAAAGATGCAGCCGACCAATCACAAGAACGACAAGATTGACCCGGCCTACATTGGCAATTACCTGCGCCAGCATCGTCCGCCCATTGTCTGGCACTTTGACGAGCATTGGCTGTCACTCAGGTTACTCACTCGGCTGCGTTTTCACCTGGTCAAGAGCTTGACCCGCGAGAAGAACTTGTTCAGCTTGTATCTCTTCCTGGCATACACCACTTATGCCGCACGCAAGCCCTTCTCTAATCCTTCCGCAGTCATCAGCCGGGTCTTATTACGAGACCCCGTTCTTCTGGCCTCGCTTGAAGACCTGCAGGATGACGAAATTGCGGATTTGCTGCGCGAACAAGGCTACCGTAGCCAGAGTGACCCAAAACAGAGTGCCCAGCGCTTGCGCCAGGTACTGCAAGAACGCTATCAGCTCCCCGAAACGATGGCGGCCTCCGTCCAGCTCGGCATTGGGTTGCTCATCGAAACCATCCAAAATTTTGAAGGTCAGATTGCCCAGGTCGAAGGCTGGATCAAGGAACACGTCAAAGTGGGCTACCCCGAAGTTGCCTGGCTTGACAGCATCCCGGGAATCGGCCTGGTGTTTGCCAGTGGTCTGGCGGCCGAGATCGGCGACATCCAGCGCTTTTTGAACGTGCAGGTCTGGGACGATAGAAAACAACAAATGCGTCCCCGCCACCCGCACGAAGTCGCCGATGCCGTTGGCAAGTACGCCGGTCTGTGGTGGCCAGAAAACAGTTCTGGCGATTTCCAGGCCGAAAATAAGCACTTGAGCCGCGAAGGCAATGCTTATTTGCGTTATTACATTCTCGAAGCGGCAGATAGCTTGCGCCAGCATCTGCCAGACTTCACGCGTTACTACAACGCTAAATACAATCAGGCTCTTCAGCACAAACACAAACGCGCCATTGTTCTTACCGGGCGCAAGGCCCTGGATCTCTTTGTCGCCCTGCTACGTCACAATGAGACCTATCGGGCCAAGGAGGCATCCTCGCCTACCCATAAAGGCTGAGTATCCCACCGGCAGGGGCGTACTGCCCTGCTGCTGGTCCAAATACTCTCCATTACTCCCTTTATTTCCCCGCAACCAATTTCGAACGGGTCGTGTTAAGCGTTCCTTGTATTTACCTTATTTGATGTAATAATTGCTCTTTTTTGTACCTTGACATATACCGCACTCTATTATTTCCCGTGCAGTTATCGGGATCACCCCATGCAGTTACTGGGGTCACTAGAAGCGACCACCTACCGCAGTGTCAGTGCATTCGCGGAATGCAACATTGCCAGCTTGCGATAGGCCGTATTTTGCATATCTTTCGGCAACTTGCTTGACCACAGGCGGTTGAAAATCTTGCGGGTTTCGTCGTCTTTGAATGACCGAATCACAGCTCAATTGTATCTCGCTTTCCGATATGCGGAAATGCCAATAATTTCGCGGATATCGTGCGAATGCTGAGGGAGATCAAGTTGTTAGGGGGGATGTTTTGCCTTTCAGACAAAGGATGTCAATATCCCAGTCTCTGCATCTTGATGTATGTGAATTAAAATCTGGTTTTAACCAGTCATTAACTGGATGTTAATTCATTAAAAATCCAGGTTTAACAACAAAGGCATATTATTAGCCTGTAATATAAAACTAATTCTACAGGAGAATAAAATGTTTTCAAAGAAAACTGTCATAAATATTGTCTCGTTTTTTGCTTTGCTAGCGGTGTTGCTTACCGCTTGTGGACCTGCTGCCACAGCTGTACCTGCTGCGACTGAAATCCCTGCTGCATCAGCAAAGATCGATTTCAATACGGTCAAATCTGCATCTGATGCAGGCGGGCTAGATGCCTTGATTGCAGCTGCGAAGGCTGAAGGCGAACTTAATGTCATCACCTTGCCAAAGGATTGGTGCAATTATGGTGAATTGATTGACACCTTCTCCAAAAAGTACGGTATTAAGGTTAATTCGCTCAACCCAGATGGTGGCTCGGCAGATGAAATCCAGGCGATCAAGGATAACATAGATAATAAGGGTCCACAGGCTCCAGATGTGCTCGATATCGGCCCGGCCTTCGGCCCGCTCGCCAAGGGAGAGAATCTTCTGGCTCCTTACAAGGTAACCTCCTGGGATTCGATCAAGGGCACTAATGATCCGGATGGTTATTACTTTGTCGATTACAGCGGAGTCATGGTTCTGGAAGTGAACACCGATATCGTCAAAGAAGTTCCCACAACTTACAAAGATCTGCTGGATCCGAAATACAAAGGCCAGGTTGCCCTGGCTGGTGACCCGCGCGCTTCGAACCAGGCTGCCCAGTCTGTCTACGCTGCCGCGCTTGCCAACAGCGGTTCGCTCGATAACATTCAACCTGGTCTGGATTTCTTCAAGCAGTTGAATAGCGCCGGAAACTTGCTGCCTCTCATCGCCAACTCCGGCCCGATCGGCAAAGGCGAAACCCCCATCACCTTCCAGTGGAGTTGGAATGCCTATGCCAACAAGGATACCTTCAAGGGCAACCCGAACATTGAAGTTGTATTCCCCAAGGATGTGAACTGGGGCGGATATTACTACCAGGCCATCAGTGCTTATGCGCCTCACCCCGCGGCTGCCCGCCTGTGGGAAGAATTCCTGTACTCAGATGAAGGTCAACTGGGTTGGATCAAGGGTTACTGCGCCCCCGCCCGCCTGGCCGACATGACCGCCCGCAATGTCGTCCCGGCCGAATTGGCCGCCAAACTGCCGGATGCAGCCCTGCTGACCGCTTCGATCGTTCCCAGCGGCGATCAACTCTCCGCTGCCCGCAAACTCATCAAAGAGCAGTGGGACACAGTTGTCGGTCTCGACATCAAGTAATACCAAATAATCCAGAAAATAGAAACTTGGGCGTGGCCCGGCCAAGCCGGGCCACGCCCTCAATCCAATATGGCCAACATGGTAAAAATGAGAATATCTCGCTCGCAGCAGGACATGAGTATTTCCAAAATTTCTAACACATTCAAGACCTGGATCGGCATTCTTCCTTTTTTTCTTTTCGTTCTTGTTTTTCTGGTTATTCCGTCCTTGAATTTGTTTGTGGGTGCATTTCAGGACTCCAAAGGAAACTTCACTTTTGCAAACATCAATCTGCTGAGTGATCTCTATGTGCTGAAGTCCTACAGCGTCAGCCTGCAGGTAAGCCTGATTACATCCCTATTGGGCGGCATTTTTGGTTTCTTTGTGGCGTACGCCATAACTCTTGGAAAAATACCGCGCTGGATGCGCAATGTTTTGATGACCTTTTCCGGGCTGGCCGCAAACTTTGGCGGCGTGCCGCTGGCGTTTGCCTTTATTGCCACCATTGGCCATACCGGTTTTCTGACTGCTCTTCTCAAACAGGTTTGCTATAGCGGCGTCGGGGGAGTTCAGATTTGCCCATTCGATATCTATAAAAATGGATTTAACCTCTACAGCCTGGCAGGCCTGACCCTGGCCTACTTATATTTCCAGTTTCCATTGATGGTATTGACCATCGCGCCGGCGTTGGAAGGTCTTAAGCATGAATGGCGCGAGGCTTCTGAAAACCTGGGGGCCAATACTGCTCAATATTGGTGGCATATTGCCTTGCCAGTCCTGTGGCCTTCCATTCTGGGCTCCAGCATTCTGCTATTCGCCAGCGCCTTTGGTGCTTTTGCCACTGCCCAGGCGCTGACGGGTGGCAGTATTTACCTGGTGACCATTCTCATCGGTCAACAAATTCGAGGTGATGTGCTCAATAACCCCAACGAAGGCTACGCCCTTGCCCTGGGGATGGTGGTAATCATGGCTGTCTGTGTCACCGGATACACAATTCTGCAGCGACGGACTGCCAGGTGGTTAAAATCATGAAAAAATCGCGTTATAACCTGTGGGCCTTCTTTTGGGCTATCCTAGGAATGTTGTACTTCTTTGTACCGCTCTTGGGTACCTTTGATTTCTCGCTGCGCATGCAGAAGGGTGTTCTCAGTTTTCTTGCTTACCAGATCGTCCTGGCAGACCCGCAGTTTCTGGAAAGCTTCCGCTACTCCGTGACCATGGGTATCATCACGGTTGTCATTAGCGTGCTGATATTCCTCCCAACCACGTACTGGATTTATCTAAAAATCCCACAAGTAAAACCTGTGGTGGAGATCATTACCATCCTGCCCTTTATCATCCCGGTTATCGTGTATGTCTTTGGCCTGATCAGGACCTTCAGCCGCCCGCCGCTCCAGCTTACCCTTACTCCGTTCAAGACGGATATTCTGATCACCGCCGGGTATGTGATTCTTTCCATGCCTTACATGTATCGCGCGATCGATGTGGGTATGCGTTCCATCGATGTTCGCACGCTGACAGAAGCAGCGCAAAGCCTGGGGGCCAACTGGATCCAGATATTGGTGGGCGTCATCATCCCCAATTTGCGCGTTGCCATCCTGAGCGGCTCGTTGATCTGCTTCGCAACGGTGATCGGCGAGCTTATTCTGGGTGATTTTCTCGTTCGCCCGGCGTTGGGGCCATACCTGGTACAGGTGGGCGCATCCAAGGCCTATGAACCTGCAGCGTTGAGCATTATCAGCTTTGCGCTCACATGGGTCTGCCTGGGCATCCTGCAATTGGTCAGCCGCGGCGGAACCAGCCAGCAACTGACCGGCCGCTAAAGAATATCTCAGAGGTAAATATGTCTTTTCTCACACTTACCCATATCAACAAATCTTTCAACGACATGCCCGCGGTTGAGGATTTTAACCTGAGCGCCGAACAGGGTGAATTCGTGTCATTCCTGGGGCCCAGCGGCTGCGGCAAAACCACCACCCTGCGTATGATTGCCGGGTTCGAACTACCCACATCTGGCAATATTTCCATCGCGGGGCAGGATCTGACCTATGTGCCGCCCAACAAGCGCAATATCGGCATGGTCTTTCAATCTTATGCGCTGTTTCCCAACATGACCGTGGCCGAGAACATTGGTTATGGCATGCGCGTCTCTGGCAAACCGAAGGCAGAGATCGCCGTTCGCGTACAGGAAATGCTCAGCTTGATCCATCTGGAAAACTTCAGTGCTCGTTACCCCTATCAACTTTCTGGTGGTCAACAGCAGCGGGTGGCTTTGGTGCGCGCGCTGGCGATCCGCCCGCAGGTCCTGCTGCTCGATGAGCCCCTTTCGGCGTTGGATGCCAAAATTCGCGTGGAACTGCGCCAGGAAATCCGGCGCATCCAACAGCAATTGGGCATCACCACCATTTACGTGACTCACGACCAGGAAGAAGCGCTCTCGCTTTCGGACCGGGTGGTGGTGATGAGCCAGGGCCGCATGGAGCAGGTCGGAACCCCTGCCGAAATCTACACCTATCCTGAAACAGAGTTCGTTGCTAAATTTGTGGGACAAATCAATTTATTACCGGTGGATGTCGTCAATCCACCAGAAGGTCTGGTGAAGATTGGGCAGCAATCGGTACGCACCAGCCGGGCCGTACAGCACGCGGATGGACATAGTATGCGACTGGCCATCCGCCCGGAAGAACTAAACCCTGGGCATCTCGAAGGCGCCAACAATCTGACCGGGACAGTGGATGCGATCACTTATCTGGGTTCAATCGTTCGCATCCGGATCGATGTGGAAGGGCACTTGCTTTCCATGGACTTGTTTAATGAAAGAAAACTGCAAAAGCCAAATGTAGGCGACCAGTTTAAGCTCAATTTTGACGCTGACGCCTGCTGGTTGCTTTAGAAGCTTTCCAGTAATCGTGATAATGAAGAAGCGAGATTTGGAGCTGCCAGAATAAGTATGAACAACAAAAAAATAGTACTGATCCTTATCGATGGAATGCGCCCAGATGGGCTGCTGAAGGCCAATACACCCGTGTTAAAGCGTTTGATGGCAAATGGGACTCAAACCATGCAAGCGCGCACTGTGTTACCGACCCTAACCTTGCCATGTATCACATCTTTAATGTATGGAGTGAACCCCCAGATACACGGCACAGAGACCAATACTTTTGGGCCAAATGACAGGGAAGCGCCCGGTCTGATTGATTTGCTGCACGCTGGCGGATATAAAACCGCCTCTTTTACAAACTGGGAACAACTTCGCGACATTTCGCGCCCAGGAAGTCTGGATGTATCGCTGTGCATCAACACTTCCGAATCGCACGACCTGCCGATTGGTGAGAGTGATAGGATTCTCACCTTGCTCTCGCTGCTAGTGCTTCGTCACCAACCGGTTGATTTCATATTTCTTTACCTGGGCGGCGTTGATACTGCTGGGCACATGTACGGCTGGATGTCGCCGGAATACATCGCGGCCATTGAAAACGCGGACCACTGCGTTGCACTATTCCTTGCTAAATATTCTGAGAACAATGCCATCATTGTCACCGCGGACCATGGCGGTCTCGGTGATTCGCACGGTTTCGATTCTGACGAAGAAATGACCATCCCGCTGATTATCACCGGTGCGGATTTTCCGCGCAGGGAAATCAACATACCGGTCAGCATTCTTGATATTGCCCCGACCATAGCCGCTTACGCTGGAATATCTGCGCCGCCGCAATGGGAAGGAAAAGACCTGTTCTCTATTCTGCAATAACGTTCACAAATGGACAAAAAATGAACTCTCAGCATCTATCCAAAGACAAGCTCTTGTTTACCCCAGGCCCGCTCACCACCAGCCTGGCTGTCAAGCAGGCCATGCTGCGCGACCTTGGCTCGCGCGATTCTGAATTTATGCAAACCGTCAAAGACGTGCGCCGCCGGTTGGTAGCGCTGAGTGGAGCAAGTGAATCCAACTACAGCTCCATCCTGATGCAGGGCAGCGGTACTTTTGGGATCGAATCCGTGATCGGTTCCACCATTCCTCCGAACGGTAAGCTGCTCGTGTTGGTCAATGGTGCTTACGGGCGACGTATCGCGCAGATTGCTAGCATTCTCAAGATCGACCACACCGTATTAAGCTTTCCTGAAAATGAGATAACAACTCCGGCTGCGGTAGACCTGGCTCTGGCTGCCGACCCAAATATCACCGATGTAGCTGTGATCCACTGCGAAACCACTACCGGCATTATCAACCCAGTGCTAGAAATCGGTGAAGTTGTCAAAAAATTTGACTACTGTTATATAGTGGATGCTATGAGCAGCTTTGGGGCTGTGCCGCTGGATATCGAGGCGGCTAATATCGATTTTTTGGTGTCTTCGGCCAATAAGTGTATTGAGGGGATACCAGGTTTCTCATTCGTCATTGCCCGGCGCCTGACTCTCGCCGCTTCGCGCGGCTATGCACGCAGCCTGAGTCTTGATCTGTTCGCACAGTGGGAAGGACTGGAAACCAACAGCCAGTTTCGCTTTACCCCGCCCACCCACGCCATCCTGGCATTTTATCAGGCTTTGCTCGAACTGGAAGCCGAAGGCGGCATTGTGAGTCGCGCAGCTCGCTACCGTTCTAACTACCAAACTTGTCTTACGGGTATGATAGCACTCGGTTTTAAGCCCTATCTTGGTCCGCAAAACCGGGGATATATCATTACTTCCTTTCTTTATCCCGAGCATGATGGTTTTGATTTCACGAAATTCTATGAAAAACTCAATCAGAAAGGTTTTGTGATTTACCCCGGGAAATTGAGCAAGGTCGATTGTTTTCGGATTGGGCATGTCGGACAAATTCACCCTGATGATGTACGCGGACTTTTGCAAGCCGTGGACGAAACCCTGGATGAATTGGGCATTTTTATCACTTAGACAAAGAAAGGCATATACATCATGGATTTTATTTTTCAACGCACTTACCGCGGTCCGCTCAAAGCCGTGGTACTCGATTGGGCTGGCACCGCAGTGGATTACGGTTCCTTTGCTCCCACGGCAGTCTTTTTGCGCCTCTTTGAAAGCCTGGGCGTGACCATCAGCGCTGCTGATGCGCGGTCTGGTATGGGATTGATGAAAAAAGACCATCTGCGTACAATTTTATCTCGTCCTGCGGCAGCCGATGCCTGGAAGTCAGCGCGTGGCGCTTCTGCTACAGAGGCCGATATTGATAATTTATTTGAGCATTTTGTGCCGATGCAATTGGATGTTCTGAAGGATTATGCTGAACCTATACCTGGTTTACAGGGAACCTTGAAGGAATTACGACAGCGCGGAATAAAAATTGGTTCAACGACAGGTTATATTCGTTCGATGATGGATATTCTCGCTCCCGAGGCAGCAAAACGTGGCTACCAACCGGACTGTATTGTCTGCCCGGACGAAGTGCCAGCCGGGCGACCTTACCCCTGGATGTGTTACCAGAATGCCATGCAGCTGGGCGTTTATCCGATGGCAGCCATGGTGAAAGTGGGTGACACCCTCACGGATATCGAAGAAGGTCTGAATGCGGGAATGTGGACAATAGGGCTGTCGATGACCGGAAATCTTGCTGGCCTAAACGAAACAGATGTCAAAGCGCTCACGATAGAGCAGAAGAATGAAGTTCGCAAACAAGCTGAGAAACAACTTTATCAAGCAGGTGCGCATTTTGTTGTGGATGGTATTTGGGATTTGACCGC
The DNA here is from genome assembly GCA_903838415.1 of uncultured Anaerolineae bacterium. GTDB lineage: Bacteria > Chloroflexota > Anaerolineae > Anaerolineales > Villigracilaceae > UBA5195. The sequence continues at coordinate 5,382 of CAILYI010000301.1, read as the reverse complement.
TGCCCTGGATAAAGTTCAGGCTCGTTTGTCGCAAGGCTGGCAAGTCTAAAAACCAATTGGATACCTTGGACACGACTCCTGCCCGGCTGGCTTTGTTTGACCTGGATTACACTCTTCTGGATGGCGATAGCGAATCCATGTGGAGTTTCTTTCTGTTTGAAAAAAAGGTAGTTGACAAAGTTTTTTTGACCCACATCACAGATTATTATCAAGCCTACGAGCAAGGTCGGTTGGATATTTACGAGTACGAGGCTTTTTTGTTGCACCCGCTAACACAACAACCATTAGAGCGGCTCTATACTTTGCGCAAAGAATATCTAGAGCAAGTTCGCCAGGTTGTGCGAGTGAAAATGATGCGAAAAGTAAATCGCTTTCGAACATTAGGTTTTACGCTATTGCTGATCACCGCCGCAAATAGTTTTATCGCTGAGCCAATCGCTGATTTGCTACGCTTCCCGCACCTGATTTGTACTGAGATTAAGTTAAATAACGGTCAATACACTACTGAGTTGGAGGGCATCCCGGCTTTCCGCGAGGGGAAGTCCCAGCGTCTGGACCTATTTCTTTCTCGAGAGGGCATCACGTTGAAAGAGAGCTGGGGGTATAGTGATTCACATAACGACCTACCATTACTTAACAGAGTCGAGCATCCTGTCGCAGTAATGCCTGACTCGGTATTACGTGCTTATGCCAAACAACATGGTTGGAAGATTATCGATGCATAGATATTCCAGTGTGTTAATCAACGATGTATTTACTTCAATTTGATGGAATGTTGCAAACTTTAGATGAAAAGTGTCAAAAGGGTGGTTTCCTTGGCTATGGCTGGCTCATTACCTGCAATAACACAGAAATAGTTCATGGCTTTGGCTTGTTCGCGCATAAACGAATTGTAAATTCAAATATTGCTGAATACCTGGCCCTGATTGAGGGGCTTGATTCGTTGTTAGATTTGCGAATCAGAGATGAGCCTATAGAAATTCGCGGCGATGCAAAATGCATTATTGACCAGATGACCGGCGCTGCTTCAATTAATTCGTTTTCGATTCAGAGTTTGTATCACCGTGCGCGAAAACTTTCCGATCAGTTCAACCACTTACAATGGGGTTGGGTACCAAGGAATAAAAACAAATTGGCCGATAAATTGAGCCGTCGTGGTTTACGCCAGTTATACTCTAAGCCAAATGCTTATGAGATTGCCTTGAATCGGATGAATTCTCACCCGGAAAGCTCCGACGGTTTTATATCCTTATTGGATTTACGAGTCTACAACCCAGTGAATTTTGGTAGAGATTTCACTTACTAACCATCAAACACTTTTTTGTTCGTCGAGTAAATAGATACCGTAATCCTACTGTACAGGTATAATTAGTGAATGCAAAAGCTAGCACGCGCTTTACCTTTGCAGTTTTAGTACTGGTGACATCTCTGGCGGTACTTGCCTGGAGCTTTTTGCCGGGAGCGCGGATCGTGTGTCGTCAAAAGATCCTATCGACTGAGATGCAGCTGCCCACCCCGCAAAGCTACATCCAGCGACATCATAACCTACAGTTGGAACACTTATTTGAAGCGGTTCTCGCGATTCATGGCGCGGATCGCTTTATGTTATTAATTTAGAACTCAGGAGTCGCCGCTTGTCCACGATCTTTTTCGCTACAGACATACACGGTTCGGATATTTGCTGGAATAAGTTTTTAAATGCGGGGAAATTTTACGGAGCGGATGTGCTTATTCTGGGCGGCGATATGACCGGCAAGGCGATTGTGCCGATCGTGGAGCAGGGCTTAGGGCGTTACAAAACCACTTTACTACAACAGGATTTTGAGTTTCATGGTGGGGAAGAACTGGCGGATATGGTAAAACGCATCCGCAGCCGGGGCTATTATCCTTATGTCACTAGCCCCGAAGAAATCCAAGAATTGAGCAAGACCCCGGATCAAGTTTACAACCTGTTTATAGCCGAAGCGCTAAAGGTCATCCAGCAGTGGATGGACATTGCCACGCGTAAGCTGGCTGGCACCGGCATGCGCGTTTATGTTTCCCCTGGCAACGATGACCGCTTTGAAGTGGACGATATCATTCGTGCCACGCCGAGCGTGACGTTGGCCGAGGGCCAAGTGGTCTGGCTAAACGATCAGCACGAGATGATCACTTCCGGCTGGTCGAACCTTACGCCTTGGCACACCTATCGCGAGGAAGATGAGCCGCAGTTAGCGCAGCGCTATCAAGCCATGATCTCAGGGCTCAAAGACCCGCGAAACGCCATCTTTAATATCCATGTTCCACCCTACAACTCGAACCTGGATGAAGCCCCCGAACTCGACGAAAATCTGCGCCCCAAATATGCCGGCAATGCGCTCAAGCCCACCGGCTCCACGGCTCTGCGCAAGGCGATTGAAACCAGCCAGCCGCTACTGGGCCTGCATGGCCACATCCACGAAGGCCGCGGCTCCTCGCGCATTGGCAAAACGCTATGCATCAACCCCGGTTCAATGTATGAGCAAGGTGCGCTTCTTGGCGCTATCATCAAACTTGGAAAAAACAAGGTTGAGAACTATGTGTTAACCAGCGGATGATCCGGGTTGGGTGCCTTTCCGACGAAAGCTTACACTCACAGCCCGTTTTCACAAAATCCCATAGTTGAGGAGTTTGTCATGTCTGATTTGTTTGTGCGTAAGGCAACCGGTCTGGTCCGTTCTTGGTCAGTGTTCGATGCATTTGTATATGCCTTGTTCTCGATTAACCTGATCACGCTGGGTTTTTACATCTTCAGCCAGATGTATGCATTGCAGGGTGGGCTGGTCCCAGCGTTGATCATCAGCGCATTCTTCATCCTGTTTGAGGTGGCGGTGTATGCTGCATTGATTGCTGTCATGCCACGTTCGGGCGGGGATTATATCTGGCAAAGCCGCGTGCTGGGAGGCGGGGTTGGCTTTGTGCTGGCAGTGACTGGTTGGTGGTTTATTCTATGGTTGTGGGTTCCGTTATACAGTGACATGCTGCGCAAGAGTGTCATCACACCTTTGCTGGGCATTATAGGCGCAAAAGATGCTGCCCTTTGGTTTGGGGGAACGGCCGATGGTTTTTTTGTCACCGCGTTGATCACGCTGGCTCTTGTTTCTTTCTATATCATTTTGGGCATGAGGACCTATGCCCGCATTCAGAAAATCTGTTTTTACGGCGGAATGCTCGGGTTGTTGATCGTGCTCATCCTGCTGCTGACCGGCTCACCGGAGGCCTTTAAGACAGGTCTGGAAGCCAACTCCATCGCGCTGTTCGGCGCGCAGCCGGGGGTATATGACGCCACGGTCAAGCTTGGCCAGGATGCGCTTGCCGTGTTGCCATTGACTGGCGGCTCGATCGGCTTGATTTTCCTGACCATGCCTTACCTGGTGTTCTTTAACCTGTGGCCGAACTGGGGCGCAACTCTGTACGGCGAAGTGCGCGGCGCCACCGATTTCAAACGCAACTTTTCGGGCATGGCCTGGGCCCTGGGTGTCACAACCGTGCTGGCGATCAGCGTACTTTTTGCCATCTCAAAGACGATTGGTTGGGAGTTTTATGTGCAAGCCAACGGCGCTTTTTGGAACAATGCCTGGGGCTATACCACAAACGCGCCAGCTTTGCCGGTCTGGCCTTACCCGGTTCTGCTGGCGGTCTTCCTGACCAGCAACCGTATCGTCCAGTTTATTGTTGTGGCGTTGATGAGCCTGTGGTGGTTTGGCTGGAGCGGCACCGTCTTCCTTTCCTCAACGCGCGTGATCTTTGCTGCCGCATTCGATCGCCTTCTGCCCGAAAAAGTGGCCGAGATCGAGCCGCGCACGCGCACGCCGCTGGTCGCGCTGTTGATGATGGTAGTGCCATCGATCGTGGTTTCCTATCTGTACGCCTATAACTATTTTAATTTTCAAACATTGGCACTCGATTCGACGCTGGTGATCAGCGTGACCTACCTGGGCACCGCCATCGCCGCCGTCCTGCTGCCCTATCGCAAACCGGAGTTATACAAGGCTTCGCCAATTGCCACCTTCAAGGTCTTTGGGGTGCCGCTGATCACGGTGGCCGGGCTGGTCTTTGGCGGCTTTTTGACCTTCCTGCTGGTGGAGTGGCTCTTTGACCCGTGGCTCAATACGCAGGGGGTCGCGCCCGGTCTGTATGGCATCAGCCTGGCCAACACATCTTCGGTTGTCTATATGGTGGCCATGTATGCCCTTGCTGCCGCGATTTACTTTGGTTTCAAGTCGTATCGTAAACGCAAAGGCATCGACATCTCCAAGGTACACCAGGAAATTCCTTCAGAGTAATCCCAAGCCGAAATCAGCACGAGGATAAAAGTGAAGGGGGCGGATGTGCACAGATTTTTCTCTAAAATAAAATTTGTGCACATCCAAAAATTCCGTGGTTTCGTTCATAATTGTTTTCTTGAAAATTCGCGTACAGAGTTTAAAACGTGATTTTAAATCGTGAAAGCGTAGAAAGAGGAGTGCCATGGCTGCATGCCCGGATATTATCGATGAGATGAACCGTTTGATGGATGCGGCGCAGGAGAAAAAACTGCACCTGCGTCTGATCGGCGGGCTGGCGATCAAGGTGCACAGCCCTTCGGCTTCACATCGCGCTCTGCAGCGTGCTTATCCGGATATTGATCTGGTAGTGCCAAAACGCGATAAGCGCAAGCTGGATGAGTTTTTCGCTGACCTGGGCTATCTGCCGGAGAAAAATTTCAACCTGTTGAACGGCGACCGGCGTCAAATTTTTTATGATGCGGAGACGGGCCGGCGCATCGATATTTTTGTGGGTGATTTTGAGATGTGTCACAAACTGCCCATGCACAACCGTTTGGACGCACACCCCGTGACGGTGCCGCTGGCAGAACTTTTCCTTTCCAAAACGCAGATCGTTGAGTTGAACCGCAAGGATGCGCTCGATATCATTTGGGTGTGTTTCAAATGAGTTATAACTCGACTTTTGCAGTACCATGACACCCGAATAGCAAAACAGTTAAGCACTTTGCAGTGAAACTCTGTAAAATGGAATAAGAACATCTTCAAGCCGGAGGTGAAACATGTTTCCATTAGTTGAATTTCCAGAATTGGTGAAACACTACGCGCCGTTTTTTGCGGATGTCTTCACTGCAGATGCGTTCATTGAGTTTCAGCGATATATTAGCGGTCTGCTTGTCTCAGAAAACAAGACAATTGACGGGATTAACCGGTTATTTGTGACAGAGAGTCGTAATCAGAGTTCGCTAAATCGCTTATTGACTCAAAGCCCATTTGATTTGGATGCTTTGAATCAAGCCAGGATGAATGTTTTAAATAGCAAACCTGGAACCCGGCTCAAACGCGATGGGGTGTTAAGCATCGATGATACCTTGCTCAT
>CAILYI010000300.1 GCA_903838415.1 uncultured Anaerolineae bacterium | reverse complement strand
GGCATCCAGTTGGATGTCGGGGCGGATTCGCGTTCTGTTTACACAGCCTGTCCAGCCAGCATCTCTGCCAATAGGGTCAGGCGTTCATTCTCGATCTGTTCGCTGCGTGCCTGGCGAATGAAACCATCGGCTTCGATTTCAGCGCAAAGAAAAGCGTTGAACCAGCGGCCGGGAAGGAAGTAGTTGTCCTCCATTTCCACGATCTCGTTGCCCACAATCTGCCAGCGCCAATATGCCACTTTGAACAGATTGTCGGAGAGCACGATCTGGTCGATCAAATTGGCTCGCCGGGTGTCCGGCGAGCCTGTGAAGACTGCCAGACTGCGGATGATCAGGCTTGTGGAGAGCGATGGAATGTACTGTTCGGAGTATTCGCGCACCAAGGCAAATACATTTCCGGACGACCAGACCTTGAAGGCCCGCCCGCTGGGACGCAAAACGATCTCGCGCCCCAACCAGGTGGTCACTTTGTAGGCCATTTCCGGGTAGCCCAAGTCGCGGGCGCTCTGCGCCCAGGATGCTCTGATGGCGCGCAGGTCAGCCAATGATGTGGATGGCTGGATTTGCGCCGGTGAGCCGGGCATGCGCTGTGCCAGAGTTGTGACGGTAGGGGTGATGGTCAGCATAGTAGCCTCCTAATATTCCGAAGGCAGCATGACAACGATCCCGTTGTAGTCGTCATTGGTCACATACAAGCAGACTTCATCCAGGGCGAAATCGGCGAATGGAATCTCCTGGGTGACGCGCAGATGATTGTTACCATCGTCGCGATTTGCTAAGCAAATCGTGACCAGCGCTTCATTCGGGCGAGCGCGGTGTTTCCAGGCCAGGACGGTTGCGGGCAGCGGTCGCCCGGGTTCTTCTTCGAGCGGAGAGCTTTCGAACTCAACCTGTTTCAGCGCAGAAAGCCCACTCGCTTGTTGAAGAACGGCATCCACTAACAGGGCTTTGCCAGGATCAGGCTGGGCAACTTCTGTGTGGTTGATGTACAGCTTCCAGGTCTGAAAGCCCTCCGATGCGACTTTATGGTTCAGCTGGTAGCTGGCGATAATATCGATCAGCCAGTAAGCCGTGCCGCCGATCAGCCCGGCCTTGTCGGCCAGGTATTTAGAGCCATCGGTCAGCAGGAAGTCCTTACGCAGCCACGGGTAGCGCATGCGGTGGTATTCCTCGGTGCCGGTGAAATGCGGCAGGGCTGCCTCAATTTCGGCAGCCAGTTTCTCGCGTTTGTCATTCATGTGATTTTCCTTGTGCGGGGATTGAATTACTGCTCGACGGTTTGTGTCGCTTCGGCAGCTTTCGCAGCGGCGACGCTGTTTTCAAGCATGGGCATGATCAGGTAACGGAAGCGATCTGAGCCGTTAGTCAGCATGGCCGGGGTGTTCTCGGCATTCAGATGCAGATGGACCGCATCCGAACCAATCGCTTCGATACCTTGCTTGGCAAAGATGCTGTTGAACGCGATCTGGAAAGGCATCGTTACAGGAATAGCCGTTTCGCTCTTGCCGGTTTCAGCAGAGTCGCCTTCGATCAGCAGGTCACTTTCATAGCCAGGCTTGAAGCGCACGATGTGATTGGCCGCACGCGCGAAGACCTCCGCGCGTTGAATGGCTGAAAGCGTGTCCTTTCCAGGCAGGCTGAGCGTGTGCTTGAAAGCCTGTGGAATGATCTGCTTCCAATCTGGAAACTTCGCATCCAGTACTTGCACCCAGACGCTGACTGATTTCCAGGTAAATTGGAGCGAACCCGCTTCCTGTGAGACGGAAATCGAGACTGTCTGATCGTCGTCGGGCAGGATCTGCACCAGCTTCAGCACAGATTGGCGTGGAATCACCAGGCTGTTATGCCCTTCAGGGAAGCTCAGCGGCAGTTCCAATCTGGCAACCGCCAGGCGAAAACCGTCTGCAGCCGCCAGAGTCACGTCGGTCTCGACTTTGGCCAACTGAACGCCATTCAGCGCCGGGCGCGACTGATCCGTGGAGGCTGCAATCACGACGCGCTTGAGCGCCGCTTTGAGCATGTGGGCCGGGAGCACACCCATTGGGGTGTCCGCGCTGGGCGCATGTGGAAATTCGTCGTGGGTCAGCGCCTTGATCTTGGACTTAGAACCGAGCGACTTGATTTTCAATGTCATCGCAGCTTCGTCCAGTACCAGCTCAACCGTCTCGGCTTCACGATTTGCTAAGCAAATCGAAGAGATATAGCTGGCCAGGATACCGGAAGGTACAGCCGCCGAAAATGGGCTGTCCACCATGGCCTCGATCCGCGCACGGATGGTGATCTCCAGGTTGGTGGCGGTCAGGGTCAGGCTGTCCTGCCCAGTCTGCATGTCCACGCAGGTCAAGATCGGTAATGGCGAATTGGTGCTTGTGGCTTTGGAAACGAGCGCGAGCGCTGCGTTAAGGGTGTCTTGTAGGATTTTCATGTGTTTTCTCCGGGTGAATGGTGATACCTGGAGACCACCGCAAAGGTGGCAGTCTCCAGGTGTTTTGCTGGTGTTAGAACGGAATGTCCGAGTCGTCAACCTGATCCGCAGCGGGCGATGATCCATTGGCCGGGCGGCTGTCCAGGAACTTGATCGCCTTAACCGTCAGCTCGAAGCTGGCGTGTGGCGTACCATCCTGTGCCGTCCAGATTTGGGGACCGCCTGTGACCGGATCAGCGGTCAGCAGACCTTCGACGTAGACTTTTGCGCCCTTTTTGAGATAGGTGTTACAAACTTCGGCGGTCTTGCCCCAGGCGCTGCAGCGGAACCAGAAGGTTTCCTTGACCACTTCGCCATCACTACCCGTGAATTGATTATTCACGGCTATGTTGAAGTTGGTCACTGCCTTGCCGGATGGGGTGTAGCGCATCTCCGGGTCGCGTCCGAGATGGCCGATGATGGGTAATTTTCCGAGATACATGATGTTTTGCTCCTTGTGTGAAAAGATGATGGTCCCAGTAACTGCATGGGAATGTGCCGCGCCCTCGGCGAGGACGCGGAGAATGGATGGGGATTATTTGGCAGGGAACGTGACCAGGCCGGGATTGGCCTTGACCCAGGCGCGCATGACTTCCTTGCTTTGCGCAGCCTGACTGCCGTTGTGCTTGCAGTAGGTATCGAAGGCAACCTGTTCGTTTACGTCACCGTTAACGCTGGTTCCGTCCTGGTAGCGACGGACGAGTGTGCCTGTGGGTGGTTTCGAGGCAGCGGTCCCGACGGGGGAAACTTTGGTCTCGTAGCGCACCAGCAGACGCTTGTGCGGTTCCTGACCTTCGCCACCCGTCGCCTTCCACTCTTCCCATTTCGGAGAGAGCTTCCAGACCAGCTTGATCGGGCGCGGCAAAGGCGTGATGTACTTGCCAGCCTTGTTATCATCGCGGGCGATGGCCAGTGAGCCATCGTAGACCGTGAGCCCGGCCAGATGCAGACCGGTCGCGGCTTCAAAGTCGGCCACATCTTGCTCATTGTTCAAATACAAATGCATGAATTTTTTGAGCAGCTTTGTGTTGGCGGAGTAGAAGTCAATGATTGGTGTGTTGTCCTTGGCGTTGCGCAGGGACACGGCGCTGACTTCTTCAGCCAGCTCGCCTTCTTCCAGACCGGGCGCGGCGACAGTGAAGCCAGCGTCGATCAATGCGGCAACCGAGTTGAACATCGCCCGGGCCTGTTCAGCGCTGAGCGGTTCGAGCGGTACGGGCAGTGAAACCTGGGCACCAGTGGGGTGGAAAAGTTTCGTCCAACCCGTGACTTGCGTGTTTGAATCCATTTGTCCTCCTGGACATTGTGAGAATAAAATGCGGGCGGCCTCGATATGCTTGCAGGTGAAACCGAGGCTTTGTCCGCGTTGAGTGAAATCCTGGCAGGTGCAGGCGCCCAGGGTCACGGAATACTGCTTGCCGTCCCTGTTTTCGATAAGCCAGCCGTTATCTGATTGGCTGAACTTGAATTCGCCGTTTGCCAGGCCAGCCCGAGCGCGATCGGTGCGCTCACGCTGCATTTGGGTGACACTTTCCGGCGCAAGCATGCTGTCACCACTACTTGTTGTAGTGGGCGACGGCCAATGTAGCGCCATAGATTGCCATGAGCGCCAGCCACAGGGCGGGCGCAATGGCGATCAGGGAAAGTGCGGAGATTGCAGCGTTCTGGATGAGTGAGGTAATTGCTTGTTCCATGTTTTCTCCTGGTGGTGTTTTTTTGAATGCGGTACGAACCAGCCAACGTGGGGATAAATCTTGCTAACGTGAAAAGCGACCATTCAGCTCAAATGAGACAGAAAGGCAAATTAACCCTGGTATCGTTGGATGCCAGGGCGGATTTGATGTTCTGTGATCTCGTTGTTTGAATGCTATTGGCCCCATAGTTTCTGAATGGAGCCTTTTATTAAGGTGCAAAAGTTAAAACAAAAAAGCACAAGGGCCGCCAATGTTGACGGAATTCTCCTTGTGCTCGCGTTCTGTGCGTGCCGGGTGTTTTCTCCGGCCCGAAATTGGTGTTGGATGGTGCTGACTTGCGGGTGTTATGAAGTTGTTTGGAAACTCAGAAGGAATCTACTGCGGATGAGTTTTCTTTTTCGGCTGCGTATCCAGCGAGATGACGCGTGTGGCCACTACTTCGGTGGTGTTGCGTTCGATGGTCACTTTTTCAAGGCCGGAGTCTTCGGGCAGCTTGATTTCGATGTGCCCATTCTTGCGAGCTTTCTCCACCAGGTCAATCAGGCCTTCTTTGAACTCGCGGCTCTGCAGGAAACCGTTGACGCGCACGCGCTGACCTTTCTGCACGGAAAACATGGTGCCCGCGCCGCCCGGATAGCGGATGTTGACGTAATCCGGTTCATCGCGACCGGGCGAGCTGGTGTCCGGTTTGGCAGGCAGATCCATGTCGCGGTAGCTGGCGATGCGGAAGAACACGTCTTTGTCGTAGCTCCACGGTTCGCGGGTAACAATACCTTCGATGGTGATTTCGTTGATCATGTTGCAGTCTCCTCAGGGTTGAATGGGCTTTAAAGCAAAAAGCGACCACCTGCGCAGGATGTCTTTGAAACCCAAAGACATTGCGGTAGGTGGTCGCTTCTGGAAATAATAGGGAAGGGTTGGCGACCGGTTGGCCAACGTTATTCAGTTGTAGGCGGCGAGTTTATCACATTTTTGGGAATGCGATAGGGGAAGTTCCAAAAAGCGCAGATTAAAGAAATTCTATCGATCAAACATGTGGTTTGGTGGTCTACTCATGGCTGACACCCATTCATTCAACATCAGCAACGTAATATAACGGTCCGAACAGCGGTTCGAGTTCCCTTAGGGGCACAAAAAAACCGCCGTGAAGGCGGATTTTTGATTCATCCAAATAGTCTTCTCGTCCAGCGTAGCTTTTCGCCAGTTCGCGGAATTCTTGCAAGATGGAAGCTTCTGCCTCATCGGATGGTTTGCCTGCCCGTCGCTTCATTTCATTGAGCAGGGATTCCACTTTCCCCGGGGAAAATGGCTGGCCCCGGCCGCCATGCCAAAATAAAAATGCAGCAGAAAGAGCGATCAAAGCCATGATCCCGGTCGTCATGGCAATCTGCCTCGCTTAGCCTGCAACCGCAAAATGATCGCTCAAAAGCCGGTTGACTTGATCTGGCTGATCCTGGTGAACCCAGTGGGTGGCGTCTTCCAGGTATACCAGCCGCCCGTTTTCGCACCGGCCGATACTGTCGGGCGCCATTTGCCACATCAGGTGTGGGTCCAGCTTGCCCCAAATCATCAAGGTGGGAACCTGGATCTTTTTCCTGGAAATCAGCTCTGGAGGGCGCTGGAACAGGCCGCGATACCAGTTGAGCATGGCGGTCATAGCGCCCGGTTGTGACCAGGCGGCCCGATAGCAGTTGAGCTCGGTCTCGGAAAAAGACTTGCGCATTGAGCGAGCGAGCAGATCCCAGTTAGCGGCACCCAAAACGATCTCCGGCAAAACCGGCAGTTGAAAGAAAAAGGCATACCAGCTTTTCAGGCGCTGCTGGTGATTTTCTTTAAGAAATTTATTCATGACCCTGGGATGCGGCACATTTAAAATCGCCAGACGCTTCAGCCTTTCCGGGTGGCTCTCCGCCAGGTTCCAACTGACCAACGCGCCCCAATCGTGGCCCGCCAGGTTGAACTGCGCCAGCCCGAGCGCATCGGCCAAGGCCAAAACATCCGCCACCAACCGGCCCACCTGGTAATTTTCAAGCCCGCGGGGTTTGTCGCTCAGGTTGTAGCCGCGCTGATCCGGCGCAATGACATAAAACCGGCCTGCGCCAGGGCGTGAATTTGTTTTTCCCAGCCAAAGCTGGCATCCGGGAAGCCGTGCAGCAAGATGACTGGGTTACCGTCTTTTGGCCCGGCCAGTGCAACGTGCAGGTTAATGCCATTTGCGCGGATAAACTGATAGGTGAGTGCACTCATTTTGATCCTTTTCCTTATGCCGCGGTTGGGGTGGAGATTTCTGCGTCCAAAGACAGGCCTGAAGACTGCGGCTGCCAGCGCGCCAGCAGCTTTTTAGCGACGATGACCAACCCAATCGCCACGCTGGAAATCCTAAGAGATTGCAACGGAAAAAGGAGCGCCATCAGAACCAGGGCGATCAACGGCTTGGGCAGCACGACCGCCGTCAGGGCGGCCATCGCGGCCAGTGCCGCCACCGGCATGGGGATGATCGGGAATAACGCGCTCATTGCAAGCCCGAGAGCGGCGCCGCCAAACATGATCGGCAGGAATTGTCCGCCTTTCCAGCCGGTGGCGAGCAGCAGGCTGGTCAGGAACAGGCGCGCCAGGGCGGTCAGGAGCAGCAGCCAGAATCCCAATTGGGCGGCCTGGTCATAAGTCGGCTGAAGCAGGTGTTGACCGGAAAAAAGCGTCAGCGGCAGGAAGTTGGCCATCAGCCCGAGGGCCGCTCCGCCGAGAACTCCGCGCAGGATGGGTTTCCGCTGAAGCGGAGCGACCAGTTTTCGGGTCCAGGTTTGCAGCGCGAGGTAGAGTCCGCCTCCCGCCGCGCCGACCAGGCCCAGCGGGAGGCTCCAGAGCAAATCCGTCCACTGGAAAGGCGCCGCCAGTTTTAGCAAGCCGCCGCTGTAGAGGCCGTTCAGCACCCTGGAAAAAGTCATTGCGCCCACGGCAAAAGCCGTCAGCGTGGGCCAACTGCGCAGCACTTTCGTCAACCGGTTGGCGGGTTGGGTTGAGAGCGGCAGGTCAAAGCGGAAACGTAGATTGCGGAGAATGTCGCCAACCCAGGTGCCCAATCCGCCGATCAAATCCATGATGGCGGCTTCGGGGCCGAGGCTGGCACCAAAAATCAGGGAGATCGAAGCAGTGGTCAGCCCGTGCGGCAGGTGCTGGTATTCCAGACGGCCGGTTTTCCGCAGCGTGGTAATGGCTTCGGTGATCCCCTGGGGATGATTGCCCAGATATTTTTGGCACAGGCCAACCAGCAAGCCGCCGAGGGTACAGATCAGCAGGGCTTGCAGGGGTAGATTGAGTGTCAGCACCTTCCAGAGCAGTTCCTGCCCCCACTCGATGAAATGGAGAAAGCCCGCCGAAACGGCGCCAACCAGTCCGCCGAGCAGGGCGGCACTCAAGCCCAATAAAATTGTCCGTTGAACTTTTTTCATTTGCGTCCTTGTGGATTGCGGCG
>CAILYI010000299.1 GCA_903838415.1 uncultured Anaerolineae bacterium | reverse complement strand
GCGAGCAGCCTTTTTTACCTGCTCTACCGGCGCGTGCCTGAACTGCGCAGGTTATATGCCTTTTCGGATGTTACCCGCTGGGTCGATCACTACGGTCTCTGGGAAAGAACCTGGGACCAATCCAAACCGGCTGAAGGCGATTATGGCGCTTCGACAAACATCCGCCGCTGGAATGTGCGCGCCCGGGAACTGCCTGGCATTGCGCCCGCGGTCATCCGTTACCTGCTGCCGATCACCATGTTCGGCAACATCACCGACCTGGGCTACGAACTGCCGCCCGTGAGCGAAGTGGTGGAAACACTGGAGATGTCGGCGCAACTGGCCGAGCAGTACAAGCTGGTTGAGCGCGCGGTGCTTTCAGAGGCCATGAGCATCCTGCACGAGTTCGGCGATATCGGCGGTCTTTCGGCCTGGTTTTCGGCCTGCCGCTACCGGCCTGCTTCGGCTTTCCGTCCCGAGGTCGTGCATTACGATGGCGCAAAAGGAGGCGGATATCACTTCGATTTGCCAGCCGTGACATCGACCAGCCAACCCTGGCTGCCAAAGGAAACCCGCCTGGCCGAGATCGTGCGTGAGAACATGGCGCAGGGACGCAAGACGATTGTGTTCGTGGAGCAATCTGGCACCCGTGATATTCGCTCCCGGCTGGAGAATGCCATGGCCAACCTGGTCACCGAGGAAGCTCACCGGGTGAACGGCCGCCCGGTGTGGGTGGTTGAGAAACCGCGTGTGGGCATCCTGTCTGCCAACGATATGTCCCCGGCCAAACGGGAAGCCTGGATCAGGCTGAACGCGCCGCTGATGGATGTCTTGGTCGTGAACCCGAAGCTGATCGAGACCGGGTTGGACCTGGTCATGTTCTCCAGTATTGTGTTTTACGAGACAACTGTGTCCTTGTATACGCTTTGGCAAGCTATGAAGCGCGTGTGGCGACTTGGTCAGCGCTGTGAAGTTTTCGTTACTTTTCTGGCGTATGCCAATACCGTGGAAGAAGAAATCCTGCGGCGCATGGGCCAAAAGAAGAAGGCGGCCATGTTGTTGTACGGGAAGGAAGCCTCGGGTGTCCTGGTTGAAACTGACTCGGACGATGTCCAACGCGAGCTGATTCAGGCTGCCATCGAAGGGAAAGCATTCCGCTCGGCTGGCGCACTGGTGGAGAGCCTGTTCTCGGATGGCACCGAAAAGAAGGTGCTGGTCTCCACAGCACCCACCGGTAGCCTGGTGGCTACGAGCCTGCCGCTGCCAATTTTAAAAATGGAGTCTGGACAGATCATGCAGATGACGCTGTTTGGCGAAATGGTGTCAGCGCAAGTTGGCCGTTTCGTAAAGGGTAGAAGGAGGTAGAGATGCAGGAAGAAAACAGCGGGGTACTTGTGACCTCGCTGTTTTTATTTCGAAATTTCGTATGGGCAAAATATTGCGTCTGACAATCCCTGTGTTAAGGATAAAAGTTCACATCAGTGAGTAATGCAACCTGGAAAAGGCATTTCTTACTCATCTTTCTGAACGAGCGAAAGCCACCCATGATCAAACAAGAAATATTCAACTTGATTGGCGGGGTTTTGTATCCTATATATTTTGAAATCATCTCTTTCTACGAGTTCAACAACGTACAACCAATAACTTGGCCCCAATTCTTTAGCCAATTCAAATTCGGTATGAGTCATTTGCGCTGGACTTTGCGAATCCCATTGATTGGTTAAGGCTTTGACCTCGATATAGCGTATGCTACCATTTTTACCGACAGATTGAATGTCGTAGCCTGGATTGCCATACGGCATTTCGGTTGGTGTTCTTTCTTTCAATTTCTCGTAGGTTATTACTTTTAGGACACCCAAATTCCCCAGCTCGATGCGTCGCCTGGTATTTTCTTCCGTATCGGGTTGTTTGGTGCGTATATCATCTTCGGAATAAAGATAGGAAATGAGATGTGATGTTTTTCTTGGTGGCAAACTAGATTCTGGGGTGGTCTCGGTTCCAGTGCCATCCGTTCCTGCACCACCTGCGTCGGTATCGCCCTTAGCTGATCCACCTGTTGTGCCAGTGTTCCCCGTTCCTGTCACTGCATCACCTGTTCTGGTACCATCCTTGCCTGCGTCACCTGAGCCAGCATCCCCTACACCTGTCCCTGCGCCTACAGTTTCATTACCATCTGCACTGGTACCCTTGCTAGTGCCTGATGATCCAGTACCATTCGTCCCGCCCGCACTGCCACCAGGAGTGGTTTGAGTGCCAGTGTCTTCAGTAGTCTTATTAACTATTTTGAGCCGTGGATAACCAAGAATATCAAGATTCCTATTTGCGACTTCAACAGAAGGGCTGGAGAGAATATCCTTTATTTCCATTCCAAGACTATTCAAATCTCCTTCTGGGTAAAGTACGTAGGCAAGTTCACGGGCAATGTCAAACCAAGGATAATCTTGTTCATCTCCGTGAAAATAGAATATGTCACCGATACAAATGGCATCCACTTCCAGGTTTATCGTGGAAACGCTCTGCCCAGTTCCTAAACCATGAAATGTGCGGGCAATCTTGATGCTTTCTGCGCTCTCAAAACGCAATTTTATGAGAGCGGGCAAATCAAAACCTTTTATGCCTTTGGAAGTATGCAATTCCATTACGCGTTGGATCAAATGGAGTCTTTCAGTAAGAAGTTCTGTAAGTTTTGTATCAATCCTCGAGTTTTCGGGATCTTGCATTTCGGTGGTAATAGCTTTACTAACACGTCGTACACCCGCAGCTTCCATGGCTGGCCAGGCGCCGTTGATACGTGGGATTAGGTTATTTTGTATTAGCTCAAATTTTTCACCCCAACCAGGGCGATCCTCAAAAAACAAATGCTCAGGCACATCCAATACTTTGTTTTCTTTGGGGATCGTTTTCTTCCCTTGCAACTTTTTTTTCAATTCTTTAGGTGTTATATCATTTCGATCAAGACAATCGGTTAAGAGTTGCCAACATGCAACAATCACCAGTTCTACCTGGCTATCTCCGTCCGAATCAATCGGCTTCGTTGAAACGACATAGGAAGACTCTGATATCTCGCTAAGCACGTTAATTGCATCTTGGGCGTCTGGTTTAGGTTTGACACGCAATCTGTCGTACAAAGGTTTAAATTTACCAAATTCAGGTCCAAGTCGTAAACGGAACCTTCCAAAAGGGTGCTGCTCCCAAAAAACCTGATCAGGACGGAAATATTTTTCTTTTCCATTTTCAAGCCGCAATAAGAGGCATGGTTTTTCAAGTAATTGAGAAATCAAAGAATCTGCAGAATAGCGGGTCAAGAAAGTATAAATTTCTTGATTAGCAGGCTGATCTTGCTCACTACAATGAAGTAAGTGCCTGATCACTAATTCGATGGGAGGTTCAGTAGGATTACCGAGAAAATTCATCAGATCATTTGCTTTGCGTTGAGTTGGCACGTCAATGCGAAGAAAGTTCCCTTGCGAGATAAAGAGATAGTTCTGGTAAGCTGTGAAAACCTTATCGGGAGTAAACCATAATTTAGTCTGGTTCTCACTTGGTAGCCAAGCCATTCGCTTTAGTTCCGAAAACTCCTGATGCTTAGCCTCATCCCAATATATCCATTTGGTAGCCAAAAACGAGAAGATTTTCTGAATTATCTGGATGTTTGATGGCTTTGGCTCGCTTGAGGTAATTGAACGTATACGGTCAATAATAGCACCTGGGCGTGGTTCTTCAGAAACGCCCAGCCATCGATACAAGTCCCGGATTGCTTCTTTTTGTTCACCAGGGAATCTGGCAATTAATACATCTTTCCCTAGTACTGCTATGATATCTGGCGAATCAAAATATACATTTGATGCACGATCAAAGACTTCGTCTCCACACCAAACAAGAGGTAACTGTAATAACCTGCTCCTCGCAAAACTATCACCTAATAACCTTCCTACGTTTTCTGCCAGCACCTCCATTAAACGAAACCTTTTTTCTACAGAAATCTCTTGAGATTTCAGCGCAAGCGGGATGAGTTCGGTCACATATTTGTTAAAATCCAAAGGTTGTACCTTCAGAATACGTTCAAGAAATTCCCTTCGCCCGCCAAGAGCATCTACATCCACAAAGTTTGCCAGACCGAGTGGGTCTTCAAAATCCCCGGTCAGAAAAAGGTTATTCAATTTGTGGAGCGAGCCATCGGCAGTCGGCCAAATTGAGATTTGCCGAATACGATCCTTGATACTCTCTTGCCTAGAAATTGTGCTTTCATGAGACGTCAGCCAATCATAGATCTGCTTGATGATATTCGGCTCAATCTCATAGAATTCCTGCATAGCCCCCTGGTTAATTTCCAACTGTCCTAACCCGGTTGCCAGTTCGAAAGTTGGAACAAACGCAGATGGGATGGGAGAAGCTGCTCTTTGGGTATCTAACCAATAAACCGTTTTGCTAACTTGAGAAAAAAGAGTTCTAGTTGTGCCGTCCCCGGAAAATAATTGGTTTGGTGGCCAAAAATCACCATCCAATCCGAGAGCAATCGAACACTGCGCCAGAATCTTCTCACTAGCTATTTTATCTATTCCGGCAGCTCGCAGCCAAAGGCTATTAAGGGATGACCAAAAAATCTCCCAGCTTTTCAAATTGCCTAATTTTTTAGGAAGTTGCTTAAAGGATAGGCGTTTGTTTAATCCTTTTTCTAGGCAGGCATTTCCTACATCCACTGGCTTAAGCAGCCTTATCCCTACATCAAACAAGATATTGCGATATTGGCGCAAATCTGGATGAATGGTTGACAGCCCGAGTTCTTCAAAAATCTGTGCAGCTTCAACCTCTTCTTCAGAATCAAGGTACTTTACATCAGATGGGATTTTCTTTGATTTGGCTGCAGTCAAAACTGTTTCTTTTACACAAATCTGGGGTTTCAATTCATCCCAAAACCGGTTGAAAGATCTATCCGCAATCAAATTGGTGGATGCAGATTTTACTGCTTGCGCAAATTTCCAGAACACAGGTAATGAAAATATTTCCAAGACATCATCAAGATGTTTTGAAAGGGTATATGCAGCACAATCAATTGCATAGCGGTTCCATTCTGCCTTGTAATCAGATCCAAAAAGAATGCGTTTCCTATCAGAAGATGGGTAAAAATCAGCATTGATGTGGAAAGGTAAACCAGTATTGGTTTCCGATGGGAGAAATGCGTAGAGCAGACCATTTTCCAGGGGCGTTTCAGGAATTGCAAGTTGGACTCTTGCCTGCCGTTTGGTTTCGATCACTGAACTATACCGCTGGCGCATTACTCCAGCATTTATGTCAAAATTCCCCTCAATAATGCACCAACGTGTATCTTTCCCACTGTCACTCAATAGGATCGAGCCCTTCTCTTTCAGGGTCTCAATGGTCCGAATCGTTTTTCCATTTCGTTTTACTTCAAGACGGTTGACCTGCTTAAGAAACAAAGCAGCCGTTTCAATAGAATCGGCCATTTGCAAGGCATAATCATCCAATGCAGCCTTTTCGACCGCCGGGATACCCAACTCCAGGCGTGTTTTGGAAGATTTGAAAGCCCAAGGCAGGCGAAAACGCGTATATTTTGTCTCCATTTTGGTTTCAAGGATACGTTTATTTTCAACCTCGCCTGGTTGAAATTTCCAATGTCTTCCGCTTGAAATAATTTCTGGCGCATCGGTAACCTGATAAACCGAAATGAATCCAATCCCGAATGCGCCTGTTGTACCTGCCTCATCTTTTTTGTTTCCCCACGAGACATTTTCCATGCGTGTAAAATCGATTTCGCGGAAAACGCCATCGTTTTCGACAATAAGCGCATCATCACACACATCAAAGCTGATGAGCGATGCCGTCGGGTTACCATCATTATCTTTCACATCATCTGCATTCTGGATGAGTTCATAACACAAGGTAGGAATACCCTGCAAGCCACTCAACTGAGAACGTAAAAACCCCAGAAAATTAACAGTTTGACTACGGTTGGTGGACTCGGTCATATTTTTTACATCCTGTTCATCGAATTTGAAAGCTAACCTTACTGCTTCTTTACCTGTTTCATAAATTAGTTTGAGATCATGCGCGAAACCGTGACTGCCTCTTGATCAACAGCGCCTGTGAACTGCTTGGCCTGTTTATCCCCATCCTTCATGATTCCCGCCAGGGTCACTTGCAGACTCCGATATTCTTCAAAGACAAATTTAATCATACCGAAGTGCCCTGAAATTTGGATGTGAAATAAATCTTACCGGTAGGTCTCAGATCCAGCATACCACTGGCCGATGAAATTCACAGCTGAAATTTTTGCCTGCGTGCGTGTTTCGATAAATTTGCGAATTGCAAAGCTGATAAAGATCATCCCAAAGGGGGTGTCATATCCAACGGTTTGGAAATCAAAAATAAACCCTTCCGCTTCATCCGAAAATGCTGCGAGCAGGTTTGAAAACCCAAGAATATCCTCGAGGGTGTGATCCTTCGGAACCAGAAATGTGTGGGCAGTCATGATGCAGGATCCTTTTATTGTTAAAAATTCCCTTGTACTCCAGCGGGCTCCCACCAATCAGTAGTCTGGTCGGAGACAGGCCGATAATCGATGCCGATGGTTTCAAAGACTTTCAGCGCGCAGCGGATCTTGCGCTTTTCACTCGAAAATTGCAGATTCTCGATCTCAGTGCTGCCCTTGGTTTCGCGGACAAGCTCAAGGGTGAAGGCGCGATCAGCATCCCTGTAACGGGCAATGCCCCAATCCGGGTTGTAATCTCCGATGATGCGTGGAAATTCAAGTTTGAACTTTGGCGGGAATTTGAAGTAGAAAACAACCTGCTGATCTTCATTCAAGCGTTGTTCAACAAAGCGCAGTTCCACATCCGAATCGATTTGGATGTGGTCATAAAGCCCTGCCGCCGAAGCAGGTACGAGTTCCTTTTGCGGGAAATCTTTGCTAGCCGGGAAGAGATCATCGAGATCGTAACCCCAATCGAGTGGATCGGCGCTGACTGTAAATTGAATGCGCTCGGCAATATGGTCGGCAAGTTCTTCGTTAATTTCGTTGATGAAGATTCCAGCAAAGCCTTCCGGGTTGGTGAAGATTGTTTCTTTCTGACGGTCGCTGAGCCACTTGAAGACCTTATTGAGCGTCGGGCGAGTCAGGCCGGTTTCTTTTGCCGCACGGTCGATCAAGTTAAAGACCGGGTAACGTTCAACCGGCGCAAGATTTCCGCGTTCGAGCACCTTTTGCCCTTGCTCGCTCTGGAAGCGAATGGGTGAGTCTTTAAAAAGGTTCTTTCCGTTACCGAAGACGAGGTGCGAGTTGTCGCCATCATCGATGATCTGGACAATCTTGAACCCACGCAGACGCTTATCGTGTAATTCACGCTCCAAGTCGGCCCGCAAGGGGAAAATGCGTACATCGTTGTTTGAATTTCCGGCGGTATCCTGTGTGGCGATCTGGATTTTGCAGCTCTCAGTGCCACAGGAGAGCAGGCTTAAGGTGTAATCGGTAACAACGAATTTGCCCCGCTCGACAACGATGACAGTTTTTGGCATCGTCCGATTATTAATGCGTTCGACGCAGTTGCGGATTAGGGTCGGGGTATCGATACTGATCTGATAGCTGGCGCGTTTTTGCAGTTTTTGCCAGAAGCGCTTGAAGGCTTCGCTGGCGAAAACCTGTTCGCTGCGTGTCGCGGTAGCCTTGCCAGCTTTCGTCGGCCGGTTGGGCGGGGTCTGTCCGTCTTCAGTGTATTCGGTTTGCAGGCGGCCAACATACGATTCGTAGCTCTCGTTGGCGATGACAGAAAGAATGTTGACTTCATCATCGAAGACACGCTCGCCGTCCTGGTTAACTGCCAAGCGCAGACCACGCCCGATCTCCTGACGCTTCTTCACTTCGGATGAAGTCTGGTTTAGTGTGCAGATCTGGAAGACATTGGGGTTATCCCAACCTTCCTTGAGGGCGGAGTGGGCAAAGATGAAACACACCTTTTTTAGATTGTCCTGCCCATCATAGAAGGATAGGAGCGTTTCTTTATCCCTCATGATCAACCCGAATGCAGCCTTTTCCGCCTCGCGCTCGGGTGCGTTGCTGCCCGTTGTGTCAATCGCTTCGCCTTCCTCACCGGTCTTTTTCGGTTTGGATTTGGCGAAGTAGGCGCTGCGCACCTCGTCCGCGCGCATTTCGGTATAGAAGGGATAAAGCAACTTAAGAAGTTCATACTCTTCATCGAAGATGCGGCGGATGAGTGCATCCTTCGCGGTGTAGTTGGCTACCCGGTCGATGAAGAAGAGCGAGAGCACCTTGATATTTTTGCGTTTCAGCTTCTGTTGAATTTCCATATGCTGTTGGATGGTCTGGCGGATCTGAGCGCGAAAGACTTCGGCCTTCAAGTCGCCGAATTGGTCCAGCAAGCTGAGACGGATATTATTTTCGAACTCCACAAAACCATCGCGGGCGTTGATCTCGCGCACTTTATAGCCGGTTTTATGTTCGTCGCGATGAGTTTTCGTAAACAAGTCGTCGCCATCTTTAAGCGTTATCAGCGCATCTTTTGACTGACCGTGGTCATTGACAAAGGCGCGCACATGCGCGCGCAGCCCGGCCTTGTTCTCGATGTTTTCCAGCCCGATGAAGGGACGATTGAAGTTTTCACGTTCGGTGACCCCAAAGACTTGGATTTTTTTCACCAGGTCAAGCCGGTAAGCATCGAAGGGTGTCAACCGGTAAACCAGGTTGGGGACGGTGCGGTGTGTGGCGCTGAATCGCATGGCAAAGAGCGGATGCAGGGTGCGCAGCGCCTCATGTGCTTTTTCCGATTCCATATTCTGGGGCTCATCCAGGATCAGGATTGGCCGTGTCTCCTGGATATATTGGTAAGGCAGCCGCTCTCCGGGCAGCTTCTCAGACGGCTTGAAGATCACATTGCTGGCTTTGTTGAACGAATCGAGCGTCATCACCAGGATCTCAACAAAGGTGCTGGTTGCAAAGGCGCGCAACTGGCTCAGGCGCGAGCCATCGTACTCGATCAGGTTGACGGTTTCGTTTTCGTATAGAGCGCGGAAATGATCGCGGGTGATCTTGAAGCTCTTGATGACACCTTCATAGATGGCGATGCTGGGCACTACGATGATGAATTTGCCAAAACCGTAACGCTTGCGCAGTTCGTGGATCGCGCGCAGGTAGACGTAAGTCTTGCCCGTGCCCGTTTCCATCTCGATGGTGAAACTCGGATAGCGCCAGGAATTAAAACTGATCTCTTCGATTTCGAAGCCTTCGTCCAATTCGAGTGCTCCGAAGAGTTCGCCACCTGCTAACCCACTTTTCTGCTGAATTCCACGTAAGTTGTCATAAAGCCAGGGTTCGTGCAGGCTTTGGAAAGGATGCAAGTTGGGAACAATTTCAGCCTCGAGCATGATCGCTCGTTCTTGCGGGGACATGCCGTCAAAGAGTCGGGCGATGTTTTCAACAGCCTCGGTTTGATGGGGCTGTTTTGGGTCAAATTGGAATTTTAGAGTCATGTGTCAAGTCTCAGATGCGATATGCGAATGTGCCAAGTTATTATTAAATAACTTTCAAGTTGCATTGATCCGAGAGCCGGATCTTCGCTTCGTCGCTCAGAGCGCTGTCGAGCGTGACGAGAATATCTTCATTGCGAAGTTTGAGCGCAGCAACAGTTTCGGGCTGGATTTGTGTATCGAGACAGACATAGAGCCGGTGCTGGCAGAACTCGGATGTGATTTCGAGCACGCGGTTGGCTTTTAATTCAGCCAGCGGGCGGACGCGGCTGTCAAGAGGAAATCCCTGCAAAAGCAGGGTTTCGGACAGCAAGTTTTCGGGCGTCCAACCTGCCACTAACGGTGACTCGGCTTGTGCAAAGCGCAATTCTAGTTGCGGAACGGCTCTTTCTGTGAAAGATTGCCACTCAGCAAAATTCGAACGGTCAAGTCTGAAGCATTTGAATCCTAAATCACGCTCTGGAGAAAAATTTAGTTGTCCCTTTTCTTCCTTAATTACATTGCGAATTCTCTCCCTACCAATATCCGCGATTGTTCTTAGAACTTTTTCTGGCTTAGGCAAAGGTTCTGGTATTTGAACCAAAATAAATTTTCTATCAATACCATCTTCGTTCTTTTTTATCAGAGCATGTGCTGTTGAAGCACTACCAGCAAAAAAATCTAACACAATATCATCTTTATTTTGCGTAGCTAAATGGATTATTTGCTCCAATAATTTAATAGGCTTTATTGTATTAAAAACATTTTCTGAATTAGTAAACTTAACCGCAGTGAGCAATTCATCCTTCGCATCTTGTGTATGACCAACATCCTCACACTTCCAAAGAGTGGATGGGACAATTCCTTGCAAAACTTCTGACAAGAATCTCTTCATTCTTGGCACATTTCCGCCATCCTCGCCCCACCATATTCTATTTTCATTATTCATGTTTTCAAAATTTTCTTGGGTAAGTCGCCAATATGTTCCTGTTGGTGGGCGAAATTTTTTACCGTTCGGAGAAGTAACTTCATACAGCCCTTTACTATAATAATTTCGTGCTTGCAGAGGCCCTGAGGCCCAAGGACCTCTTGCGTCATTATCTGGATTGGTATATCGAGCATCGGCTTCTTCGGTTCTGGGAAGTAATATCGGTCTCCAAATCTCAGCGTCTTTAGCAAATACCAAAATATACTCATGCGATGCGCTGAAATGTCGGGCCGTGTTTTTTGTAGAGAAATATTTTTGCCAAATGATTGTCGCAATAAAATTTTCTGCTCCGAACAATTCTTCCATCAATTGCCGCAGATTGTGAATTTCATTGTCGTCTATGGAAACAAAAATTATCCCGTCATCTCGCAAAAGGGTTTTCGCTAACAACAGACGTGGATACATCATATTCAACCAGTTGGAGTGAAACCTGCCACTTATTCGGCTATTACTAGTCAAAAGTTGGCCTGTCTCATCTAATTGGCCAGTTCGTTTTAAATAAACTTCGGTAGGTTCTGTAAAATCGTCACTATAAATAAAATCATTGCCAGTGTTGTAGGGTGGGTCGATATAAATCAACTTGACGCGCCCGGCGTAACTTTTCTGGAGCAGTTTCAGCACTTCCAGGTTGTCCCCTTCGATGAACAGGTTGTGCGTGGTGTCTTCGTCGATACCCTGACCAGGCTGCGGGATCAATGTGCCTTTGGATGGCAGGCTGGCCAGCCTGCGAGCTTCGCGTTTGCCCGGCCAAAAAAGTCCGAAGTGCTCTTGGGAGTCATCTTCCAACTGTTCGCCAAGCGCCTCGCGCAGCGTATCCCAGTTGATTTTTCCATCAGCAAAGGCTTCTGGGACGAGCGCGCGCAGGGCCGCGATGCGGTCAGAGTCGAATGTGAAGGTGGGGCGGAGTTTTGAGAGGGGCATGGGAATTATCTCTTTGGTGGAATGGGTAATCCATTTGATATAAATCCGATAGCAAAAGAAGCAGCTGCGGATGCGGCGTAGTTTTTCCAGTAATTATTATCCTTGGCACTTATTTCAGCATCCACCTCCCCTGAAAAATTAGGGATATCTGCGATTCCGCGTACCATTAAAAATTCCACTTTTTTATCAAAGGATTTAGCTATTTCAATCGCGGTGGTTATTCCAGCACCTTCCATTTCGACTGCTTTTATTCTTGACCAGGAATTTTGTATTTGTATAAAGAATTCATTTGTTGGGTTATCCACAGTCTTATCGCCAGAAGCAATAATTCCAGATGTAAATTCGGTTCGACAAGGCTCCGGTGGCTTTGTTGAAATGCGGCCTCGCCAATCTTTACTGTTACCATATTCAATTGCAGCGTTTCGCAATCTTTTTTCTAGCCGATAACTCCAATCTCCTCTAGGAATGAATCCCTTCTCGATCTTGCCATACTCATATCCATAAATTGCTTCTGCAAGAATTAAATCACCTCTTTCTTGCTTATTTAAACCGCTAGCAATACCTACGAAAAAAACATACCGCGGCGACCAGTGCTCAAGCGCATCACTAACAGCTAGGGCACTATTGGTATTCCCGCTTCTTCCAATTAGGCCTACAGCTACCCTGTAAGCCGTGTCTCTCGTTTTGCTCGGTATCCTACCAACCCGCCATGCATAAAGGTTTGGTTGCTCACGACTGCCCGGTGATATCTTGAAATTTCGAATTTGCGATATTACAGCATTGTATTCTTCGGGAAGGGTAGTAAGAATTACAACATCTACGCTGTTTGTATATGCCGTGGACTGAAGTAAATCTTTTTGCAAAACATCATCCTGTTCACTATTTGCAAATGAGAAAATATCATTCTCTTTGATTGTAGTAGCTCTATTTGCAGCCTTGCGAACACTTTCTATCAACCCACTCGGCGGCGAACTCTTTGAAACATAATCGATAGCGGAGTATTCACCAAGGGCTTTGCGCGCTGAACTCCAGGTAGGATGCGCTGTCGTTATAATGGTTTGAGTGTTGTCTCCACGATTCTTTATTTCCTTGAGCAAATTTAGACCAGATTCGTCGTTTGCATCATCGTCAGAAGATAATCTTAAATCAATAATTGCTACCTGAAATGGCGGCTTTTGCCTTTGAATCATTTGCAATGCACTTTCGAAATTATTAGCTGAAAAAACATTAAATTCAATTTCAAGATAATTTTTCAGTCTTTCAAGAAAGTCAGGATCATTGTCAACAATTAGAATACTATCTTTATGTGGTTTGTTGTCTACCATAACGACTTGTTGAGCCGTAAGAGATTGAACGCTATTATCTTCTTCGCGAACGTTTTTTGGGGTTATCTTGTTTTTAGTTTGCTCACGAGCAATTTTGTCGGCGGTTTCGCGTTCATCCGCTGAATATTTTGTTGTCCTAAGAACACTTTCAAAACCTTGTAAAACTTCGGCATATTTAGGGTCAAGTTTGGCAGCCTGGGTAAAGTCCGCTAGTGCAGCTGGGTAATTTTGAATGGCTACATAAGCATTACCACGGTTTGAAAAGGCTTCTGCATTAGGAGGGTCAAGTTCAATAGTTAGAGTGAAATCTACCGATGCATCTTCGTATTTTCCCATAGCTGCATAGACATTACCACGGCTTGAATAAATTTCGGCATTACGGGGATCAAGTTCTAGGGCTCGAGTGAAATCTACCGATGCATCTTCATATTTGTGGTCGACCATTTTCGCTCGGCCTTGGGGCATATAGAATTCTTCTTGATCTTCTTGAATATTTCCTTCTATAGTCAATAATTGCTTCAACCTATTAACCGGCTCTGTGGCCCCTTCGAATAATTCGATGGCAAGTACCAATTTCTTTATTCCATCATCGCGATAGTTAAAGCATGCATTAACAAGGTTATAAATAAAGGCATTGGCCGAGCCACCAAAAATAATGACCGACTGAAGTTCTCGCGGCAATATTTTCAGGACGAGACGCCTCTTCTCTTCCGATACTAGACTCTCACATTCTAAAAGTATACTTACTATTTGCTCTTTAGTTTTCCTTTCTAACACCGAGTGATCAAGCCGTTTAGGATATGTTAATGGCGAGTATCCTTGTTGATGAGCATGCACTTGAAGGGATTGAACTAATTTTTCAAAACCATTTTCGCTATATAAGTTTACTGCCTGATAAACCACTAGTTGTTCAGGTATTTCACATTCTTCAATTCTGACAGGAATAAAAAATATGCTCCCTTCTGGTAATTCTTTTGATTTTTCCAACGCAAACTGAATTTCGCGGTTATAGTAACCATCTCGGCTTACAAAATTTTTAGATAAGCAAAAAATAATAGCATCTGTATTTTCGAGAGCTTTTTGAATCTCCGTTTGCCAATCATCTCCAGGTAAGAGCTTCTCAATATCCAACCAAGGCTCAGCCCCAGCTGCTAGCAAACTATTGTATAACATGCGTACTATAGGTTTATCATCAACGGCGTGAGAAAGAAAAACTCTTAAGGCTTTTCTAGGTAGAGCACTAGCTTCATCTTTGACGTTTTCTAAAGAGTTGACTGCTTCTGAACCAACGATATGGAACTCAAAAACAACAGGTTGCTGCGTAAGGTAACCCATCTGAATTTTCTGTCCGTTGAATATCCGAACAGACTCGAAAGGAATCGGAACATCATCGATAAAAATCCCACCTCGACTTTCAGTTTGAGAAAGTGCAGTCAATTGCCAGCCATCATCCTGGTGATCTAATCGAGCATGGAGGCCACTTACTGATGAGTCGTTGTCTGATCTGTAGAACGTTATGTCTGCTAATTGCGGATTTTGCCCCAATTTAACACTTTCAGTAAATATTTTCAATTCTCGTCCAATCATTTCTGATGGTCCATCTAGTACCTTTAAGATCGCAAGTGGTGTTGCCCTGTTACTGCCACCAACGATCGTTTTCCGTATACTGTTAAACCCATTACCGAGAGTAATTTGTGCAGTTTGAGTCACTCGTTGCCAATAATTGTTGAAACTTGGCACAATATTGGCAGTATTAGCTGCCTGCGTCAGTAATGTTCTCAAGGTTTCATTGATTCTGACCGCTAATTTTCTTCTTCGTTCACCAGCTACAAACCGAATAAAAATCGCATCCTTTGCCAGTGTGTTATCAGGTGCTTGTCCAATCAAACCTTTCAGAGATTCGAAAAACGAATTTCGGGTTGGGTTAGCAATTTCTAATTCAAAGTTCCGAGACCGTTGGTCGGATGCTGTTGAAAGCAACTCGCCTATGGCATAGTGCACTTTTTCGCTTTGCGTAGATTCAAGCGATTCAATTAAAGCTAAACGAAACCAATCTGGCATATAACCATGTCGGAACCATGGTAGTCTCGCCAGTTTCTGCAAGAGCTGAGTACTCAGTACTGGGGTTCCGTTCTCCGCTTTGATGGAATTGCCAAGATATAAGGTGATCTCCCAATGTAATTCTGGGTAAAATGCGCACGCGGTGAGCCAGTGATACCCTGTATCCCCCAGATAAGTTCGTAATCGAACAATCACCTCGGTTACTTCGGATTGGGGAAGCGGATTCCGTAATACCCATCTTAGCGGACGTGTCATAAGTGGTTCAGGCACGGAAAGATTGCAGTCGCCTTTTGCTTTGGAAGTTTCCTCATTTTCACGAAAACTCAAATACCCCGCCAGATTCACTAGACTCAAAGGAAAAATTGCAAAATTTTGAGCTAGTAAGTCCATTGGGTATCTACCTTGATCTAGCGTTGGCAGGAAAACTGTCCGATCTTCCCAATGGAACATTTCTTGAACCCAGTTTGACAAATCTCCACTGACCGGGTTTATAAAAGTCTCATTCCCTGCCAGAATAATCAAACGACAATCCCCATGCTTGGATAGAAGTTCATTTAGGTGGATCGGAACATCCTTCTGATTGGACGCAGAACAAATGCGAGGGTCGCTATTAAAGTAATAAGTGTGAATCCAAACGCCATTGGCAATTAATTCTTTGAATATTTCATCCGCAAATCGCGTCTGCTGATCAAGGCGACTCTGACGGTCAATCAATACCAGGTATTCGGGCATCACCTGCCGGTATTGATAAACCAGGTTGGTCCAACCATTTTGAACGATGGATGTTTCAATAGTTTTATCAATGTTGATTTCACTGCTTACAATCTGTTTACGCCTGCGCAACTCTTTTGCCGTCAAAAGGATCCGTAGTTTTGGAAAAAGATCGCCCAGCAAAGGATCAACTGAAAACCGAATGATTTCAGGGATTTTATCGGTGGTTTCACGCGTGAGAAATTGATTTTGTGTGTAGATTTCAGAGATTGGTTTCACAAACCAATTGGTTAGAAGTACGCCAGCTTCTACAAAAGGATTCTTAAATTTTGGAGAAGCAAGTTTCTCTGAAATCGATTGCGATTGTGACGTAGTAGCGGAAATACGGGGTTTATTAAGAGCAACAAACGTGTCAAAACGCTGGTAAAAATCTTCCTGTTCAGCAGGGGTTGCACAAATCAGTGGGGCAATTAGCGTCTTTAAACGGCCAAAATCGTCAAAAGTCTCGCCTCCGGCGACCAGTACCATCAGCAAGTCGTTTAACACCATTACCTGACGAGTGTCAATTGTATAACCACTCGCTCGCAGGTCGTCCAAGAAATCAAACAGGCGCTCAAAATCAGGAGCGCCTATTTTTGTCGCGTTTTCACCCATTCTTCAACCACATCACGCGCTTTCTCCTGGTCAGCAGTGGTCTTGACCAGATTGCTCATCGTCCGCAAGGCCAGTTCGGGCTGAGCCAATGGGTTTTCAGCTCCATTTGCCATATCCTTCAAAGCTAACATCCAACCCAGCATTTCTGCAGTCGATGGGTTCTTGCGCAGTCCGCCGGTGGCTTGACGCAGGGCAAAGAACAGGTCGAGAGCGTCATCCACAAAGGGGCTGGTTCCGGCTACATATTTACCCAGACGGTTATTCACAATCTCGCGCATGCGATCCGGGTTTGGGAAAGGAATGTTGTAATAGACGCAGCGTCGCAGAAAGGCATCTGGCAGGTCTTTTTCAGAGTTGCTGGTGATAACCACCAGCGGCGGTAGATTTGTGTCGGCTTCAACCTTGCGGTTGCCCATCTCTGGAATGCGGAAATACATATTCTCGATCTCGTTCAGAATATCATTGGGAAAATCACGCGGGGCTTTGTCAATTTCATCAATCAATACTACTGAGCGCAGTATTTGACCTTTTGGAAAGTCGTCCGGGATCAGGTCCAGGATCTCGGACCGAGCACGGGTGCGCAAAATTGCCAGCCCCAGCGCCTGATAGGTCAGATACGGTAGGATGCTCTCCGGTTTGAGCCCACTCTGCACATCCTGAAAGCGTTTTAACGCATCGTAGGTGTAAAACAAATCTCGCGCGGCGCTGGTCGATTTGGTTTCAAACTTGAACGGCTGGTCAAGCCCCAATTCCCAGGCCAGATTGTAAGCAAACTGCGTCTTTCCGGTGCCTGCCTCGCCGGTCAACAGCAGCGGTTGGCCGAGAACCAGGGCGACATTGGCAGCATCCACCAGTCCAGGATCGGCCAAATATTTATCGGGCTGGATCAAATCCGAGCGGCGCGGTGCAGGCAGGTCGCCTGCAATTGAATCTCGTCTTTTTCCATGTCCTGTGTAAAAAGGGAATTTCATAAAATGTTCTCCTCTCAAGCTGAGCCATTTGCCAGAACACCTTTAAGATGTTCCGCCAGGGTTTCCATCGGATAAAACATGGTTTTTTCGTACAGTAGACGAATTTTTTTCATCACAGCCGTTGGGTCATCCCCACAGTAACCGCAGGCCTCATCACGCGCCCAGTTTTCCACTTCTGCTTGAGAAATGCCACTCAATTCAGGCAGCGCATCCACAATCAGGCGGTCATAATGATGAAAGGCACAGTGTTCCAGTTGCGCAAAAATGCGTTGTTTTTGAATCTGGTACAGCCACTTTTTGAATCCATTTTGCGCGGGGATCTTGTGTGTCATGAAAAGGAACGCAAACAGGCGCTGGCGCGGCGCCAGGTCGGGCCAGCCTTGCCAGAAATCGAGATATGCTTCGAGGATGCCCTTGCCCTGCTGTTGCCAGTCGTCCGTCAGCAGGTGAGTATGCACCATCACAACATCATTGCGTCTGGCCAGATGATCCTGGATATGCTCTCGGCTGACATCCTGGTTGTAAAGAATTTGGTCCGCCAGGCTCCTGGTGAGCCGGTCTTTCAACTCACCGACCTGGCGCATGTGCACCGGCCATTGCAGATGTAAAGGGGTAATGGGTAGGTTCCCTGTCTTGAATAGCTTGTTGGGGATGAAATCGTTCTGCAGCCGCGCCAAGAACATATCCTGCGCCTGGCAGTCGTCGCCATGCACCACAATCACGACCGGCTTGGGGTGGTCGGGTAAATAGTTTGCCCACATTTTGCGGATTTTATCTTCCTGCGCGCGCCGGTCAACCAGATACGGCAGCAACGGCGGCGCCTCGCGTCTTACGCCCGGCGCTCTGTCGATGCGCTCCACTGGGAGTTCCAACCACTTTTCGGCGATGGCTGCGGCTGGAATCAGATAGCTTGTTCGCAGCGATGTTTCGCTTTCCGTTGCGACGATGATGCCGATGCAATGTCGATGGGTCTCATCCCACACCGGGCCACCGCTGAAACCTTCCTGAATGAAATAGCCTGTAGACTGTGAATCAACAATCTCCAGCCAACCATCCGCGTTGGGACCCCGTAATTTGCCATCGCCCCAGGCACCCTTGGCATGGTTAACTGGAAACCCAAACGCTTGAACTTTGTGTTCCCACAGATTGGCAGTTTTTAGTAGTTTGGTCGCACCAACTTCGTCTGGAAATGGTTCAAGCACTTCCAGTATTGCCAGGTCTGCAGTGGCATCCCAAAAGACCACTCGCGTTCTGACCTGTTTTGCTGAGGCCGTCAATGGAAAATCGACCCATATCTCGCCGATTGGCGTTTCGTTCGGAATAACTCGCCCCAGATGCATGGCGCTGGCAATCACATGCGCACAGGTCAAAACCTGGTTCCCCAATAGCGCAACGCCCGCCCCGCATGGCAGGGTTGGGCAGCTCTCGGCCGCAAAGAAAATGCGAACGAGACTCTTTTGCAAGGGGTGGTAGGTTTCGTTGACAGGCATGATTAGTTTTTATATTACTCTGGATTACTTGGTCTCGCTCACCAAGACGGTCGCGTGTTTTGGCTTGTCGATATTCCACTTGAATTTGATATTGAACTGCCCGCCGGCGGTTGTCTTGGCTACCATCGGCACAATCGCGCCACCTTCAATATCTAGTTTCAAGCTGAATTCCACTTCCATTTCGTCTGGACGGGTTTTCTCATCCAGATCATCCATTGCGCGTGCTATCCGGCCTGCCATCGAACGGATCACACTCACGGCAATGTTCATTGCCTTCTGCGACTCCTGTTTCAACTGGTCAAGGTTTTGGCCCAGCGATGCTCTGACGATCCCTTGTTGTTGAGGCCATTCGATCAAAAGATCAAATTCTTCATCCGGTAAAGCAGTTTGGTCGGTCATGATCATTCCTTTTCTAAATGACAATATCATGAAAAATCTGGATAGTCCAGTTCATAACAATTTAGCAAAATTTATCCACATGCTGGAGAAAAATACCAACTTTACCTCGTCGAGAAATCACTACGTAAGTCATCGGCTTCCAGTGCAGCATCCAGATTGCCAGTACGCCATGCTTCCTGATCAACATCATTCATCGCATCGGTAAAATAATGCATCTCCGAACGATCTGCCAGCCGGCGAGTCGACTGGGAGTACTCACGATAAGGCATACAGGAATAGCGTGCGTCACAGTTACGGCAGACATGCGTTCCAAAGCGAACATGGAGCTTGCCGGGCATCGATTCCTGTAAACGGGTTAGCGAAGGTGGTGCAAACTTACCGTCTTCAATGCAATCCACCACTGCGCCAAAGGATCGGATGGTATCATCCACCCGGTGCGGGTCAAAACCAATTTCCACTACCGGCTCCCAATTTTTGAGGGCGTAGGCTAGCATTTCCTCGCTCTCGTTGGATAAAGCAAGCCGCACTTCTTCGGGAAAATCTGTGGCTATCACGGCCGTTCTATCCAGCGGCTGCTGGCGCAGCTCATGCCAGATGTGAGCATAAACGTTCAACTGAGCTTCATAAGACTCGATGTTGGCGCGCACATAGTCGGCATCGTGGGTCTTGATGTCATACATGATCGTACGGTCATTCTCGCGCAGGATGTCCACTACGCCTTCGATGGTGAAGTCACGACCTTTGGGCGTTTCCTGCCCTGGCAGGCTCAGGCGAACCTCGGTATCGGTTACATTCTCTGCTATGGCGCGTAATTTGCGCCAGTAAAGCAAGATATGTTGTAGCGCGGTTTGCTTGACATCCGGCGCAATGGTATGCCCTGAATCAAGGCGCAATTCTTCGTAATTCTGTTCGAAGGCCTGCTTCAGAAAATCTTCAATTTTGACTGGCATCTCTGTTTCAAGCATTGTTCTCTCCAGAAAGATCAGGAACGGTTGTCCTGCGTCGAATCAATTCATGGTGCAAATCTTCCAGGGTACGATGGACCAGGGATCCAAAAAACATCATTTCTGAGCGTGATGGCACAAAACCAAACTTGCGGAAGATCATGTACTGCCGCGGGCATTTCTGGTAATGCAAGTAATCAGAAGTAAACGAGTAGGCTTTGGGCAAAACATCCTCGTTCAGTTCGGCAGATGGGATGGCGTCCAGGCTAAGCTCAGGAATTCGTTGGAAACCAGAATCAAGCATATTGTTAAAAGGTTCGTTGATACGTTGTCCTGAGCCTTTGAAATGAGTCAGAATGAGCAAATTCTTGGCACGCGAAAGCGCCACATAGAACATGCGCATGATATCGAATTCTGACATACGCTCAAGCGGTTCACCTGACTCGCGTTCCATCAATGGGCGCGTAAGGATTTCGACCTTATTGGGTCCGTTGTTGTCCTTTCGCAGGTTGCCGAGCACAACTACCGGAAACTCAAGTCCTTTGGCCTGGTGAATGGTTAGAAAAGGAATGCGGCCCTTGGGAAATGGGTCATCTGCATCTTCCAACTCGGTTTCGCCCAGGCGGTAGAGTGCAAAAAGATAGGAGAAGAACACAATCTGGTAAATCTTTTCTACGAGCAAATCTGCCGTAACAAGGGGAATCTTTTCTTCAACAAAACGAGCCAGGTACTGGGTAATCAGGCCAAGGTTGGCCACCGGGCCTTCATCACCACGCTGCTCGGCAGCATCAAACATCTTTTTGAAATGTTCAAAGCCGCACAACTGATAAAAAAGATCGAGCACATTCCAGTCAATGGATGTGGCACGTTTGATCACATACAAAAGTGAGAGCGGTTTGCCTTGCGCGGCTCGTTCGCGCACCAGGCGGTCAAGCCATGCATTTGCGATCTGCTTTTTGGCCCGATCTGAAAGCCCGGTTGCAGCGTGCAGCAGCCGGCTCATACTTGCCGTGCTATAAAGCGATTTCAAATCCCAGCGATTGCGTTCCACCACGTCTAATAGCGCCTGGTAATCTTTACTTGCCTGATCTAGTTCAGCACGCCGATCATGAACAAACTGTTTCAGACGCGGATCGTGCGCAATGAGCGCCTCGGCAGTTTGTTCTGCCGTATCAGTCCATGCCATAAATTTGTCATAATCACGTCCGTGGAACTCGTAACCGGATGGACGGCCAAAAATCTTGATCAACAAGCCAAAGATATCAAAGGATTCATCCACTTCCAAAAAGCTGCCAGCGCGTGGAGCATAAACTGATAGTCCTTCAGCCTCCAGGGCATCCTTCATTTTTTTTACAGATGAAACCATATCTCCGTTGTACTTCAGACTGGGGAATAGAAAGGCGATCTGGTTGGGATTTTCAACCTTTCCTTCGTCAATCAAGCGGCGCACCAACCCCGCCACCTCAACGCAGGCAATATCTGGTTTTGCCGGATTGCTGGCGACCACAGCTGGGGCTGGATCGGTGCGATGGGCGCGAATGTTTTTATCCACCACACGATAATGGCCCAAACCGCCGGGTTTTGACCAATCTGGGCGGCGGATGAAATTGGTATAAAAATCGACAACCTGTTTACGCGAGCGGTAATTTGTGTCCAGAGAAATCCGGCGCGGCGCCTGGGCAAGATATTGTTCACAGCGTGTTGGAAACTCAACAAAGTTTTCCACCGTTGCTCCACGAAAGCGGTAGAGCGCTTGGTCGTCATCGCCCACAACGCAAATATTCTTTGTCCCGGATGCCAGGCGGAAGAAGATGCGTTCTTGGATGGTATTGGTGTCCTGATACTCATCGACGATGATATGCTTGAAAACATTCCCTGAGCTACCGACCTGCAGCAGGACATTGAACGCTTCCTGTTGGAGAAGAGAGAAATCTGTCAACCGGGCCTTATCGAGCTGCAAAGAGTTACGATAGGCCGCATAAAGACGCACGAGTAGTGCTGCCTGCTGTGTTGCCAGCCCATATTTGGCAAAATGAGCCTGCAGCTTGGCATCGGCATTTTCTAAGATGTCAAGCGCAGTTTGCGGATCGACGCACTCTTCCGAAAAACGGTTGAAAATCGAGCGGCAGTTGTTGACCGCCGCATGCTTGGACATCGACGCGAAGCCCCAAATGGCATTAATGCTGGCATTGCCACTCTCGTCCAGACCTGCTTGTGACAGGATGCTTTGCCAGGTGCGGTTGCGGGAAAGGTGGAAATACTGGCCAAGATCATCAAGCAGTTGGGGTGGCCGGCTACGTTGACGGTCGACCGCAAAATGCCGCCGGTCAGAAAGGATTCTCTGGCAAAGAGAATGAACCGTGCCAATATACATCGGACTGAGATCGTAAGGCTGCCCATTCAGGTTGGTGACGTATGCCAACAACGATTGCAGGCCTTGCTTGAGCTGCAAAGCTGCTTTCTCCGTAAAAGTTGAGAGAAAAATCTCTTCCGGCTTCACACCATGAAAAACCATAAGGTTAAGAGTGCGCCAGAGCAGTACTCGCGTCTTGCCGGACCCAGGGCCAGCCGTTAGATAAAGCGGCCCATCAACATGCAAAATGGCTGCACGTTGTTCATCATTCGGTGTAAATTTCGCCAGTTCCCAGAGCTTTTCGATCTTGAGCATGCTGGCTGAGAGCTGTTTGATGTGATCCTGGAAATTTGTCATGGGGTTAACGCATTCTTCATAAGGAGATCGAGCACGCGCCCGCCAGGCTTGAAACTGATGGCGGTGTAATGGTGCGCCAGGGCGATCGGCACGACAGCATTTTCGTACAGGTCACTTTCGAGGTGTGAAATCAACATCAGTGCGCGTTGAAGTTGGGCATAATTCTGGAACTTCACCTTTTCGCTCACAAAATCCACGCCGGCTGCATCCTTTGATGCATAAGGGTAAGGTAAAGCGAACACAAAGGTCCGGCCACTGGGTGTTTTGAAGATGAAATCCTGCCCGTAATAAGTCTCAAAACCAAACCCCTGACTGGATGGTTCACGCCCTGCCAGGATGAATTTGTAGCGATACTCATCGTCAATGGCTAGCAGGCGGTTGGCAGGAATAAAGCGGTCAATCAGCATGAGATGGTCGACTACCTGCCCGGTTTTTTGCAGACCGATGATGGTCAAGGGGGGTTGCTTGAGCTTTGCCAATTTGCGGTTGATCTCCTGTAGGAAGATCATGATCGTGCGGTGCATCCAGGCCGGATTGCCAAAAATGGCCAGCGGCCCATCCACGAAAAAGGCCATCTCGCTCAGCAGCAGGGGCGTCTTGGCTAGATAGCGCATGTAGTGGATCGGCAGCAGGTGTTCCAGCATCAACATCAGGCGTGAAATGGCTACCTGGTTGGACTGGAAATCATTGACTTCCTCCCAGATGCGTAGGCAGTCGGTTGGGTAGACATCCGTGCCGCAGATTGGACAGCGCTGCTGTTCGGGTATATCTCGCAGCTCAATTTCTTCCGCGCCACAATCCGGGCACTGATGTAATTTGAGGCGAGACGGTTCACCTGTGCCCATCTTCCCGGGGCGCAGCGATGCCAGGTGAAAAAGGGTGGAACGCAAACTGGTGCTCGCATCCGCTGGGTTGAAACGCGTGTTTGGACCGGTAAATTGCATGTCCATGTAAGCCCGAAAGCTATCACGCACGTTGGTCTTTCCACCCCAACGGATATTTGCGCTTGGAACGGAAAAAGTCAAGGCAGTATTATCATCCTGCAGGGCAGCCACTTTGAAGGGATCCACATAGCGCCCGTCGCGCAGCGCCCCAAATTTCTCAAGGCTGATCAGCACCGCTCCAATTTTGATGAACCCAACTTTGGTGCTGGGCAACTTGTCATCGATGCTGGATTCATAATTGCTGCCATCGATGGCGACCACGAAGCCAGGTAGTTTTTCTGTAAAGGCAGGCGGTTCAACGAAATTGTCCGCCAGGGCTTGCGCCTCGGCATCCGACGGCGGCGTGAGATATTCGCACTGCCCCAGAAATGATTGGATGTCTGGGTTGCGCAAGAAATCGGAGTGTGCGGACTTGCTGGCAAGTTCACCGTCGTAAGGCATTTTATTGTCCTGAGTGTGCGACAACACGCTGGCGTTCGATTTCCGGATCGAACTTGTCGATTTGCACAGGGATGACAAACGGGCTGGAAAGTGTCTTGACCCGCGCAAAACCAACATCCTGGGCACGCATGAGCGAATCGCCAAAGTCATCAAAATCATAGAACTGCGCCAATTCCTTGATCTCACGGGAATTATTTAGGTGCGTGATGAACCAATTCTCGGTGTTGGCCAGGATGTTGGGATGCATAGATGAAACTTCCTGGGTGGCGTAGACCAGCCCAATACGATATTTAGCGCCTTCCTTGGCCATGCGCGGCCAGGTATCGGTCAAATTCATGCCTTTGCCGATCAGGTTATGTGCCTCTTCTATATAAACCACAATATTTGGCGGGGTCTTTCCTTCGACAAAAAAATTCATCGAATTCTGGAAGACCTTGGCCGCGATTTGGGTGCTGACTTTGTCACGGATGCGGGCATCTCCAACAGATAGATCGAGAATGACGATTTTCCCGTCTTTGAGAAAACCATAAATTTCATCGGCCACTTCACTGTTTCGGCGTGGGGAATGATATTTGAGTGAATCTGCCAGGATGCGGTGTCCGGAAATAAAACCAGTTGCGCCGCGCTTTTGAGTAATCATATCGAGCAAGGTTTGCAAGGTGTCATCTACCCAGTTCTTGCCAGCGGTGGAGCTGGGGAGCGGATTGCCCTGATCAAGGTTTTCTTCACGTGCGGCAGTAAACCAACGCCTGGCCTGCTCCATCGTAAGACCCTGTTTTGGTTCTGGCAATTCTTCTCCTGCACGATTAATCACCCGCTGTTGCACTTTGACATTTGCGCTGAAGAACACCCGGTGATTGGTTGGAGGCGCAAATCCGGCCACAAAGAGTAGGGTCTTATAAGCAGCCACGCGAAGCTGCCAACGATTATGTTCACTGGCATCGCTTTTTTCTGGCTCGTCCAGAGTCAAGTTGAGAAAGGCGCGTACGTAATCACTGGTGGCACGGCCTGCTGTTTCCAGTTCTCGCCGGATGATCTCGAAACCATCTGTCAGCTGGTCATAAAAATTTGAGCGCAATTCCATGAAGCCTGGTGTTTCCAACATACGGTAACGCACCGTATTACCGGGGTAAATGTCAGCCAGTGCGCCTTTGTCCTGCTGGTTTGCGTTGGCGTACTCGCCATTAATATCGTAAATGATCTGCCCGATTTTAGCGCCGCTCTCATCAGCAACCCGCTTCACCACCGAGACCATCTGTTTGATCATGTTGGATTTACCGGTGCGGGTCATGCCTAGCACGGCCGTGCGCCGGGCCAGAAAATCCGAAGGCTGGACAAAGACATTCACCTTGGTTGCACGCGGGTCGCGCCGGTGCAGGCGATCAGTGGATGTATATCGAACAGTACCGATTTGAAAAGGATCAATCTCGCCTTTCAAGCCTAGCTGCCCTGCCGTTTCCAACGCATTGCGCTTCCGGATGGGATCAACGTAATTGACGATGGTATCCAATGCCTGGCCATGTGGGCGATAGACGTTCAGACGTGCTGCCGTGGCAAAGGATTCGATATCGCTTCCGAGCCAGAACTCACCTTGATCCACAAAAAAAGTACCCAGAACTCGGCACTTCAATCCGCCGAATTGAAGCTCGTTCTGGGTGATATCGTCCATCTTGCGATCCGCGCTCTCAAAGATGCCTTTTTGCTCTTTGGAGAAATCGATCTTGGTACGCACCAGTTCGTCATCTTGAGGCAGCTTGGATGAACCAATCACGCGCAGCAGGATGATTTCGCGATCTTCTTCAGGCACACTGGACATCTTGGTTGGATCAAACGAGGCTGCAATCAGAAAACAGTTATGCGGGATGCCCAGGGCGCGATGTTTCCAAAGATCATTCGTCATCACATAGGCATACTCGTAGTCAACAGCGTATGTCCAGCCGACAAAATTCTCCGTTTGAATGAGCTGCGGGAGAATATCGGCTTGAAGGATCTGGTTGATGTTTTGCATAAAGAACTCCTGCTATTTTTTTTGAGCAACATCGACAAATGTATGGAGCTTTCGTGAATTTTTAAAATGGTCTTGTTCTTATATTTTTCTCAGCACTCATTGGCATGCTTTATCATCTTCTTCATACTAAAAGCACAAACCGAATAAAGCAGATTGAACCATGATAAATGCTGAGTGGGCGCGGTTATTTTATAAATATATTTTCCTTGAAATTCTGGGGGGCATCCTTTTATCCCCCAAAAAGACATAGAAACAGTAAATCCTTATTCTGACACAAACTCCAAAATATCTTCCACCCGCACCTGAAACAACTTGCAAAGCGATTCCAACACTTCAAATGACATCGCTTCTGCCTCACCCTTGGACAATCTGAGCGCCGTGGCGTAGGCAATGTTGGCTTTACGCATCAAGTCGGTAGCGTTGTAACCATCCCTCTTCATAAGTCCTGGTACTTTAACTTTTATCACGTGAAATTCTCCTGGCCTGAAATGCTAACTGGAACCCACGGAAAATGCTTCAAGATGTTGTTAGCTACCTGCCAAATAAATAATGAGTTTAGCG
The DNA here is from genome assembly GCA_903838415.1 of uncultured Anaerolineae bacterium. Classification (GTDB taxonomy): domain Bacteria; phylum Chloroflexota; class Anaerolineae; order Anaerolineales; family Villigracilaceae; genus UBA5195. The sequence continues at coordinate 9,470 of CAILYI010000299.1, read as the reverse complement.
CTTACGTAGCTTATCCATTGTTTATCATAAACACGATTCGAATTGTATCTTACTGTATTATATACTTGAGCGTCAATAGTCGAGTCAATGTCGTTAAGTTAAGGATTTCGATCGCACCTGTCCAACGATGAGTTGATAGAATCACATGCTTTACTTGTGATAATCATTTTGGGCAAAGAGGTGCAAAATAGATACCACTACCGAAATAGCCTACTTGGGTCTTTTCCAGACCATCAATTTTCGTCTGTCTTCCCTGGATTTCATGGTTCGGCATCGTGAAACCGGGAAGGATTTTACGCGAGATCGCTGTCTGACCTTCATTATCCTGATTACATTTTTACTCAATCTGCTCAAGCGCTCCCAGCAAGACGAATTGGATGAGTTTTTCAAGCTTCTGAGCGGCAATGAAATCGCGATACGAGTTGTTTCAAAAAGTGCATTTACTCAAGCGCGTAAAAAGCTCAAAGCAGGAGCTTTTGTCGAACTCAATCACGTACAGATCGGCTACTTCTACCAGTCTCTCTGTCCACAGACCTGGATGGGTTGGCGGTTGTTGGCGGTAGACGGTTCCACCGTACAGGTGCCCAATACACCAGAAAATCTTGCTCACTTTGGTGCCTGGCACCCAGCGAAAGGTGGCCCTTGTCCAATGGCCAGAATATCGCAGATGTTCGATGTTCTCAACCAACTCACCTTAGACGCCATTATCGGACCAAAGTCTATCGGAGAACGCGAATTGGCCGCCGAGCATTTTGCTCATCTGCGAAGCGGTGACCTCGTATTATTGGACCGAGGCTATCCAGCTTTCTGGTTATTTGCCTTGGTCAGACGTAAAAATGCCCATTTCTGCGCCAGGATGAAGGTGAACGGATGGAAAGTCACCAAACGTTTTGTTGATTCTGGCTTGAATGAACAAATCGTGAGTTTGCAACCCGGTACAACCGCCAAACAAGATTGCGGTAAACGCAATCTCTCTGCCAACCCAATAACTATCCGTCTTATTCGAGTTGTGCTGGATGACGGCGAAATCGAGGTGTTGGCTACTTCGCTGTTGGTTACAAAAACCTATCCAAGTTCAATGTTCAAAGAACTCTATCACTTGCGCTGGCCCGTGGAAGAGCAGTATAAGATCTTCAAAATGCGGATCGAAATCGAAAACTTCTCGGGTAAATCGGTTTTGGCCGTCTATCAGGATTTTCACGCGAAAGTCTTGACCGCAAATTTGACCGCTATTCTGGCTCGACCTGCTCAAGAAGTTGTTACCCAAGACAGCGCTGAGAAAAAATATTTGTATCGGGTTAATATGACCAATGCCTTATCGAAAATGAAAGATACGATCGTCTGGCTTCTTCACGATCTCAGCCTGGTGCCACGAATGTTGATCAGTCTCTGGCAGTTAATGATCAAAACCATTGAACCTATTCGTCCGGGTCGATCATTTCCACGCATTATGCGAGTCAAATTCAAAAAATTTCCTGTCAGTTATAAACCTACTCGCTAACTTAACGACATTGATAGTCGAGTGATTACACTTTTGTAGAGAACATGATCTATCTCTTCTCAGAGTAGGTTTGTGGCTATTTGGCAATAGGGTTTAAGATTAATGGGGTAAGTCAGGGAACGAAATGAGCATTCATCAATAATTGCCCCCGTTAATAACGAATAACCCGTTACTCAAGCTTAATATTTATAATAAACAGGCAGTTTGGAGCGTTTGATTTGATTGACTAACTTTGCATTGAACAAGGTCCGTAATTGGCCCCCCCTCAGGAATTAATAGGCCTGGAGAAAAAAACATCGCCTCTGATCCACTATAGCGATCCGCCGCACTGTAGGTTAAGTCGTAGGTTATTTTGGGGTAAACGGAGTACATATCACTGATCTCGGGAACGTTATCGTAAGAAACGATCCATTTGTGGGACACATCAGAAACCGCGATGGCAACTTTTTGGTGGTCATCATGTTGGTAGTGGTTTTCGTAAAGCCCAGCCCCTTTTTTGTAATAAGGTGGATCGAAATAAATCAAAGTTTTTTCTGGGAGAAGAGGGATTTGGGATTTAATGAAAACCAATGCATCCAAATTTGATAGGCTTATCATTTCTTTATAGCCAGCTATTTTTTGAATACGGGGAACCAAATTTTTCTTATTGAAGCGTGCATCCAATTTATACAAGCCATCCTGTTTTTTCCCCCCGATAACCCCTGCCCACACAATCCCTGATCGGTTTGTTCGATTCAAAAAGAACGTAGAGAAACCAAGGCTCAACGGATCAGCGTTGGGATCTGCTTGCACCTTTTTTTGACGATGCCACTCTTCAATACTCACTTTGGTATCTTGAATGAGCCTGCACAATTCATCCGGTTGGTTGAGAACCGACCACCAAAATGCATGTACTGAGCGATTGATGTCGTTGATATAAACATGAGAAACATATTTATTAAATAACAACTTCCAAGCGATACCAGCACCGCCTGCATAAGGCTCTGCGTAATGCCCACCCAGCAAACCATTTTTAATAATAATATGCTCGACGAAGTTCGATAGCCGTGTTTTTCCTCCTGGATATCGAAGCGGTGAAAGCGTTTGTCCCATAATCAAATTATAGCTGATTTATTCCCATAATTTGATTATGAATTTTTCGAGGTTGTCCCAGGTAATTTTTAATTCAGTTGCCTTTGGCGCAACGTTTGGGTTGTGTACATAAGCATTTAAGGTGTTTGTCGAAATTAAGCTGTCAGGGGTCTCCGCAGCCATTCGGATTGCTTTTAGTTCAGTGGCATCCAAGATTTTATTGACTTCCAAAAATTGTGCAATGGCCTTAAGTTTGTTGAAAAGCTCGGCTTTTGGGCTATACGCCGGGATCTTTTTTGTTTTACTGTATTCGTCAACGCTCAATTCTAAAAATACCCGGAGCATAACGGCGGCACAATTTGTGAAGTCATCAACTTCAAGCTTGCGCAATTCATGGTAAATTTTGTTGATGCGTGGGTGATGAATTTTCAGGATTGTTTTGGATGGTATCAATTGTTTACGGTCAGTAGGAAGTGGTTTGGTTGTTCTTTTTCTTTCACCCTGATCTACCTGGTGCCCCTTTGTACTTTCATCTTCCACGCCGTTCTTTTCAGACGATCCCTGGTCTGCAGTATCATTGCCAGCCCCGCCTGAATTATCAGGCGTATGAAAACTTTCTTCAAGTTTTGCAAGATAATTAAGTCTGTCGGGCTTGTGATAAATATCATCTACTTTGAAGTCAGGAGAACTTACATCATCAATAATTTTTGACAATTTAGCAATTACATCCTGATGAGGTAGTTCGATCTCAAGAATCCCATTTTTGACTTTCAAACCGACTGCCTTTTTTACATCCTTATCATTAACCAAGCGGGCTAAATTGGTTAATCGAACATCGTCAAGTTTAGCCTTCGTGTCATCGCTCACAAGAGTTTGTTTCTGTAAATACTCAATAACCTGTACGGCTGTATTATTGAAATTTGACGATTGCCCTAATTGTTGGCTAAACCGGGTAGATGCTTCCGCGTTCCACTTCACAACTCCTACCCCTTGATTCTCACCCGTATGCCTCAGTTGAATCCAATGTGAAGCATCTTCTCTATTTTTTACGACAACACATTGAATGCTAACAATATCGATTTTTCTATATCCTTGGTGCAATTCGAGAAATTGATTTTTAGTGGTAGATGATTGTATCTTTTCAACATCAGACAGATCTGTCAACAGTCGTATAGCTGCCAGACGCCTATTCCCTTCCAATACTACATATTTTCCGCTACTCCCGAGCGGCATAACCATTGGGAATTCTGCTGGGTTTACTCCATTTGTGGCAATGTCATTTGCTAGCCTGACCAATTTGTCTTTTTGGTCATCAACTATTTCAAGCAAAGCCCCATCTTGGCTTTCAACTTCATCGATACGGGGATTCTTTGTGTCCAGAAGCAAATCTTTTATATCAATTGAAATAATCATATTTTTTACCTGCCTCAGTGTTTATTTTGATGTGCGGTAGATATTTCCACCCGTTTATGGAAGAGTTTATTACTCGGGCTGTGAGTTCATCGATGTTCACCGACACTGGGTGCTTGTCTGTGTGGCATTTGTGCTTTGAATAATTTCTGAAAAACAGGAGCAGTCTTATCGTCTCTCCCCACCACGATATTTTACCTATACAGATCGCAAGAAAGATGCCAGGTTATTAATAATCGGATTACAAACAGAATAGCCATTTTTGTGTAATTCCTCGCTTAATGAGTCAATCTTCTATTTGTTCGTTTGCTAGAATACTGTTTGGTTGTGGATATCTAAATTCATGTAATTCGCAACTCAATTGTGTGTGTTTTACATCGATCTTTGGCTACTTCTCCTCGCCAGCTTTTTTCTCGTCGAAAAGGGAAAGCGCGATGCGATATTCTTTGGATAAATCGATACCAATATCCTGCCCAGGAGCAAACTGTTTAAAAGCTACATACTCATAGCAGAGTAAGTGCAGTCCACTGAAATTACCCGGCAGGGTGCGGATCGAATAATTTGGGGCGGAACTGTTGATATCCAGACCGCGTGTGCCAAGGATCGCGATCTCAAAGCCGATCTTCTGTACCTGGTCGGGGCCCATGCCAGCAAATTTTTCCAACGCACCGAGACAATACATTACTGCATCCATGCGTTCCACGCCCGGCACCGCAGCGCGGAAAGATTTTTGAGCCAGCTTGGAGCGCGCCTGTCGGGCCATTTCGGCAATATTGCTGTGTTCATCGATTTCGATGGCTTTTACGTAAGAAGCGTCAGCTTCTTGATTTTTATCCAGGACGTCCAGCGCCTGCCCATATCCAAACCAGGCAGCCTGGTCATTTGGGTCAATTTCAGTGGCGAGGCGTAGGTGTTCTGCCGCTTCAGCGACTCTTTCCCCGCGCATCAGCCCGGCGCCCAGGTTGCGCTGAGCCCACAGGTTTTCCGGGGCCAGCCGGACGGCGGTTTCAAGTTCTATAATTCCTTCATCCGTTTTACCGGTCCGCAGCAATGCAACCCCCAGGGCAACACGGCCATTGATATGGTCCGGTGCGGTGGCGGCCAACTTTTGGAGCAGTTCGATGGAACGTGGCAGGTTGTTCTGGTCGCTATAGGCCATACCCAGGTTGTAAAGCACATCGGTATCTTCCGGATCAACGCTCAGAAAAAGTTCGAGCAGGAGAATGCCGTCTGTATAATTTCCTTTGCTCAACGGGGCAGCGATGTCAACAAGATACCCCTGCTTCTCATAATCATCCTGCCAAGTAACCTTGACTAGCCTTTCGTTCACGGCCAGCGACTTGATCACACCGGTCAGGTGCTGAAAAGCGGAGCGAATTCTTTTGATGACAGCTTCACTGAATACTGATTTACTTTTTCCAACAGCTTTTGGGAAAAGCGGGAGCGTCTTTTCATTCAGTTCCAGAGTCAAATCGTAAACACGTTTCGATGTCATACTGCCTCGTTACGGTGCCTGATAAGGCAGCCAGGTATACCAGTCGCGGATTTTTAGATAGTCAGCCCAACGATCGATCAATTCGCAGTCATGCGCAGGATCATCAGGTACCGAATTATAAATATCCAAGAGTTGTTGGCCTTGCCCATCAAATCTACCCAAATGAAATGGATTAACTATTTCTGGTTTTTCTAACCGTTCAGCCCAGAAAATTGCGTAGGCTGCGTTGATATAGTGAGTGGCATTGTATATCTCGACTGGCATCGATTCTTTAATACGCACGCTCAAGGCTTCTTTGGCAATGGTCAGCTCTTTTTCCACCTGCAGTGGTTCCAACTCGAGCAGTTCCGGATAATCGAGCGTCAGTTTTTCGCTGACCCGCAATCCGATCGGAACGGAACGAAGGTGGGTGATCATCCCTGCCAGCAATTGCTGCTTAAACGGCTCCAACTGCGCTTTGATCATGCCAAACTTTTGCGCAATCCCATTCGGGGCTTTCAGGATTCTATCCAGGGCGCCCTCGCCTTCAGGGTTGCCAGCGATCAAAAATCTTTGCTCCGCTGGACATTCAAACATGCGCAGGGCCATTTCACACTGCCAACAAATGGTAAAGTCAGGGGATTCGGTTTTATCACCAGGCTTATAGGTGAGAACATGCGCCGGAAGATTGCCTCTTGCAATACGAATATTGGCCAGGGTGGGGAGATTTGGATCTTCCAACACTGTGACCAAATAGCCGGATTTTTCTTCAAGCGATGCGATCGCTTTTCGTGAAATTTCGCGAAGTTTCAAGCCGAACTCCTGATTTTATTGATAATTGAGTTTATCATGTCTTTGAATGGGAAGAAGGTTTTTTGTGCCGGTCAGTGACCGACACTCTGCTGTTTCCTACTCTCCAGCTTCCTTGCTTTCACGCTGCCCCGCCTCCCAGATGACAATGACCTCGACAAGCGGCATTTCGAAGGCGGCTGCGATGCCAGCAAAGAACCGCATCCCCGGCTTTCGGCGATCAGATGTCAGCATTTTAGAGATACACGAACGCGAAAGACCGGCCCGCTCAGCCAACGTAGCCTGCGACCACCGACGGCGCTTTATTTCATCGCGAATCCAGGTTGGGAAATCGGTTGTCATGGCACCTGCATTTTAAACGATATGTTCTTCATCCATATTGTCAATTGACGCAACATTTTAGAAATATGCCACTTAAATAAATTGTAGACAATTACATATTATTTACCAGGTGACAATACCCCAAGAACATGATTCATGATATCCGTCATGTTGAATCCGCATGGTAATCGTCCTATTGAATTGTATGAAGTAGCGCGTCAAGTACCATGATTTTTCGTAATTTGAACCGATAAAACAAGCATGCAAGCTAAGTGAAATCAGTAAGGTACTTAAGCAGGAGAATAGGCTATTGATCAGTCTGTTCTATATTATTTTCCATCAAAGGGAATAACGCTCCATTGTCATCCATTCCAAGCGGGAAGCGACAGCGCTGAAGCCAATCGTCTTGAGCGAGTTCCGCAATGGGCACAGTTGACAAATGTTCATCAAAGCGCTTCCGGGCAGTTTCAACCACCTGTTCATCCAAGTTGGTGCTTATATTTTCAAAAAATTGCCAGTGCTGACCAGGTAAATGCAGCAGAGTGATCTGTGTTTTTTCCTGCTGGTGATACACATCCAGCACTTTATAATACGAGCCGCGCTCCATGATGCACAAGCCCCAATGGGTGCCGTGTTCAAACGAGGCAGCGTCAAGGTAATGGTTGGAAAGAATGGCAAAACGGTGCGTGGTTACCAGGTTGCCACCACGGTTGCTGGCATCGGTGAAACCCCTCTCCCGAATGATCAAGCCTGCACTATACAGGTCACCAAGTGCTCCGAGGTTGGCATCACGGTAGAGCATTGATAACCCTGGGAAAGTCATGTTCAGGATTTCTTCAATTTTTTCTAATTTATCATTTTCATCCATCAAAACTCCTCGTTTTCTTCGATATATCTGGATTATATGGACCGGTTGCGGAATGATTTTTTACAGAGTGATGGCGTTTAGGGTTTGAGTATCAACGTCTTTTTAATTTTCTCACACTTCTCACAGTGATGGCAGATTTTCGATGTCTATTGCGTCTGATGGATAAAACCCAAGCATTGTATTGGATATGATATTAGCGGAGAAGGTTTTTTCATTCACGCTATCGCCAACTTTAAGAAAATTGTGTCTTTCACTAAGACATCGTTATAATGGAATCCAGTGGTCAGTTACGAACATGTAACTGACCACGACATGGAAGCACAATCTTTTTTATTCTGCTCATACCAAGGTGAATTATGCCTGGAATTAATGTGTTTCAGTGGATATTCTTCCTGCTCGGCAGTGCTGGGATTGTTTTTATCTCACGCCACTCGCTTCTGCAACCTCGTTCGCATGGGTTTTATCGCTTCTTTGCCTGGGAAATCCTGCTGGGGATATTCCTACATAACGTCGATGGCTGGTTCCGCGATCCTTTGGCCTGGTACCAGCTTGTTTCGTGGGCGCTGCTCATTATCTCTTTGGGATTGGTGATTGAGGGGCTGAGATTGCTCCGGGAAATCGGAAAACAGGGTGCAGTCAGGCAGGATGCCTCGCTCTTGGGGCTGGAGAAAACATCCCGGTTGGTCACAGTTGGCTTATATCGCTATATCCGCCATCCGCTGTACAGTTCGCTCATGTTCCTGGGTTGGGGGATCTTCTTTAAGTCACCATCCTGGCCGGATGCCGGGCTGGAGCTGCTCTGCTCTCTTTTCCTGATTGCCACGGCCCGCATAGAGGAGCATGAAAACATCAACTTTTTTGGGGCTGAATACGTAGAATATATGAGACATAGCAAGATGTTCATCCCATTCGTTTTTTAGGAATAGAATTGCAACCACTGTTCGTTCACGCAATGGCACCGGGACTATTCGGTAAATAAGTGATGCAAGGCATACTGCTTACGTCTCCCACCGAAATGCGATGCTGCATCACAGCGCCGCACCAAAACAAGGAAGAATACCCCAATGAAAGCGATTGTATACACACAATACGGATCACCTGATGTTCTGCGGCTGCAAGAAGTGGAAAAACCCGCTCCCAAAGATGACGAAGTGCTGGTCAAGGTCCAGGCTGCCTCTGTCAATGCGCTGGATTGGCATTTGCTCACGGCGGATATTTTCCTGGTGCGGCTGATGGGCATGGGGCTGTTCAAGCCCAAAAACCCCATCCTCGGCGCGGACATTGCGGGACAGGTGGAAGCGGTTGGCAAAAACGTCAAGCAGTTTCGACCTGGCGATGAGGTCTTTGGGGATATTGGGCATGGCGGTTTCGCTGAATATGCGGCAGTACCAGAACAATCCCTGGCGCTAAAACCGGCCAATCTGTCATTTGAAGCCGCTTCGGCAGTCCCGGTGGCAGCCCTCACCGCACTGCAAGGGTTACGCAACAGCGGAAAAATTCTGGCGGGGCAAAAGGTTTTAATCAATGGAGCCGCTGGCGGTGTGGGGACGTTTGCGGTTCAAATTGCCAAGGCCATCGGGGCGGAAGTCACCGCCGTGTGCAGCGCCCGCAATCTGGAACAGGCGCGCAGCCTGGGGGCAGATCATGTCATAGACTACACCAAAGAAAACTTCACCCAAAGCGGGCAGCAGTACGATCTAATTTTTGCGGCCAATGGATACCATCCACTTGCCGCGTACAAACAAGCGTTAACCCCAAAGGGGAATTACGTCATGGCCGGAGGCAAGACCAGGCAAATATTCGAGGCCATGCTGCTGGGAAGCTGGATGTCGGAAAAAGATGGCAGAACCATGGGAAATGTCTCAGCGCATATCAGCCAGGAAGATATGCTGACAATCACAGAGCTGTTGGAATCCGGGAAAGTTGTCCCGGTGATTGATAAACGCTACCCGTTGACCGAGGTCGCTGAAGCGCTGCGCTATCTCGGCTCAGGACATGCCAGAGGCAAACTTGTC
>CAILYI010000298.1 GCA_903838415.1 uncultured Anaerolineae bacterium | reverse complement strand
GCAAACGGCGGTTCAGGAGGCTAAAAGGAAATATCAGAATACGATACTACCTCCGCCACGCCGGGACGTGCGCAACGCCACTGCCAAGCGCAAACTTGCGCTTGATCGGTGCACTCAGGTGTAGCGGTAGGTTTGAATCATCATGTTATTTCCTTGAATTGAAAACATTAAGCAATTCTATCATGGGCGGGACGCTAAAACATGAAGTGAGAACCAATGTCTGTCCATTGCCCAGGAAAGTATTACTGTATTTGGTTGCGCCAGATAAAAAAATCAGATTGTTCATCCCAGTAACCGAGAAGCCAGTCCATATGTGGCTTACGGCCAATTATTCCCCAGTACCGCTCGGAGTTATTTGGCTCGTGATACTGAAAACAGCGTTTGAATTCAAAGGATTGAGCCTCATACTAATAAGGTGGCAGGATGCTGACTCCTTTTGTCTCCGATCCATCATCTCGGCACCTATATAAACATGTAATACTCTCACTGTAGGTAGAGCAAACTATCGAGATACCACCATAGAAAACCGGAATATTTGGTATTTCTATTCTCCTTATTTAAATGAAGGTTACAAGTCTTCGACGTTCAGAGCTGCTGGTTTTCCAGCGGCACTTTTTTTGAACCGGAGTATAGAATCATAATTCCCTGGTTAGTTTTGCGCTGCACCATGTAAAGCAAACGAATCTGATTCGTTTGCTCGCATGGTGCAGCGCAAAACTAACTTTACTGTTCTCTTGCATGGGTACCGTGAAAGCATTATAATTATTTCAATGGCCATTCGATCCTTCGGCGATACCGCCACCGCAGATTTGTATCATGGTAGAAATTCGTCTCGAGTCAGACGTTTTCCTCAGAACATTGTTAGCGCCGCTCTACGAAAATTGGATGTCTTGAATGCGGCTCACAAACTTGATGATTTGCGTTCATCACCAGGGAATCGCTTGGAAACCCTGAAGGGTGACTTGGACGGTTTCCACAGTATTCGTGTTAACGATCAGTGGTGGATTACATTCCATTGGAATGATGGCGTACATGATGTTTCGTTGGTTGATTACCACTAGAGAGGTTCTATGCTTCCCGAAAACCGTATCCCCACTCATCCCGGCGAAATCTTGCTGGAAGAATTTCTCAACCCACTCGGCCTATCACAGGTAGCCTTTGCCGGTCATATCGGTGTACCTGTTCAGCGTGTCAATGAAATAGTGCGTGGTAAGCGTGGAATTACGCCTGAAAGCGCCTGGCTTTTTGCCGAAGCTTTCGGCACCAGCCCGGAATTCTGGCTCAACCTGCAATCGAATTATGATTTGGTCCGGTCCAAGCCAAAGCGGGAAGTAGCGCGCATTGCTGCCATCGCATAAATTCGATCAAAGGTAGCAATTGGCTATAAAGCAGATTCCAGACTTGTTTAATTACTTCTCGTGAAGTAAAACAGCTTCGAAAGTTTCGTTCTTTTACAACTAAATTGCCAGGGCAAATCCTGTCCCCCCAAAGTTACTTCGGTATCTACCCCATGCCCGTCGGGGCCGCAGAAAGTAACTGTTCTGCGCTAGAGAGAGCCCGGTTTTCGATGAATGCAAATTCATCGGAGACCGGGCTCTCTCGATTCCGGCTCAGGGAGGATAACCATGACCGCTGGAAAAGTACCATCAGACCAGGAAGTTTTATTCAGCATTGAACTGCTCACCATCTCACAAGTTGCAGAATGGGCCAGAGTAAGTACCAAGACGATTTACCGTTGGATTGAGTCGGGGAAAATCCTAGTGGCTGTACAAGGTTTAGTTTATAATCTTTCATCCCCGAAGTCAGGTGATTTATATAACAGGTGCTATATTGGAAAATCCTCGTATCCGATTTTTCGCGACGGATTTTTCCGGTCTTCTGACCTTGAAAACTGGCATTTTCCAGGTGATTTGAGCCTTGTACCCTCCTACAACCATACTTATAAATAAATATTTTGATTCCCATCTGTTGTAAAAAGTGGCCGCATTTGCTATAATGTGGTTACAAAAAGGAGATTCTTATGAGTGAAATGCGTGTTGGGACACGAGAATTGAAAACCAGGTTAAGCGAATACATGCGCCGTGTCAAAGCGGGTGAGACTATTACTGTTACCGAGCATGGCAAGACGATTGGTCAGATTGTCCCGGTCAGGGCCACGATTGAGGAACGTCTTCAGGCAATGGTGGCAGCCGGCCAGGCCGAATGGAATGGACAGAAACTCAAGCCTTATCGGCCAAAAGCGATCAATAAAGGGAACCGCCAACTCTCCGATCTGATTGTGGAGGATCGGGAATGATTCTTTATCTTGATACCAGTGCATTGATCAAACGCTATGTAGTTGAAGCTGGGTCAAACGAAGTTACTGCTTTTATCGAATTGGCTGAAACGGTCGGTTCTGTCATCCTGACTCGCATTGAAATGGCTGCTGCGCTGGCCAAGGCTGTCCGGATGAACTGGGTGGAAAGCGGAGAGGCGGACAGCGCTTGGCACGATTTTCTCGCGCACTGGCAGTCTTTCACTCGTCTGTCCGTGACTCCGGCATTGGCAGAGCGTGCTGCGCGCCTGGCCTGGGAATATGGCTTGCGTGGATATGATGCTACTCATCTGGCGGCGGCTTTACTCTGGCAGGAGACTTTAGAAATGCCGGTCACATTGGCAACCTATGACCGCGAATTGTGGCTGGCTGGACAAAAAGCCGGACTGACGGTCTGGCCTGCAGGCCTGGTATCTTGAAATATGGTTTATCGGAAATTTATCGGCAATGAAACGGAAATTTATCGGCAATCATCTCCGGGTTGGGAAGCAAGGGCAAATCACTTTGCCTTCATCCATCTGCCGCCAGGCTAATCTTGTGGAAGGGGCTGTGCTGAAAGTTTCGGTGGATGCCGATGGTCCATCCGACTGGTTCCAATCCCTGTAAAGGTGCAAGCCTTGATGGAGCAAGCCCAACTGAATGATGTGGATTGGGCATTGAACCAGAAAGAAAAATCCTAATTTCGCTGATCAGATTATCGGTGCGCCGGGGTTTTGCCCCGACGCATTTGGTTGTATTTGCGGTTACTTCGGCTTGCCTCCTGCCCTGCGGAGAATGGCGATCAGAATCTCCAGCAGTCTGGTTTCTTTGGGTGTCTGTTTGGTGGTCATGTCGAACTCCAGATGAAGTTCCAAGTCGACTTGAAACGGGAAGAACACTTCGCGGAGTAGGCGATCGGTTGAGATTTGACCGCCGTGCCCTAAGCATACGCGAGGCGTCTTGACTGGCATAGCCCAAATCTTGACAAACGTACCCCAATCTTGATGAAAACCAAAACTGCTTCTCGTTTGGGCTGTTGGAATTCATGAAAACAACCGTGATTGAGCGTTATCGGCAACGCATTGGAAGTTTGTCGGCAATGCATTCTGGGAAGAATGAAGGAAACAGGGGTGCGTGCAAGTTCTACTTGGCTTCAAGTTCGTCAATCAGTAGATGCAGTTGTGCTTTTCTATCGCCAAGATCGAGCTTGTCTCCCAGGCTAACGGCTTTTCTGGCGTATATCAGCGCCCCGTCCCGGTCATCCAGGGCATGACGTGACTCTGCCCGATATTCCCAGCTATTTAATTGAGCTTTATCGAAGAGAAAGTCATTCTGTTGTGACGTGAGTATTTCGTCAACGATATCCAGAATTTGTTCCATTTGATCAAACCGTTTCGCTTCTTTTAGAAGGCGCGCCAGGTTTTGCCCAAAATCAGTTCGGAAGATGGCCGGGGTTTGCAAGTCTGTTTCTGTGAAAAGGGTTTCGTACAATTGAATAGCCGGTTCGTATTGCTCAAGGCTCTCGTAACACTCTGCCTGATGAAGCAAAAGAAGCCAGCGATTAATGCGGTAACCGGTTGTGGCTTCACTCATCGCTTTCGCGGACTGCAAGAGATTCAGGGCCTTCTCATATTCCTTGGCCTTTTGGAAGATCGCTGCCTGTTGAATAATGCTAAGTTCTGGCTCGCTATGGGAAAAAACCCGGGCAGTTTCTTCGGAATTCAGAAGGTCCAACGACTCGCTTTCCCGACCTTTTTCTTCCAACCATTCGATCATTTCATGCAGCACCTGGCTTCTTTCGTACCAGTAGAGATATTCAAGTTCTTCGATTGGTTCGATACGCTTTCCCAAATTGTGCGCTAATTCGAGCAAAAACCACCTGGATATCAAGCCGGGTTTCAGGATGCCCAGTACCGCTCTTCGGTGGGCTAGAATCGCTTTTAGAAATATGGTTTCCGGGATGTCTTCTTCAGGGAGACGCGCCTCAACGAATAAAATGAGCTCATAAGGTTTGCCTTCAGAAGGATTGTCGATCACAAAGAGTTCGAAAGTAAATCTGAAAATCCAGATCACCTTGGGCCATTGATTCTCGCGCATCCAACAATCCAGAACATGCAAAATATCCTGCACATGAATCTGATGTGATATGCGGTCATTTCGGATGGCAAAACATTTTCTTAAGTTGTGGCTGATGCTCCTGGCAAGTCAGTTCGGCTAATTTTTTGCCTGAAAATTGCTCAGAATCTCG
>CAILYI010000297.1 GCA_903838415.1 uncultured Anaerolineae bacterium | reverse complement strand
TCGCTAATTTTTCGAAAAAAGGTATCATATAGGTGGTTGATCGGCATGACTTCTCCTGGCAATATGTTTTCTCGCAAAAACTACTTTACCAGATTTGTCTGCCGATCAACCTTCGCCTTTATCAAACTGTACGGTGGCTAGTAATATAGGAGTTGTTATAATAGGAGCAACAATACGGGAGACAATCATCAAGTTAAAAAATATTTCAAAATGCGGCGGTCTTCTAAAACTTCCAATCTAAATATTTTTCCAGGTATGCTGGATAATTGATGTTAGCACAAACCATGAAAATCACTCCTCCGCAAAATACCCAGGCGATCCTCGCCGGCAACGCTCAAACTCCACTGATGGTACATCTCATGGGAGTGCCTTGCGCCGTTTTGCCAGGTGGAGAAAATATTCAGTTTCAGGTCGATAATACCCTGCTGCTGATGGCCTACCTGGGGGCAAACTCGGGCAAAACCTTCCGCCGCACTGACCTGGCCACACTTTTCTACCCGGATCACGAAGAACAGAATGCCAACCAGAACATCCGCCAGGTCATACACCGGCTGCGCAAGTTATTAAAAGATGACACCCGCGAGACTCCTGGACTGTTGGTGGACGCCATGACGATCCGCATCAACCCGGATGGCCCGCTCGTAACCGATATTCAACAATTTAACGAACAATCCCAGGCCAGCCAAAAGTTCATGCAACAACATTCCCATCGCCGCTTCGAAATCTGCCGGACCTGCATGGGGAAATTTGAGAAACTGGCTTCCATCTACGCCGGTGACTTTCTGGATGGCTATTTACCGCACACCAATGGCTTATTGGATGAATGGGTTCCGCAAGTTCGCCAGGAATACAAATCCAAACTGGTTTGGGTTCTGCACTGGTTGGCCACATACCATTTTGAACGGGCGCAGTACGACCAGTGTGAAGCCTATCTGAACCGTATTCTAAAGCTTGAACCCCTGGATGAAACCGCTTTACGCTACTACATGAAGATATTAACCAACATCGGACATCGCAACCAGGCGCTGGTCCGCTATCATGACTTTCACCGTAAACTGCAGGCTAACCTTCACCTGATGCCGGAAGAAGAAACCATCCTGCTGGCCCAGAAGATTCGGACTGGCGGCGATACCCTCGCAGATCACATCAACCTCTTCCGCAGCAACCTGCCATTTTCCCAGCAGGAAATTAACGACGATTACTTGCCCGATTCGACCATCCCCTTCTTTGGCCGGGAGCAAGAAATTGGACAGATCCTGGATTTGCTCGAAAGCCGGGAACACCACGTCATTTGCATAAAGGGTGTGATCGGTTCCGGCAAAACCCGCGTGGCTTTACAGGCCGCAGTACTGGATAACAACACCTGGGCTGATCACATTTACCTGGTGCTAATCAACAAGGAGAGCTCTTTTTCGAATGGTCTGATCTCAACCATGGTACACGCGCTGGGCGTCCCCTCCAATAATTCGTTTGAGCACCGCAAAAACCTGGTCAATTTTCTGCATGATAAGGAAAGCTTGATCATCATCGACAATCTGGATGAATTCCCAGATCAGGCCGATGTTATCCAATATCTGGTGGGCCTGTGCTCCAAAATTAAGTTCATCATTACCACCCGCAAACACCTCGGTATTCGCAGTGAAAAAGTTGTCTATTTTAACGGGCTGAATTATCCAGCCCTGCAAGCGGAAAAGATCGATTTCAATACAATCGACCTGGAAGCCTTTATTAACCGGTACAGCGCCCTGCAGCTTTTCAACGAAGTGACCACCTCGTGGCCCGGCCCCGCCAGCATGACAGTCAGTTGTTGTTCGCTCATTACGGGATAACCTTGGGGGTGGAAGCAGGCTGGAGAATCTGGGTATCCGAATTTAGCGCCTGGTACATCTCGCCCAGGTTCAGGGTCAGGATCTCGCCAGCTTGCAACCCGCCTGCTGGTTCGATGGCCAGGAAGAGTTTGCCGTACTGATCCAAGGCGGCCAGCAGTGTGGCCGGGTTGACCGAGAGCCCAGGCTTGATCTCGACCGGTTGCAGCGGCACATCCAATACGATCACGCTGCCCGATTGAGCGGACTGCGAGGTGGTGGCGGAGGCGAACAACTGGTCGTTACCGCTGCCGGATGGAAGTTCTTGATAGCGGAAGGATTGCGGGACGAGCAGGACCTTCACGCCGCTGATGGCAATGCGCGCCAGTGGGGATTGGAGCGGGGCGGGGAGCGGGGTGACGACTGGTGTGGGTTCCAGGATGGGCGCGTTGGGGTCAGCGACCAGTTCCGGCGCGCTTGCCAAGGCTGAGTTCAGCCCGGCGTTTTGGAGCACATCCGGGGCGAGCATGCCGATGATCGTGATGGTCTGTCCCTCGCGGATCAGGCCAGCCACGCCGGAGGCGGCGTTCACCCGCACGGCCAGGGCGACATGCCCCGGCTGGAGCTGCGATGGGATGCCTGATGCAGCCGATTCGCCCACCACGGATTTCGTGATGAAATCGCCAGACGCGCGGCCAACCGTAAGCATCTGGCCTTCGACATCTGCAATCGCCTTGAAAGCATCCGAAGGCACGCCGCCCGCCGGAACCGAGCGCACTTCCATCAGGTCAGCGGTTAGCAGGGTGCCGGGGGCAAGTCCAACCTTGGCGGCCACCACGCTGGAGGGGCGGATTGTGCCGTTCAGCAGGGCGATGACCAGGAAACCGATCAGGACGGCAAAGCCGATGACCATGATGGGCGAGCGTTTCTTCTTGTTTTCCATGTTCATGATTCTCCTTTGGGGTTTCCCGTGCAATAACCGGGACTTAAAGCAAAAAGCGACCACCTGCGCAGGAGGTCTTTGATACCCAAAGACACTGCGGTAGGTGGTCGCTTCTGATGACCCCAGTAACTGCATGGGGTGATCCCGATAACTGCACGGGAAATAATGGAAGGGGTGGCGACCGTTCGGCCAACGTTATATCATACCCACGGTCACAGATTGTGATCTGTGCGGTATTCGGTTGTGAGCGGCGAGTTTATCACAGCTTTGAATGAGGGGAGGGGCGAGTATTTGGATTTTGCTTGCTGCCCGGCACTCGCAGCGCTGGCGCAAGGATTGTCGCCGAGCGCATGCGCCAGAAGGTGACCGCCAAGATCATCCCTATAGGTCAGAAAGAAATCAATATCACCATGACCTTTGGCATCGCCGAATTTGACAACGATACAGATTCCACAAGTTGCATCAATCGGCCGACCAAGCCATGTATCAGGGCAAAGTTAGAGGCAAAAACTGCGTGATGGTCGCGGAGTAAGCTGTGCCCGGCTGAGTGTTATATCCTCTCTTGCTCCAAGATATGTGCGCAAAGTCCGCTGGGTAAATTGGCCATATCATCTGGGGTGAAAAGTGATAATATTAATCATACTGGCACAAGTTACTGACACGGGAATCAACCCGAAAATATGAAAAGCTCTTGATTCGCTATTTCCCTATGCAACCGGAAGCGAATCGCCGTTGTTACAAAATATAGGGGGGGGCTACAAGCTGGAAATTGGTTGAAACCGATAATAGCACCCGGATTGGATAATTTGTGGAGCAAGCTGTGAAAAATTGCAACTGCACCCTTCCAAAATTTCTGCACTCAAAACCCGGGGGCTTTTGTTCAAAACTTTTCCACACCACAAGAACTGGCGCCTGCCTTGGCTTGTTGATTATTGCCAGCCTTTTCATTTTCCCCACACTTTCACATGTTTATTCTCTTCAACCGGCCGCCACGGCAGGGATTGGTTCATTCGCCAACGAGCCAATTTTGAAGACCATCATTATCGATAATTACGCCCCCTATACTTTCGTTAACATAGGTGGTCAACCAGATGGGTTCAGCGTGGACTTGATGCGAGCCGTGGCGCAGGTAATGGGGGTCAAGCTCGAGATCAAGGTGGACACCTGGGACAACGCACGTCACGCGCTTGATAAGGGCCAGATCGATTTTCTGCCGATGATGGCATTTTCCGCAGAGCGAGACAAACTGTATGATTTCTCTCCGCCGCATACGATTGCCTATGATGCCTTTTTTACGCGCAAAGATGCCAGCCCGATTTCGTCCATAGCTGATCTGCAAGGAAAAAAGATCGTCGTGATGCAAAGCGATCAGGCCCATGACTATTTAAAGTCGCTGGCATCCATCAAGGCTGACCAATTGGTCCTGGTTACCAGCTTACCAGAAGCGCTGCGGCTTTTGGCATCAGGGAGCGGAGATACGGCGCTCATGCCAAAACTGGTCGGCTTGGAGTTGATCCGGGCTTTGAACCTTACCAATCTTGGACCATCGCCAGTAGTGGTGGAAGCCTATAACCGTCCTTTCAGCTTTGCCGTCAAGGAAGGAAATCAGGAGGTTCTGGAACGGTTAAACCAGGGCGTGAGCATTATCAAAGCCACTGGGCAGTATGACGAAATTTACAAAAAATGGTTTGGGAGCCTGGAACTGATTGGAGCTACGAACGAAATATTTCTAAAATATTTGGTCGGGATGGTTCTTGCATTTCTGCTGATTGGCTCCATCCTGCTGCTCTGGTCGATTTCGCTCAGAAAACAGGTGTCCGCGCGCACCAGGTCTTTGGAGATGGAGATTCAAGAGCGTAAGCAGGTAGAAGAAGCATTGAAAGAAAACGCCTCACTTCTCCGCACAGTGGCTGAGAATTATCCAAATTCCTACGTTTCCATCATCGAAAAAGACCTGACGATCGGCTTTACTTCCGGGCAGGAATTCAAGAAGCAGAACCTGGATCCAGCCCAGTTTGTGGGTCTGACTTTGGAGCAGGTCTTTAGCGAACATGCGCCTCTTGTCAGAGATCATTATCTCAAAACATTTGATGGCGCTGAAACACAATTTGAACTTATTATCAACAATCAATACCAGTGCTATCGAACTGTGCCTTTGATGAATCAGGGTGGCGAGATCAATAAAATCATGGCAGTAGTGGAAAATATCACCGAGCGCAAGCAGGCCGAAGAGGCGCTGCGCAAGAGCGAGGCGCGCTTCCGCCAAATGTTTGAAAAACATGATGCCATCATGCTGCTCATCGAGCCGCAAACCGGCTTGATCATGGATGTCAACCAGTCCGCCGCGAAATTTTACGGTTACGAAAAATCCAAACTCATAGCCATGAACATCAATGACATCAATATCCTGCCACCTGAACAGGTGACGGATGAATGCCGCAAAGCATTGGAAGAGGAGCGCAATTACTTTGTTTTTACACACCGTCTGGCGAATGGCACAGAACGCATTGTGGAAGTACATTCGTCCCCAGTTTTTGTTAATGAAAAACAGATGCTATTTTCCGTAATCCACGACATCTCGGAACGCAAGCGGTCCGAACAGGCGCTGCGCGAGAGCGAGGAAAAGTACCGTCTTTCAGAATTGGAATTAAAAGAAGCCCAGTCAACTGCTCACATTGGAAATTGGAAATGGGATGTTAAGAAAGATGAGATTACCTGGTCAGATGAAATGTATCGCATATTTGGTATTGAAAAGGATTCATATTCCGGTCGGCTTGGAGACGTTATCAAAAGGGTAATTCATCCTGATGATTTGCATTTGGTTCTGCCTTCCAACGCTGCGGCTATCGCAAACCAACCGATCGAATACCGAATTATCATGCCAGATTCATCCATCCGCCATGTTTGGGCGAAGAGCGGAACAACGATTTCCGACCAGGATGGCAAGCCCGCATTTCTGATGGGCATTGCTCAAGACATTACCGAACGCAAGAAAGCGGAAGTGGCCTTGCTTGAGAGCGAAGAACGCTTCCGCCGTCTGGCCGAGAACGCTCAGGACTTGATCTATCGCTACGAACTCAGACCCCAGCGTGGATTCTCTTACGTCAGCCGGGCCGCAACACTCATGACCGGGTATACCCCTGAAGAGCATTTCGCCGACCCCGACCTGGGTTTCAAATTAGTTCACCCCGACGACCGGTATCTGCTGGAGTCCACTACTCAGGCGGGGCGCGACATCCGTTCCCCGCTGATCCTGCGTTGGGTTCGAAAAGACGGCACGTTGCTCTGGACGGAACAGCGCAACGTGCCGATTTACGACGATGGCGGAAATCTCATTGCGCTGGAAGGCATCGCCATCGACATCACCGAGCGCATACGGGTTGAAACGGCCCTGCGCGAGAGCGAGAAAAAGTATCGCCTGATTGCTGAAAATACATCTGACGGAATAATCATTTTTGGAGCAGATAGCCGAATTCAATATGCTTCACCGGGTTATCTTAAACAACTTGGCTATAGCGAAATTGAGGAACTTGCGCGAACTCCCGATATTATTTACTCAAGCATTCACCCGGATGACCGTGAAGTTGCGTTCGCAAAAATATATGCAGCGATTGAATTGAAACAGGCTGGAGCGATTTATTCTTACAGAGTTAAGCATGCAGCCGGGCATTATATCTGGCGGGAAGATAACGCTAAATTTCAATATGATAGTTCCGGCAAGTATGCTGGATCCTATGTCATATGTCGCGACATCACCGAGCGCAAACGGGCGGAAGATCAGTTAAAAGAACAACTTGAAGAACTTCGCC
>CAILYI010000296.1 GCA_903838415.1 uncultured Anaerolineae bacterium | reverse complement strand
TGCCGCACAAGGTCTTCCTTCTGATCATGACTCGAAACCCGGGCATAACACAGGGTTGGGCGATTATTCTTGCTGGTTTCATAGGGCTTTACCCGCGTAATTGCGCGAGCTCATAACGGCGATGGCCTGTTGGAGTGCGTTCTGCCTGGATTTTCCCAGCCGCCTCCCAGCGTCGTAATGTTGCAATGGAAACACCCAGTTCTTTTGCGGCCTGCCCAATGCTTATCTTCATACCATTAATTATACATATATTTGAATAAGTGAACAGGTATGAATAGATATTACTAGACAGTTACTACCCCTTGATTGCGCCAGCCGTCATCCCCGAAACAATCTGACGCTGGAAGAACATGAACATGATCAAGGGCGGGATCGTGATGACAACCACATCGGCGAAGAGCAGGTTCCACTGTGAGTTGAACTGGCTGATAAAGCTGAACAAAGTCAGCTGTGCGGTGACGTTCTGCGACCCAGGCAGAAAGTAGAGCGGGCCGACGAAATCGTTATAAATGCTAACGGACGAGGTCACAATGACCGTAATAATGGCTGGCTTCAGCAGCGGCAAAATAATGGAGAAAAACACGCGCAACGGAGACGCGCCATCCACAATGGCGGCTTCGTCGAGCTCGCTGGGGATGGATGCCATGAAGGCGCGAAAGATCAGAATCGCAAAAGGCATGGTGAACGCGACTTCAACCATGATCAACCCGAAAAGTGTCTTGTAGAGACCAATCCACTGCAACAGGAAAATCGTCGGCACAACAGCCGGAGGGATGATAAGTCCCGCCAGCATGATCGAACTGACAATCGACGCCATCCGATCATGGCGGCGCTGCGTCACAAAGGCGACCAGCGCGGAGAAAAGAACGATCAGCGTCACCGAGCCCACCGTCAGAATTGTGCTATTCCACAGCGCCAGAAACATGCGATTGTCAGCGAACGCCATGACAGTGCGGATATTTTCGATCAGCAGAAACTTGCCCGGCAAACTGAATTCAAACAAAGACGCTTCCTGGCGCGTCTTGGAAGCCGTCAGCAGGATAAACGCAAAGGGTACGAGGAAGACAATGCCGATGACGATCAGAGAGACAACATCCAGCCAGATGCCCGCGATGAACTTCCGGATTTTCATAACTCAAGCTCCATGCGATTAAAAAACCGCATCAGCGGATAGACAATAAGTGTGACGAGAATGAAGAGCACCACATTCCCAGCCGTCGACAAGCCATAGAAGCCCGCCTGATACTCCTTGTAGATGACCGAGGTAAGCACATCCGAGGCAAAACCGGGCCCGCCATGGGTCATGGTCCAGATTAAGTCGAAACTGCGCAGCCCGCCGATAAACGATAGCAGGATGACGGTAAACGAAGCATTGCGAGCCAATGGCAGGATTACATAACGGAACTTCACCCATAATCCACCCTCCAGCCGCGCCGCTTCGAAGAAATCCAGCGGGATCGATAAGATACCCGCGATGAAGATCACCGTTGCGATGCCAACCCCTTTCCAGACGTCAACCAGCGCCACCGAGTACAGCGCCAGGGCCGGATTCCCCAGCCAATCCGGGTGTGGAAGCCCAAAGAATGCGAGGACGGTGTTGATCAACCCCACGGATGGCTGCATCAGCGTAGCGAAAGTAATCCCAACGGCGACGGTACTGACGAGCACCGGGAAAAAGATGATGCCTCGCAGAAGTCCCTTAAGACGAACACTCGAAGTGAGCAACATGGCGAGTGGCAGCGAAATGATGACTTTTAGTCCGCTGGTAAGCACGGCATAGATCAACGTATTGCGCAGCCCGGACATAAGCTGGGCATCCCCCAGGAAAGTGCGATAGTTGTCAAGGCCAATAAATGTTGCGTCGAACAGCGACCAGCGCGTCAGGCTGAAGTAAAACGCAAGCACCGTCGGCGCGACGAAGAACACGCCAAATACGAGCGCTGCCGGAAGATAAAACCAGTTCGGATACGTTCGCAGGACTGCCCGCGGCCGTCGCACGTTGATTGTCATAGAAGCTCGCCCTCATCGACGATGTGATTGCTGGGCTCTGAGGGCCGGAGAACTAGCTCCGACCCTCAGAAGATTAAGCGTGACAAACGTCAAGCGCGGTGATTACCAGCCCGCCAGGCCAAGCTGCTGGGCCTGTTTCTTGACATCTTCATCATAAGCCGCGGCGGCTGCTGCAGCATCCATCTGACCGGTTCCGGCAGCCACACAGAGCTGTTCGAGTGACGGTCCCTTGATCGGGGAGAGGAACTCAAGCGCCGGTGCGGAGCTTCCAGCGTCAATGTAGGCGGCGATTTCCTTCACGCCCGGAAGAACGTTGTCAGGGAGTTTCGCGCCCTTGATGACGTATGGGCCTGTCGGCGGGACCTTGGCGGTGATTGCATCGGCGCCATCAGTTGAAGCGATGAACGCCAGGAAATCCTCGGCCTCAGCAATATGCTTGCTTGTTTTTGGAATATAGACCGCGTTGGGCATCCAAATCGTAGCGCCGTTCTTCGAGGCATCCGTACCCGGCAGAGCAAAGAACCCAATGTCATTCCCTGCTTCAGGAGAATTGGTCGCGATGGTTCCGAGCGCAAAGGACAGCATCGAGTACTGGGCGCCCTTGCCGTCAGCGAGCAGCTTCAAGCCCTGATCGAATTTCGTGGTCGCGTAATCCTGCTGCCACCAACCCTTTTCAAAGCCTTCTTGCATATAGCTGAAACCGGCCATCGCCGCCGGAGTGGAAGCGTACTTGGCCTTGTTGGCAGTATAGTCCGCCGCAAAGGTCGGGACAGCCTGTTGGACATTATAATAGTCAGCCAGCACGAACAGTTGTGAAGTCCATGTGTCACCAAAGGTAACGATGACGGGGGCAATACCGGCTGCCTTAAGTTTCTCGTTATTTGCTTCGAATTCAGCCCAGGTCTTGGGCACGCTGATTCCAACCTGTGCAAAGATCTTCGTATTATACAGAATACCACCGGCGCTTGCCGTGCCAACCGGAACTCCGAAGACTTGCCCATTCTGCGAAACGGTCTGTTTGAACGAATCGACGATATTGGCCATAAACGGCTGCTGTGAAAGATCAACCAATGTATCGGCGGGATGCAAAGCCTGGAGCAGCGAACCGGAGTTGTAGTAGAAGAGATCGTTCATTTCGCCGGTCGCAAGGCGCGTCTTGACGAGGTTATCGGCTTCAGTGCCCGTCGGCCCACTTTCTATGTTGATGGTCACATTAGGGTGCAGCGCCATGTATGCATCGGCGAGCGCATGGTTCATCAGCTGGTCGTTTTCGTTGGAGCCAACCAGAAAGGTCAACTCAACAGGTGCGGGAGCTGCGGTTGCAGGAACTTCGGTTGGTGCAGGAGCGCTGGTGGGTGCAGGCGCAGCAGTATCAGCCGGAGCTGCAGGCGCGGGGACAGCAGTGGCTGCCGGAGCGCAGGCCGTCAAGATGACAGCCAACAAGACGAAGAGCAAGAAAATCTTACGAATGGAAAACATGGGTGTTTCTCCTTTTCCTTAGAGCAAAAATTGGTTCTGACAGAGCCTTTGCCGCTGCCAGTTTGGATTTCTCAAAACCACCCAACCGGGATCAATTGAAAGGTGGCGCGCTTGTCAAGCGGGCAGAAATCCAGTATGATGTTTTTGGGCAAAAAGAAAACCGCCTGCTAAAGGTGCAGAGTTTTCTGATTGCTCACACCAGGGAGATACCGCCGTCCACCAAGATAGTCGGTATCTCCTTTTCTTTAACAAATGTCAAGACAATTGGATTTATTTTCTTAATCACCTTCTTTCTTCTGCAGAGTTTGGTGTTTCTGGTTACGATCCCAGGTTTGGCCCGGTTGATTCACGAATGACCAACCTGGCTGGAATTTCTCTTCTACGATGAGGCAGCGCCGGGTTCTGAATACGCTCCAAAACCAATTTACAGGCCTCACGTCCGGCCAAAACAGCATCCTTGGAAACCGTTGTTAAGCGGGGCACAAGGTAATTGGACATCAAAATGTTATCGTAACCCACCAGGGATAAATCCTCTGGAATTTTCAAACCGAGATCACCAGCCGCACGCAAAACGCCCATCGCCAGCAAATCATTGATCGCAATCACAGCGGTCGGTCGCTGCCGGGACCCCAGAAGCTTTAAGGCAGCCTGATAACCATCTTCGATACTTGATCCACATTGGACGAACAGACTCGGATCCAATGGCAGCCCGGCACGCTGAAGAGAATTCTCATAAGCTGTCTGTCGATCTTCCGCTAAACTGGGTTCATCCACGCCGTAAATGACGCCAATCCGTCGATGTTGCAGCGAAAGTAAATAGGTCATCACTTCCCTGGTTGGGGCGCCATAATCAGACACCACGCTATCCGATTCCAGGTTGTAATTGTCTCTCATTTCCACCAGCGGGAGTTGTCGGTTGAGAATTTGGGTCAGCGCATTTTGGGCTTTCAGGGATTGGATATTAAATGAACCACACAGAATCAACCCATCAATTCGCCGATGAGCCAACCCATCGAAAATATCTTCTGCATATTTACTATTGAAAGTAGTGGCCGAAAGGAGCAGATGATAGCCGGATGCACGCGCTTCTTGTTCTGTCCCGTCCACAAAATCCCAGTAATGGGGATTATGAATATCGGGGATAATCAAACCGATTGTCTTCGTATTTCCAGAGCGCAAAGCCTGCGCACGCGCATCTGGCTCGTAACCCAACTCTTTAACTGCAGCCTGTACTGCCCGACGGGTTTCCTCAGAAATCGGAATCTGCCCATCCGCCAGGCCATTAATGACATACGATACAGTCGCTCTGGAAACACCTGCCAATTGAGCAACATCCTTTTGAGTTGGACGCTTCACTTAAGGAACCCAGCCTTTCGTGGTTTTTCTACAGTAAAAAGGAGAAAACGGAGAATATTTTAGTTTACACGATTAAATTTACACGAGTAAGTGATTATACTTATATATTATCAAACATTACCAAAAAGTCAATAGACTTTTTGCGATGGGTTGAAATTGGGTTGGTTTGGAGAGATTCTCGGGGAGTGTAAAAGCTAAACCTGGGCTAACACAGGTAGTACCACGCATCCAGAATGCATTTCGCAACAATGCCAGGATGACCGTATGTGCTGTTATGGAGCGACAGCGAGATAACATTCCCCATTCCACCGATCGCCATGGAAAACCTGTTGCCATACCAGTATGACCGGCCTAATCCCCTGCACTTCAATCACCCGCATCAGGGAAATTGCCAAAGATGTTACAAAAGCATGCCGCGCTTTAGCATTCGTGAAATCTTCTGTAATGGAGTTTGTCTGAAGTAGAACGGCTCTTTTAACCGCCCTTCTACTTCAGACAAACTCAAAAAATCATTCTACGGGCTTATGCTTTTCTGGCCGCTAAATGCGCAGCTGTGTCGCACCACGCGAGATGTTATCCAGAAATTCCTGCCGGGTGGCCAGGTTGGCGCGAAATGCGCCGTGCATGGCCGAGGTGGTCATGCGCGCGTCGTGCTTTTTGACACCGCGCATCATAGAACACAGGTGCATAGCTTCGACAACAACGGCCACACCCTGGGGCTGAAGCAAATCACGCAGAAAATCGGCAATCTGGCGGGTCATGCGTTCCTGCACCTGAAGACGCCGGGCAAACATATCCACAATACGCGGGATTTTGGAAAGGCCCAGCACCTTGCCATCCGGGATATAGGCGACGTGCGCTCGACCAATAAATGGCAGCATGTGATGTTCACAGAGGGAATAAAATTCTATGTCGCGGACGATCACCATTTCGTCATATTTAACGTCAAATATGGCGCTATTGACAACTGCCACCGGATCAGTGCGATAACCTGCAAAGAGTTCAGCATACATACGAGCCACGCGCATTGGGGTTTTTTTGAGCCCGTCGCGCGATGGATCTTCACCAACAGCAATTATCATATTCTCGACGGCAGTCTCGATGGCCTTGAAATCAATTTTTTCTTCCCAACCAGGCTCGAGAATGGCATCGTCAAAGTCAATGCTTTCCATGAAAGTCTCCAATAAAATAGACTGGCCCTTACGGGCCAGTCTATTTTACTCTATGGGAGCGACTTGAACGCTAGTAAATCCAGCAATGTGAGAGCTAGCGGACGTGCGGCTCAATCAAACCGTAGGTGTCG
>CAILYI010000295.1 GCA_903838415.1 uncultured Anaerolineae bacterium | reverse complement strand
GCAAACGGCGGTTCAGGAGGCTAAAAGGAAATATCAGAATACGATACTACCTCCGCCACGCCGGGACGTGCGCAACGCCACTGCCAAGCGCAAACTTGCGCTTGATCGGTGCACTCAGGTGTAGCGGTAGGTTTGAATCATTGTGTTGTTTCCTTGAAAGAAAAGTGTTGAAAAATTCTACCATGAGCGGGCCGATAAACGGCAAAGGTCGTCATGGGAAAATAGTGAAACCTCATTGAAAGCCAGTAGACCAACACCCCCGATAAGCTCCTGGCTGCCAACGATCTGGTTGCTTGTTGCCGGAAGGCGGCATTCTTTAGGTACTCCTGATTTCCAGAGCTGCTGTCTTCGTACCGTGCCGCTTCGGTCGATACTGCAGCGCCTTCGCCATGAGCATCCCATATAGTCCTGGGACGATGTGCGAAGTGAAACAATCGGCCAGAACAGCGATGGTGCGTACCGGTTTCATGAATCGATACTCCTTGAGAGAAGAATTCCTCAGATAGCCGTCAAACAACGAAGCGCGATTACCTCAGCCAAATCAACTCAGCAATTTCCGTTTGACGAAATACTGTACCTAAAAAGTGATTTCATAGTTTTCCACACGATTCGTCAGTTCAGCCATATCAGCGTCGAGTCTTTCCAAGTCAATGAGCTGCATGCCGGTCGAAACCCAATTCGCACCCGATAAAGGCTTTTTGTTAATTTCATCCTGATACAGCATGGCCCCGCTTGTCCATCCGCTTCTGGAAAAGCCCAGAAAGTACACCTTCCAATTACCTACAGCTGGAATGATAAGCGCTGCCTTTTCTTCCACCAATTCAAACATCACTTTCCGATCTGTTGGGTTCATCGTCCATTTACATTCCCCCAGAATTATGGTTTTTTCCATCGAATTTATTCCAACCACGTCCACCTGGGCTCGCGCATTCCAGGCGCTTCCAACTTTATCAGGGAGATAGGGCAGGCTGCCTGCCGCTCCGGCACGCAGCACCCACTCCCGGCAGATTTCTTCCCAAGTATAGGTACCGATGAAATCAATCATGTGTCTGGTGATTTCGGCCAGCCCCTGTTCCTGAATGCCAAAAGCCAGCTGCTCCTGGCGACCGGCAAGGAAGCGGTAATAAAACCGCAAATAGGGATCGGTAATATGGTATCGTCCTTCCCGTGAAATGCCGGTACTGGTGACGGGTACTCTTCTCTCAACAAAGCCAGCCTCAGTCAGCACCCCGAGATATTTGGGCGGATTGACATTTGGCAACCCGGATTCCTGCGATATTGCCTTGATCGTGTGAGCTCCATTGGCGATTGCGCTCAAAATGGAGATGTAATTGTGGGGTTCAGAGATGAAATCCTGCAAAAGCAGCCGAGGTTCGGCCTGCATCAGGTTGTTTGCCGTCAGAAGTTCGGTTTTGATGGCGTGGGACACTGATTTTGTTTGGTCGATCCGCGCCCAATAGGCTGGAATGCCTCCAAAGATAGAGTAGATTGCCACCCGATCTACCGCTGAATACTTTGGAAAGAACAATTTCGTCTGTCCAAAGAAGAAAGGTTTCAAGTAAATCTGAGATGAAGCCCTGCCATACAATGGGGCCTGATAAGAGAGAAATTCGCGTTTCATCATCCCCAGGTGAGATCCGGACAGGCACAAAAACAGATTGGAATGGCTGAGGGAATGATCCCAAAAGTTTTGCAGTTCGCCCGCTATCCCGGGATTGACCTCCAGCAAAAAGGTGAATTCATCAATAAATAAAGCCAGCCTGTGCACTTGCGCCAGGAGTGCAACTTCATCGAAAGCCTGCCTCCAGGTTGCATACGTAAAATGTTCGGGAGCCACAGTATCCGGATGGGAAAAATTGTAGATGGCTTGGGAGAAGGCGCGCAGTTGTGCAGCCGCTGAAGTTGGGGATGCCACCCAATACAGAGCGCGGTTACGGCTGCGGCGAATCCACTCAACCAGCAATGCTGTTTTACCAACACGGCGGCGACCATATAACACAAGAAACTGGGCAGAGTTTCTGCTCCAAAGATCATTAAATCGTCTGAGTTCGTGCTGTCTTCCAATAAATTCAAAATCCATGACGCCCTTCCTTTTCTATTTATTATACTAGGAAGTATCATACTTTCAAGTATAATAAATAGAAAGATATGCGAGATGGAAACTCATAGCCCTGCAGGCTGCACCCACCCAACGGAAAGCGCGGCCTGCGATATTTGTTCTTGTATTTTTTGTGGCGAAAATATAGATTCTGGTTGAATGAAGAAAGCACAAGCAGGCAAGATAAAACGGGAGGCTTTAGGCCTCCCGTTTTGGTTTAGAACCCCAACGACAGCTGGCCGCCTGGCGCAGTGTCCCTGGTTTTTCGGCGTGGATGAACTCATCATTGAAACTCGCATCGCCTTCGAAAAATATTTCTTGTGAGTTGGAAGCCATGGTTTCTTTCCTGAAGTGGTTTGGGAAACTCACTTTACCAGATTGAAGCCCGGCTTTCAACTCATTTGAAACGCACCCTAATCAAATAATCAAAAAGGGTAGAATAGCTGAAATGACGAGGAGAAAACAATGAAATCCTATCGCAAAGAACTATGGTTCAACATCCCGGCCCGGCGCGGATTTATCAACATCACGCCACAGGTGGAAGCCTGCCTGAAGGACAGCGGAATCCGCGAGGGACTTTGTCTGTGCAATGCCATGCATATCACCGCTTCGGTCTTCATCAACGACGATGAACCCGGTCTGCACCACGATTATGAATCCTGGCTGGAAACGCTCGCTCCACACGAACCGCTCGGCCAATACTGGCATAATCGCACCGGCGAGGATAACGCCGACGCCCACCTGAAACGCCAGGTTATGGGACGGGAAGTCGTCGTGGCGGTGACCAACGGCAGGTTGGATTTTGGTCCCTGGGAGCAGATTTTTTATGGCGAATTCGACGGACATCGCGCCAAACGCGTGCTAGTCAAAATCATCGGTGAATAAAAATAGCTCCCGGTTTCGGGAGCAATTTTTCTGTCGAGGCTTACTTCCCCAAGAATT
Organism: uncultured Anaerolineae bacterium; assembly: GCA_903838415.1. Taxonomy (GTDB): domain Bacteria; phylum Chloroflexota; class Anaerolineae; order Anaerolineales; family Villigracilaceae; genus UBA5195. The sequence continues at coordinate 4,252 of CAILYI010000295.1, read as the reverse complement.
CTTCCACCTTTTCCACCAGAGAACGAGTGCCAATGAAAACTGGGGTGCGCTGATGCAAGCTGTCCGGCTTGATATCGAGCAAGGAGGTAACGCCATTGGAGCCATATCCACCGGCATGTTCTGCGAGAAAAGCCAATGGACCGGCTTCATAGAGCAGCCTGATTTTCCCATTCGGGTATTTGACTTCGCCAGGATATCCGTAAATCCCGCCGTAGAGCAGGTTACGATGAAAATCCGCCACCAGGGAGCCGATATAACGCTGGGAAAGTCTCGGTTCTGGCGCGGACTGCAACCATTCGGCATACTTCTGCATGCCCTTTTCCCATAAAAGCGCCGCGCCGAAGTTAAAACTGTAATAAGCTGGTTTCTCGGGGAAGCGCATATTTTCGTGCGTCAGCAAGAATTCGCCGATTTCAGGGTCAAGCGTAAAGCCATGCACACCCTGCCCGGCGCTGTAGACAAACATCGTGCTGGTACCATAGATAATATACCCGGCGGCGACAAGCTCACGTCCGGGACGCAGGCAATCTTCAATGCGGCCGCGTTGATCGATATCCAGCGTGTGGAAAACGCCGAAAATGGTGCCAATCGTGACGTTGGTGTCGATGTTGCTGGATCCATCCAGCGGATCGTAAACGAGAATGTAATGGCCCTTGGAATAAACTTCAGGGATTGGGATCCAATCGTCCCGTTCTTCTGAAACCATCGCGCACAGCCGCCCGGTGTGATCATTCAATTTAAACATGACATCATCAGCGTAGACATCCAATTTGCGCTGCCGCTCACCCTGGACGTTCGTGGTGCCTTCATAGCCCAGGATATCCAACAAAGCGGATCGGCGCGTTTGGGTTGCGATCATTTTGGCAGCCAGGGCAATGTCATAGAAAAGGGTGGTTAAATCCCCTTTAGCGTTTTCCGGCTGTTGACTCAAAAGGAAGCGTTCAATGGTAATCAGTGGGTTACTCATAACCTTTTCATTCCTTTACAAACAATGGGGCGATCTCTTGTAACAAAATTATAGTGCAAAACAACGATCCGCAAACATGAAAAGCCAGTTTGCGCCCAGAAAGCATAACAAATCGCTCAGATCAGCCTAAATACCACCCCCGAACCAGTCACAGCAATTCAAAAGCGGCTAAAATAAAACTGTCAGGAATCCGACTATTCCAATTTTCAGAGGTAACTCATGGCACTCAGTCCACTCGCTGGTCAACCCGCCCCTCGCGAACTGTTCACCAACATCCCGCGATTAATTTCCGCTTATTACACAAACCACCCGGAGCCAGAAAACCCCGCGCATCAAGTGGCCTTTGGCACTTCGGGCCATCGCGGCACATCCACTGAAGGAAGTTTCAACGAAGATCACATCCTGGCTGTCAGCCAGGCTTTGTGCGAGTACCGACAGGCGCAGGGCATCACCGGCCCGCTCTTTGTTGGCAAGGATACACATGCGCTCTCCGAACCGGCCGAATCCACCGCGCTGGAAGTGTTTGCCGCCAACGGACTCGAAATTCGCATCCCCGTTGGGCAAATCTACACCCCCACCCCGGTCGTTTCACACGCCATCCTGGCCTACAATCGTGGACGCACAGATAACCTGGCTGACGGCGTGGTCATCACTCCTTCGCACAACCCGCCCACAGATGGCGGATTTAAATACAATCCACCTAACGGCGGCCCCGCCGGGCCCGAAATTACCAACGGCATCCAGGCGCGCGCCAATCAAATTTTGCGGGATGGCTTAAAGGCGGTAAAACGGATTCCGCTCAAAGCAGCGCTGGCCGCCTCCTGCACCCGCCAGCATGATTTCGCCACACCTTACATCCGCGATTTGAGCAACGTCATCGACATGGAAAAAATCGCAGCTTCCGGTCTGCGCATCGGCGTCGATCCGATGGGCGGCGCAGCGGTCGCTTACTGGGACGTGATCGCCGAAATTCACAAGCTGAACATCACCGTCGTCAATCGCGCCGTCGACCCAGCTTTCACTTTCATGTGCGTTGATCATGACGGCAAAATCCGCATGGACTGTTCCTCGCCATATGCCATGGCCGGATTAATTGGCTTGAAGGATGACTTTGAGATTGCATTCGGCAACGACCCGGACGTTGACCGGCATGGCATCGTCACCCCCTCGGCCGGACTCATGAACCCGAACCATTACCTGGCTGTGGCGATCTCGTACCTGTTCCAGAATCGCACCGGCTGGCGCAAGGATGCCAAAATCGGCAAAACGCTGGTCTCCAGCTCGATGATCGACCGGGTTGCCAAATCCCTGGGCCGCGAACTGGCCGAGGTGCCGGTCGGTTTCAAATGGTTTGTCGATGGCCTGGTGGATGGTTCCTTCGGTTTCGGCGGCGAGGAAAGCGCCGGAGCTTCGTTCTTGCGCAAAGATGGCAGCGTTTGGACGACGGACAAGGACGGCATTCTGCTCAATCTGCTGGCGGCGGAAATCACAGCCACTACCGGGCGCGATCCCGGTCAGCATTACCGTGAATTGACCGCCCGTTTTGGCAACCCGGTTTACAAACGGATTGACGCGAAAGCCAATTCTGCCCAGAAAAACGTACTCAAAACCCTTTCGCCGGAAGCTGTCCAGGCCGAGACGCTGGCGGGCGAAAAAATTGTCGCGCGGCTGACAAGGGCTCCCGCCAATGGGGCTTCGATTGGCGGCTTGAAGATCGTCAGCGAGAACGGCTGGTTCGCGGCGCGTCCCTCCGGCACCGAAGAAATTTACAAAATTTATGCCGAAAGCTTTATCGATGAGGCGCATCTCAACCGCGTCATTGACGAAGCGCAGAGTATCGTCAGCGCCGCGTTTAAGGCGGCAGGAGCATAATATGCAAACAAGACGTTTTGGCCGCACAGGTCACATGAGCACCGTCGCCATTTTCGGCGCGGCGGCCTTCTGGGAAATTTCCCAGGCGGATGCCGATCAGGTAATGGAGCAGGTCATCGCGGCGGGCATCAACCACATCGACGTGGCGCCATCCTACGGTCAGGCGGAAGAACGTATCGGTCCGTGGATGCCGAAGGAGCGCGAACGTTTCTTTTTGGGCTGTAAAACCACGGAACGCACCAAAGCCGGCGCCTGGCAGGAAATGCACGCCTCGCTCAAACGCCTGCAAACCGAAAAATTTGATTTGTACCAACTGCACGCAATTACCACCTTCGAAGAGCTGGACGCCGTCACCATGAAAGGCGGCGCGCTGGAGGCGGCAGTGGAAGCGCAAAGGGCGGGATTGACTCAATTTATCGGTATCACCGGTCACGGGGCGAATGCTCCAGCGATTTATCTCGAAGCATTAAAGCGTTTCGACTTCGATTCGGTCCTTTTTCCGCTGAATTTTATACAGATGGGCAATCCCGAGTATAGGAAGAACGCCGAAGCACTGATGGCCGAATGTCGGCGGAAGGATGTCGGCATGATGGTCATCAAGACAATTACCAGGGGCCCGTGGGGCGAAAAGCCGCACAGCGCCGCCACCTGGTATGAGCCTTTCAGCGAAATGGATGAAATTCAGCGCGCGGTGAATTTTGCGCTTTCGCAGGATGTCACCGGTTTGTGCACCGCAGGTGATGTGCGGATTTTGCCGTTGGTACTGAAAGCGTGTGAAAATTTCACGGCGCTGAGTGTGCTTGAACAAGAATTATTGGTAGAAACAGGCCGAGAATTTACCCCACTTTTTATTTAGAAAGGACGAGAAAATGCCCGATCCGCGTGTTTCCAGGCTCGCAAAGGTGCTTATCCACTATTCACTCGAGTTGAAACCCGGCCAACAGATGGTGCTGCGCACCAATCCACTGGCCGATGAACTCAATCTGGCCGTTTATGCCGAGGCAATTAAGGCCGGAGCGCATGTTTTTATCGTCAACGCCATTCCCGGCGCACAGGAAGCTTTTTATAAGAATGCATCCGAGGCCCAGCTGGATTATGTTTCACCGATCACCAGGATGGTCTACGAGACCTTCGATGCGATGCTCGTGATTGGCGCTGAATTCAACACACGCGAACTATCAGGCATCAACCGCTCACCAAAACCTATCCAAATCTACCCATGGTAAATTTGATATTTGGTTCCTGTTTCCACGAGCATTGCCGAGAAACTCGGACTGACGTGCTCTTCTCAGGCGTTACTTCCGGCAGAGCTTGCCGTAGTCCCCATAAAGGGATAGTAAAAATCAAGATCTGTAAAGCAACTGCTCCAGGTTGATGGCTGCATTCAAGTCGCGGTCAATCACAAACCCACAG
>CAILYI010000294.1 GCA_903838415.1 uncultured Anaerolineae bacterium | reverse complement strand
TGCTCTTTACCATCTTCTTTTCGCCGATTTCTGCTTTCGCGGATAGCGCCACCATGTTTATGTTGAAAGACCAAAAAGAAATGTATGGCCGCATCCGCGTGGGTGGCACCCTGGGCTTTGGCGTGATGGCCATGCTGGCCGGGTTTCTCGTTCAGAACTACGGATTAAAATTCACCTTCTGGGGCGGCGGGATTACCTATTTCCTGGCCCTGCTCGTCAGCCAAAAACTGGTGTATGACCGGACGGTGGGCGTAAGTGCTTCCAGAAATGGAGCTTATGCCCTGCTCAAAAATCGCTCCTGGCAGCTCTTTCTCAGCCTGGCCCTGGCAGGTGGATTGGCGGCTTCGGTCACCAACAGCTACCTGCTTTCGTACATGAAAGACCTGGGCGCCGATGCCGGTTACATGGGATTGGCACTGACGATCGGAACGCTCTCCGAATTCCCCACTTTCTTTTTTGGGAACTGGCTGCTCAAACGCTTCAAATCCCGTTCTTTGTTGAACCTGGCCTTAATTATCACCGCCATTCGACTGTTGGCGCTATCGCTCGCCACCAGTCCGCTGCTGGTTCTGGTGACGCAGCTGCTGAACGGCGTCAGTTTTTCTGCCATGTGGATGGCCGGAGTCTCTTACGCCGATGAAAATGCGCCGGCAGGAATGAGCGCCAGCGCCCAGGGCCTTTTTGGCGCCACCGTTTACGGAATTGGTGCCGCCATTGGCGGTTTTGTCGGCGGATTGCTGCTCGACAGCCTGGGAGGTCATGGCATGTATCTGATCTTTGCGCTGGTGGTGCTGGCTACGTTGCTCATCGTGACGCTGATTGAAAACCGCCTTGCTTTTCAGCTGCGAAAAAATCAAGGCGAAATTTGAACGCATCTTCTTTTACACTTCCGATAGCATACTATGCCCCTCAGTCTTGAAACCTCCCGCCTGATTCTCCGTCCCTTCCGCGACTCTGACCTTGAGACTTTTCTGGCTTATCGCAATGATCCGGATGTTTTCCGCTATCAGGGCTGGAAAACGCCCTTTTTGCGCGAAGACGCCGTAGAATTTATCGCCCATGCCAAAGACGCCATCCCCGGTACGCCCGGCGAGTGGCTGCCATTTGCCCTGGAACGCAAAGATAACGGCCAGATGATTGGCGATATTGCTTTCCATGTCACCAAATCCAATCCGCGGCAGGCTTACCTGGGCTACACCCTCTCCCGCAGCGCCTGGAAGCAGGGCTATGCCAGCGAAGCAGTCCGCAAGGTGTTGGATCAGTTGTTCAAAACTTTCAATCTGCATCGTATTATGGCCGATTGTGACGTCGAAAACGACGCATCCATCTGTTTGCTCGAGCGACTCGGCTTTCGGCGCGAGGCCCATTACCTCGAAAGTTTCTGGCTTGAAAGCCAGGCTGTCTGGGGCAGCGAATATCTCTACGCCATGCTACAGCGTGAATGGATTTTGCGATGAAAATACTCTGCACCAATTGCGGACGTCCCTACCCGGAGACAGCCGCGCCCTATAAATGCCCCAAATGCGGTGGAATGTTTGATATTGGGCCGCTGGAATTTGATTCCGCGCAGGTGGACAAATCCCAGCCGGGAATCTGGCGCTACCGCCAGGCCTTTGCCGGTCTACCCGCCGACTTTCCTGCCGTTTCGTTGGGAGAAGGCGCCACGCCTTTGCTGTGGTCCGAGGCTTTCGGGCGTCAGGTCGCTTTCAAGTGCGAATATCTCAACCCGACGGGTTCCTTCAAAGATCGGGGCACTTCGCCGCTGGTCACATTTCTAAAATCCCGTGGTGTGACCAACGCAATTGAGGACTCGTCCGGCAATGCCGGGGCCTCCTTCGCCGCTTACGCCGCCCGGGCTGGCATCAAGGCTGAAATTTATACCCCGGCTGCCGCCAGCGGTCCCAAACGTCAGCAGATTGAGTTCTACGGCGCGGAATTGCATCCGATCGCCGGTTCGCGCTCCGATGTGAGTGCCGCCGTCCTGAAAGCCGCCGATTCTGGCACAACTTACGCCAGTCACGCCTGGCTGCCGGTCAATATCCCTGGCTATGCTACCGCCGCTTATGAGATTTTTGAGCAAATCGGCTGCGCTCCCGGCGCGCTGATTGTGCCTGCCGGGCAGGCCGGTTTGCTGCTGGGCCTGTATCGCGGTTTTGACGCGCTTAAACGCGCCGGGCTGGTCAAAACCATGCCGCGCATGATTGGTGTGCAGGCCAGGGCTTGTGCGCCGTTGTGGGTGCTTTCTACGGCTGGCATGTCGGCGTTTGGATTTGTCAGCGAAGGTCAGACTCTGGCTGAAGGAGTGAAAGTCAAGCGGCCGCTCAGGGCAGGTGCAATTCTCCAGATCGTCGAGGACGGTTGCGGGGAGTTTATTCCTGTTGACGAAACGGACATCCTGCGCGGACGCGACGAACTGGCGAAACGGGGGTTATATGTAGAGCCGACATCCGCAATTGTGTGGTCTGCCCTGGAACAGACGCTTGAACGTTTACCAGACCCAGTGGTGGTCCTGCTGACGGGGTCAGGTTATAAATACTCCCAATAACCTGGAGGAAAGATGGAAAAAATTGTCATTACTGGCATGGGGACGGTCAATCCGATCGGCCTGAGCGTGGCGGAATCCTGGAAAAACGTGATCAATGGCGTTTCTGGCGTTGGGAAAATTACGCAGTTTGATACCACTGGTTGGAATGTTGATATCGCCTGTGAGCTGAAGGGTTTTGACCCGGCGAAGTTCATGGATGGCAAGGAAGCCCGCCGCCGTGATCGCTATGAGCAGATGGCCGTGGCGGCTGCGAAGGAAGCCATCGCGCAAGCGGGGCTGGAGATTACGGATGCCAATCGCGCCCGCATTGGTGTGATCGTTTCATCGGCCATTGGCGGGATGAAGTCGATTCAGGATGCGATTTTTACGCTGAAAGAGGATGGCCCGCGGCGCGTTAGCCCGTTTTTGATCCCGATGCTGATGCCGAACGGCGCTTCGGGCCTGATCGCCATCGATTACGGAATTCATGGCCCCAGTTTTTCGGTGGCTTCGGCCTGCGCTTCCGGCGCGGATGGCATTGGCATGGCCTGGATGATGCTGCGCGCTGGCATCATTGACGCGGCTGTGACCGGCGCCGCTGAAGCGACGATCTGTGAAATTGGAGTCGGTTCGTTTGATCGGATTGGCGCCATGTCGCGCCGCAGTGATGATTATTCCATGACGCCCGCGCCGTTTGATAAAAACCGTGATGGATTGGTGATGGGTGAGGGCGCCGGAGTATTGGTGTTGGAGCGTGAGAGTCATGCCAGGGCGCGCGGCGCAAACATCCTGGCCGAATTGGCCGGATACGCCGCCACCGCGGATGCGTATCACGTCACCGCGCCGGAAGCAAATGGCACGGGCGGGGCGTCGGCTATCCGCGGCGCGCTGGCAAGTGCTGGCGTCAATCTGGATGAAGTGGGCTACGTCAGCGCGCATGGCACGGGCACGCCGCTTAATGATGCCGCGGAGACCAAGGCTCTCAAGGGCGCTTTTGGCGATTTGGCCTACAAGGTGCCGGTTTCATCCACCAAGTCGATGACCGGGCACATGATGGGCGCGACCGGTGCGTTGGAAGCCATTTTCTGCGCCCAGGCCGTTCGCGAAGGCATTTTGCCGCCCACCATTCATTATCAAACTCCCGACCCTGAGTGCGACCTGGATTACATCCCCAATACAGCGCGCGAACAGAAGATTGATGTGGCTATTTCGAATGCGTTTGGTTTTGGCGGACACAATGCGGTGCTGGTGGTGCGGAAGTATCAGTAATGAAATCGCCAGGCGGATTGACACCTGCTTTGCTGGAAAATTTCGTAGAGCAATGCAAATCATTAATCCGAAATTATGATATAATCTCGCTTCGTGTCTATCCGACTGCTGTGAAGCAGTATTTCATTCTGTAAGGATATATAAGAAATGACCGACTTGCTGAAATCCGTTGAGGCTGCTGCCAACCCCAATATTCCCGTATTGCATCCTGGCGATGCAGTTTCCGTACACGTCCGTATTAAAGAAGGCGAACGCGAACGTATCCAGGAATTCAAAGGCACCATTATCCGCATTCGTCATGGTGGGGTTGCTGAAACCTTTACCGTTCGCCGCATCGCCAGCAATGGCATCGGTGTCGAACGCACCTTCCTGATTCGCTCCCCGCGCCTCGACAAAGTTGTGGTCGAACGCCATTCCGAGGTTCGCCGCGCCCAGCTGTATTTCCTGCGTGGACGCACTGGCAAGGCCACCCGCCTCAAGCAGAAGTTCAACTAATTGTTTCACTGATTTTTCAAAGAGCGCAGAAATGCGCTCTTTCGTTTTAATCGACCAGGTTGCATGATAGAATCGCTTCAAATCCCCTTTACAAGGAACTCTCATGTCTGCACCTATTATTGGCATTACCACGCGTACTGCGCCCGTTTCTGAAGGTGGGCTAAACTCTGTGATGGTTCAGCAATCTTATACCAATGCGATCCTCAACGCTGGCGGCGTGCCGGTTTTGATTCCGTCTGACGTGCCGGAAAGCGGCTGGAAGGTGTTGTTCGAACGCCTGGATGGAATCCTGTTTTCTGGCGGCGGCGATATCGCGACTGAATATTTCAACGGGGAGCCGCACCCGGCTGTGTACGGAATCGAAGCGAATCGCGACGAGATTGAGCTGGGCTTGGCTCGTTTTTCGGCTGAAAACCAAAAACCGTTCCTGGGAATTTGTCGTGGCTTGCAGGTTGTTAATGTGGCCCTGGGTGGGACGCTGTACACCCACATTCCCGACCAGCTTCCGAAGGCGCTGGTGCATGAATTCCCCGGCGCGGATGGCGTTCCGGCGCGGACGGCGCTGGCGCACCCGGTGCGGATCGAGGAAGGCAGCCGCATCAGCCAGATTTTCGCCGAGCCGATTTTGAATGTCAACAGCCTGCACCATCAGGGCGTCAAGGATGTGGCTCCCGGCTTGAAGGCAGTGGCTTATGCGCCCGATGGACTCGTGGAAGCGCTCGAATTGCCCGATCATCCCTTCGGGATTGCCGTCCAATGGCACCCAGAGTGGCTGACAGATCAGGCCGCTGTGCGCCGTTTGTTCAAGGCGTTTGTCGATGCGGCGAGCGGCGCGGAGTGAAATGAAACAGGCAGAAGCAATAAGCAGCAAGTAAACAGGCGAAACGCTGCCAGTTTTTTTCGATCCATTTCGTTATCGATTTTTATGACCCAAAACTTGAATCACTCGCACATTGGCATTTTTGACTCGGGCGTTGGCGGACTTTCCGTGCTGCGCGCTATTCGCGCGCAGCTGCCGGATGTGCCGGTGATTTACCTTGGCGATCAGGTCCATGTGCCGTATGGCCCTCGTTCGCTGGAAGAAGTGCGGGATTTTTCAGAAGAGATTACGCGTTTCTTGCTGAGCCGGGGCGCAAAATTGATTGTGGTGGCGTGCAACACGGCTTCGGCGGCTGCGTTGGAGCATTTGCGACGGACTTTCCCGGAAGTGCCGTTTGTGGGTATGGAACCGGCCGTCAAACCGGCGGCGGAGCAGACCAAAAGTGGGGTGGTGGGTGTGCTGGCGACGCCAGCAACTTTTCAGGGGGCGCTGTACGCTTCGGTGGTGGAACGCTTCGCGCAGGGCGTGACCGTCTTGCAGGACACCTGTCCCGGTTTGGTGGCGCAAATTGAAAAAGGGGCGCTCGAGGCGCCTGAAACGGAATCCATTCTCAGGGCGGCGCTGCTGCCGATGCTCGAAAAGCACATCGATACGGTCGTCTTGGGCTGCACCCACTATCCCTTTGTGATTCCGCTGATTGAGCGGATTGCCGGGGAAAGTGTGCGGGTCATTGATCCCGCTCCCGCGGTGGCGCGGCAGACGGGGCGATTGTTCGTTTCGCGCGGCTTGCGCTCAGCGGCGCGGGCAAACGAATCAGTCACGGTTTACACAACTGCGGCGGCAGATTCCATGAAAAACCTTTTGCCCCTGCTGCTCGGAGAGCCGGGCGCCGTGCGCGAGCTGCGCTGGGTGAACGGAAAATTGACGGAATAAAGAACTCCCGCGCGCAGCGGGAGTTTTGTTTGAGCGGATTTCAGGCTTCAGCCCGATATTTCTGGCGGATTCCATTCGCCTGGCGCGGGTTGCAGCAAGCCATAGGCGCGAAAGCCAGCCGCAATCATCAGGCTGATGGCCGATTGCATCTCAAGCTCGCCGCGTGGCGAGCATTGAATTTTTTCAAGGTAACTCCAGAATTCGGCAGGCAGGATAAATAGAATGGAAGCCGCATATGGGCTGAGAATTTGCTCCGGCGCGGGCTTTTCAATAATGCGATGCACGCGCCATTCGGCGTCCACTTCCACGCTTGAGCGCGCGGAGAGTTCTTCACGCGGGCATTCCTTCAAACTCATCGTGATTTGCGCGTCATGGTTGCGGTGCGCTTCCACCAGCTCGGACAAAACATTTTCTTCCAGGAGGTAATCGGTGGCGAGCACCATGAAAGGCTCGGCGCGGATCCAATCGCGCGGCACACTCAGCAGGGCGTCGCCGCTGCCGCGCAGCTCGTTTTGATGCGCAAAGCGCACTTCCAGCCGCCACTTTGAGCCATCGCCCACAAAATCGAAGATTTGCTCTTCCAGGTGATTGGTAACGATGCAAACCCTTGTCACGCCCGCGCGCATCAGCGCAGTGAGCACATAATCCAACGTGGCGCGCCCGTTAACTTGCAACAGCGGTTTGGGCGTTTGGTCGGTAAATGGGCGTTGACGTTTTCCGCGCCCGGCAGCCAGCAAAACAGCAGAGTGTATCATCGCAGACCGTCATCCGTTTCAACAAGGTACACCGCGGAAGGCAGCTCGGGTCTCAGCGCTGAAAACTGCTCCGCGATATTGGCCGCAATCGTTTCAGCCGCCACACGCTGCACCAGCGCAATCACACAGCCGCCGTACCCGCCGCCGCTAAAGCGGCTGCCAAACACGCCCGGGAAACTGCTCACCAGTTCATGCAATTGGATCAGGACCTCGCTGCCGGATTCATACGACCGAATGGAAGATTCACACGACTGGTTCATCATCTGTCCGAAAGAAGCGAAATCCGCTTCAGCCCAGGCTTGCGCACCGTTTTGGACGCGTTCCACTTCGCTGAAGAAGTGTTCCGCCCGCCGCCGCAACGCAGCTGGCAGCGACAGCTTCTTTTGCTCAAAGACAGCGCGCGGCACGTCTGACAGTTTGTACGCGCCCGCTTGCAGCAGCGCCGCAGCCTGATGACATTCCGCTACCCGCGAGTTGAATCCGCTTTTGGTGAGTTCGCGCGAGATGCCGGAAAAAGCCACAATCCACGCCAGCGAATCCGTTTCAGCGGTATCAAAAACCGGTTTAACGGAAGCGGTGAGCGTATCCATGAAAAGCAGCGCGCGCGCCTGCCCGTAGACAATCGTCAGCGGGTCGAGAATCCCATTTTGCAAGCCGAGCTGTTCATATTCCAAGGCAAAATCCAGCTGAACCAGTTGCGGGTTTGAAAGCTCAATCTCATTGACATCCGCCAGCGCCTTGAGATACGCCAGCCCCACCGAAGCGGACGAACTCAATCCCACGCCGACCAGTGAGCCGCTGACGCAAGCCTGCATGCCGCGCCGCAGTTTGTCGCCGAAAACCCTGGCGGCGGCCTGGGCATAGCGCGACCAATGCTGCAGTTTGATCGGTTCATCCAGAGAAAATCTAGCTTCACCAAACTGGTCGCTGGTAATGGAAATCTCTCTGCCGCCGGACGGCGCGTAAGAAAGAACCGTGCCCGCGTGGATGGTACGGCCCAGCACCACGCCGCCCTGGTGATCGACATGCGCGCCCAACGGACAAATCCGATAGGGCGAGATGATGACCTTTGCGCCGGGTATTCTTTCGGAAACGATTTGAGCCTGGTCGTGCAGATCAGGCAGGGTGAAGGGGAGGTTGGTCTGCAAGTGCATTCTTCTTGTCAAATGTCGCAAATTTCCTGCCGGGTTAGCTCCATTTTATGGAAAGCACCGGCAGGAAATTTGCAGTAAAGGTTCGAGAGAAGTCGGAATAATCAGGAAAGTACGGAAACCCGGCTTATTCTTCGACGGAATTGGTGGCGATGACGCTACTGTACCACTCTCCGCTGTCTTTGATGGTGCGCTGCTGCGTGTCATAATCCACGCGGACGAGACCGAAGCGCTTGGTGAAGCCGTGCGCCCATTCAAAATTGTCAGTCAATGACCAGACGAAGTAACCGCGAATGTCAACGCCATCTTGCATGGCCAAACGGATCTGCAGGAAGTGCTGGCGCAAGTAATCGAGTCGCCGTTCGTCGTGGATCTTTCCGTCAGGCGTGACTACGTCCACGAAAGCGGAGCCGTTCTCGGTGATATAGATTGGCGGCAAATGGTAATCGCGATTGATCTTTACCAGCATGCGCCGGAAGGCCGGGGCGCAGACTTCCCAGCCCATTTCGGTATATTCCGAGCCGGGGATTTTTTCCAGCCGTCCTTTTGTGGCGCTGATGACGTGCCGCGAATAAGAGTTGATGCCAACGAAATCCAGCTTTTGAGAAATCAACGCCATGTCGCCGGATTTGATCTCAGGCAGGTCAGCCCCGGCGGCTTCGATCATTTCGGGGTGATAATGCCCGGTGAAGAGCGGATGCAGGAAGGCGGTCTCGGTAATATTCCAGAAACGATTGGCGGCGGCGATGTCGGCGGGATCGTCGCTGGCGGGATCTGCGCCCCATTCGCTGAGTACAATCCCAACTTCCAGGCCGGGGTCCACGCCACGGATGGCTTGAACGGCCAATCCGTGGGCGACCATCAGGTTGTGGATGACTTGCCGGGCTTTTTTCTCGTCACGTTCGCCGGGGGCGTGCTCTGCATTGGCGTAGCCGTTCCAGGCAATCACGCCCGGCTCATTGAAGGTTGTCCAGCGCCTGATGCGGTCTCCGAGACGCTTGACGATAATTGCGGAGTAATCAGCAAAATAAGCCAGGTTGTCGCGGTTGACCCAGCCGCCTTGATCGAAGAGCGCCTGCGGATAATCCCAGTGGTGCAGGGTAATGAAGGGTTCAATATTGGCTGCCAGCAAGGCATCGGTCAGACGATCGTAATAATCCAGGCCGGGCAGATTGACCGGGCCGCGACCCGTCGGTTGGATGCGCGACCATGCGACGGAGAAACGATAGGCTTTCAGACCGATTTTTCGCATTATGGCGATGTCTTCGGGGTAGCGGTGATAATGATCGCAGGCTACGTCGCCGGTTGTTTTATCCGAGATATGGTCTGGTGTGTGGCTGAAACGGTCCCAGATTGATTCGCCTTTGCCGTCTTCATTCCAGGCGCCTTCGATCTGGTAGGCCGCGGAAGCCGCGCCCCATAAGAAATTAGTGGGAAATTTCATGGAAGTCATCATACTCCTTTAATCCGGTGAATTTAATACCCTGAATAGTTTTTTTCTGGGTCAAGAATAAACTGATGACAATTAGGCAGATAACCAGACCGGGCTTGCCGGGAAATTGCGCTGTTGATCGCCCGTTTGCAGCCTGATTATATCCCGACCGCGGCGGCTTACAGCGGCGAATTACACCCTCCCGGCCTGCCCCAGATGCGAAGGGCGCGAATTTGGGGCAGGGGGATAGATGACGGAACGGCAACAAGCCCCTTCCCCCATTTTCGGTTGCTTGCCCCGCGTTCTTGGTGGGGTGAAAATGGGGGAAGGCTGGGAAGGGGGTCGGCTTTGGTTTTTTGCGAAACCGGCGAGTTACATTTTATGGGTGGCTTACAGTGGTTTTTAGCCCCATCCCGACCTGCCCCAAATGCGAAGAGCGCGAATTTGGGGCAGGGGAATGTTCGATGGAATGACAGGCTGGAAAGGGGGCTGATCGTTCTAGCGGCGGCGGGCCGGCAGGGAGCGCTCGAAATCTCCCATGCTGCCGCGCGCTTTGCCCCATTCACCGCGCGCGGCATTGCTGCTGAGGCCGCCAATCATGTCTCCAAAGCCCTGCAGTTTTGGGTCACCGGTTTTTTGCAGGCTGGCGCGCGCATTCGCGCCAAGCTGACCGATATTGGCGAGCTCGTCGGGCGAGAATTTGCCATCGCCGAGGGATGTCTTGAAGGCGTCAAGAAAATCATGGGCCTGGTTGAGCGCGCCCAGCTGATTGTCGGCGACGTTGTTGGCGGGCAGATCGAGCACGCTTTTTTCGCGTTGACCCAGTCCGGTCTTGACTTGATCCTGCAATCCCTTCACTTTGGTTTGCAGGTCGCTGGCTTTGGTTTGAGCGGCGGCTGCGGCTGCGTTGAGTTGATCGATGGCGGCTGTGGCGGCTTCGGCGCCCTGTGCCATGATGGTTGAAATCTCATCCAGACTGCTCGAAATGGCGGAAAGATCCTGTTCCATGGCATTCATGGTGGCAAGCGCTTCTTCGGCATAGTCACCGTAGTAATCGTAATATGCTTGGATCAATTCATCGGCGTAGGCTACTTCGTTATAGACATTGTTCACATAGGTGGTTGTGGCGCTGACTTCGTCCGTTGTGACAGTCCCATCGCTGGTGGTTTGCGTCACGCTGGAGGATGTGGCGGTGTAATCGGTCAGCGCCTGGTTGACGGCTGTCTCGATCAGGGCTGCCAGTTCTTCCTCGCTCAGCGTCGCATAATCGGGCGTGGGTTGCGCTGTCAAAGTAGCCTGAACCGCCTGATTGACATTGCTTTGCTGGGTGGATTGCGCCTGTGTGGTGGCCTTGACAGCCGCATCAATGGCCGCCTGCTGGGCAGACTGGGCCTGCGTGGTGGCTTGCACCGCTGCGTCAATCGTCGCCTGCGGATTATCAGCGCTTGCTGCTGGCGCGCTGCAAGCCGCTAGAAGAATCAGCGCAGACAGCAATGAGAGCAAAATCAGGGTCTTTGTTTTCATTTTCTTCTCCAGGTGAATGACGTCGGTTTGAATTTCATAGTTAATCATAATTCAGAATTATGAATTGACCATGGAGAAGTGACTGATGATTCGTTCACATTTTTTAGCCCCCTCCCGGCCTGCCCCAAATGCGAAGGGCGCAAATTTGGGGCAGGGGGATAGATGATGAAATGACAGCAAGCCCCTTCCCCCATTTTCGGGTGCTTGCCCCGCGTTCTTGGCGGGGTGGAAAATGGCGGAAGGCTGGGAAGGGGGCTGGCTTTGGTTTGCTGCGGAAACGCCAGCTTACATTTTTTGGGTGGCTTTCAGCGGTTTTTAGCCCCCTCCCGGCCTGCCCCAAATGCGAAGAGCGCGAATTTGGGGCAGGCCGGGATAGCTGATGAAATGCCAACTTACATTTCGTCAGCGGGTTCCACGCCCAGATCGGCGGCGGTAAGCTGGATTTTTTCGAATTCCCAGAAAGCCAGGTTTTTGGCTGGAAGGTTTTTGGCGGCTTTGACCTGTTCAAATAAGCCCTGGTAGCTGGCAGGGATGGCTTTTTGGGGATTGAGTCCCAGCTTTTTGGCAAGGTCGATGATGTTCTCAGGGTTTTCCGCTTCGATCTCGACAAAATTCCCGTAGGGCAGTTCGTCCAGCGTGATCATGGCTTCGCCCAGGGTGTACATGGCGCGGTATTTCTCATAGACTGCGGCTACATGGTATCCCAGGCCTTCAAGAAACTTTTGCGCGGTATCGAAATCATTGACGATCAGTTCAATTTCGGTGCGCGCCAGTGCGCCGCCGACGCGCTCACCGGGCCCTTTGAAGGTCAAGCGTACATCGTCAAATTTGCGCAGACGCAATACCTTGTGCATGCGTTGCAGACTGTTCCCGGCGTTGTCGAAACGCAGATTATATTCAAAGCCGCGCGGAACGGCGCAAGCTGCGCCGAGCGCCTTGAGCCGCGTTTCGATCGCGCTCAGGTCGCGCACATAGAATTTGGCTTCAATTTCCTGATCGTTTTTTGTCATTTCATCAGACCTTATTGCTTTCTACCCATGATTGTTACATTTGAAAAAAAGCGCAGAAACCCTAAAGGTTTTCTTTGTTGGCGAAGTAACCTTACAAATAGCTGATTTTGCCAGCAAAATACGTATGCGAGATTGATACCTTTAGGGTTTCCCCAAAGTATTTTATCCGATATGTTCCCTGCTGTCTGTATTCACCCCGCTGCGGACGGTTTTTGACCGGATTGCTTTGCCCTTCTCCCGCCGGCCGGGGGCCGGGTGAGGGCTTCTTGCAAATTGCCAATCTTTTTCGCTGAAAATCGCCGCTTTGGCGGTGAATTTCAAATTCCTTCAAGCAAATTGAAATTCCCTTCAAGGAAAAAATATTTCCCTGTAAGGAAATTAAATTTTCTAGAAGGAAAATATTTTTTCCTTACTAGAAAATTTAATTTCTCGGCGAGATATTTAAAATTCCTTACAGGAAAATCTTTTTCGCTGTAAGGAATTTAATTTTTCCAGCAAAGAAAATATTTTTTCCCGTAAGGAAAACTCAGCTGACAGGGGGGCGGTATTTCAGCGGCGCAAAGGATGCAGCGGCGTGACCCTGATTAAACGGAGCGCCTAGCTGCTATGTCCGTGTTGACGGTTTAGTCGGGCGTAACTGCCGCGATTGCGCTTATAGATGTTGACGAATTCGGCATACAGTTCGTTATAGATGGCCTGGTTGTCGGGATTGGGTTGGAAGGTTTTGGCGACCGGCACGATTTTGTCGATGTCGTGATAGGTCATCTCGCCCAGTGCCACAGCCGCCACGTAAGCCGCGCCCCGGCTGTTGGCGCGGATGGGGTCTTTCATCTGACGGATCGGGCGATTCAACACGTCCGCCATGATCTGGCACCAAATGTCAGCCTGCGCGCCGCCACCGATCATGTTGAGACTGTCGAAGCGGTGCTTGGCGAAGCTTTCCATGCTTTCAAGCAGCCAACGCGAATTATAGGCCACGCCTTCCATAATGGCGCGGATGAGATGCTCGCGGCGCGTCTTGAGCGAAACGTTGAAGAATCCGCCGCGCACGGTGGCATCCTCGATGGGCGTGCGCTCGCCATACAGCCAGGGTGTGAAAATGACGCGATCGCTGCCGGGAGTGACGCGTTCCGCGATATGATCGAAGCGGAGCAATACATCTTCGGGCGGAGCGCCGCTCTGCAACTCGTCATTGGGGAAAAGGAGACTGTCACGCAAATAGAGCAAACAGCCACCGGCTGATTCTTGCTCGTTGAGAATGTAATAGCGTCCCGGAATGGCGGAGGGTACGGCGGCCATGTTATGGATTAAGTCGGTTCCCTTTTGCGGCACAAAGCAAGAAATCCATGAAGACGTGCCGAGGTAGAGATGCGCCTCGTAATCTTTGACCGCGCCCGAGCCGAGCGCCGCCGATTGGGCATCACAGGTGCCGACAACGACTTTCACCGTCGCGGATAAGCCCAGTTCGGCGGCGACATCGGGTTTGAGTGTTCCCAGAATATCATGCGAATGTTTCAGGTCCGGCAGCTTGTCACGGTCAATCCCCGTCAGCTTGAGCAGCTTTTCGTCATAATGAATATTCTTAATGTCGCGGTTATCCGTCAGCCATAAGAGCAGCGAGACATCAAACGAGGCGGCAAATTGGCCGGTCATTTGAAGGTTGAGATAATCCTTGGGTTCCAGGAATTTGTAGGTTTCGCGGTAAATCTCGGGCATTTCGTGCTTGATGAAAAGGATGTGAGCAATTGAGTCTTTGCCGGAATGCGTTGGAATTCCGCCGGTTAGCTTTAGCCAGGTCAAGAGCTTCGTCAGGCCATAGCCTTGAATTTTGAGCAGCCCGCCCGTCAGGCTTTTGACATACTTAGCGCCGCGCGTGTCCATCCAAGAGATGGCGTTCATCAATGGATGGCCGCGTTTATCGACTGCCACGCTGGTTGACCATTGACTGGTGGCTGATATGGCGACGATGCTTTCTGCCGGAACCAGGTTGCGCGCCAGCAATCTTTTGGCGGCTGTCTTGACGGCGTGCCACCACTCGTTGGGATCCTGTTCTGCGCCCCCATCCGGGTGAAAAACCATGGCTGTCGCTTCAAATTCGTGGGCCAGCACGTCTCCCGCCATGCTGGCTAAGGTTACTTTTGGGCCGGATGTGCCCAGGTCGATGCAAAGCACATACTTGCTGTTGTCCATTGTCTCACTCCTCCGGGTTGAGTTAAAAAAATCATTGAGAAGGCTTTGGCGGACCTTTCAATGATTCTGTCGTTATTCTGTTGGCTGGATTGCGTTTACACCACGCTCAAGAGAGCCTGTTTCTGCTCCACCTTATCGCCCGCCTTGACGCGGATGCGATGGATGGTGCCATCTTTGGGCGACTTCAACTCGTTTTGCATTTTCATCGACTCAAGAATGAGCAGTACCTGACCTTTTTGGACAAGCTCGCCTTCCGTGATCGGAATGGCGACGACCATGCCCGGCATGGGCGCTTTCATGTGGAATTCACCGTCATCGCTTGCGCCGCCGCCTGCTGCCGCGCGCAAACGTCTCTCGCGCTCATCCTCCACGGAAGCCTGGTACAACTGTCCATGCAGCAAGACTTGCCAGTTTTCCTCGTCGGGGTAGACATATCCTTCGTAAGATTTCCCGTCGATGATGAGCGAAAAAACCGGCTGTCCGCTGACCGATTCGAAATCCACTTCGAGCACTTTGCCGTTGATGTTGACGTGTTTCTCGTCAATGACTTCGACTGCATACTCTTTCCCGGCAATTGTGGTGATGTATTTCATGGATTAATCCTTTATCAACTGACGCATCAGCGATGCATTCTTTCCCAGCGCCCGACCCACTTCCAGTTTGAAGTATCTCGCTCGTTGCGCATCACAAACTGGGCGGAGCGCTGGGTTTCGTGGTGAGCTACCAGCGAAGCCAGCACGGCGGCGATTTCAGCGTCCTTGGCATTTTGCTCTTCCTGGAAGGAAAAGCGCTCTTCCACGAAACGCGTGTCGTACTGCCCGCCCATAAAACGGTGACTGTCCATCAGCGTTTGGTGGAAGGGTATGTTGGTGCGCACGCCCACAATGCGGTATTCTTCCAACGCGCGGCGCATTCGCAAAATTGCCTGGGCGCGGGTTTCGCCCCACACGATTAGCTTTGAAATCATCGGGTCATAGTAGGATGAAATCTCGAAACCGGGGTACACGCCCGTGTCAACCCGCACGCCGGGGCCGGTTGGCAGCAGGCTGTGCGTTATTTTTCCGGTGGACGGCATGAAATTGTTGTACGGATCTTCGGCATTCACGCGGCATTCTATCGCAGCGCCGTTGATTTTGATGTCTTCCTGTTTGTACTGCGTTGGACGTCCGCGCGCAATGCGGATTTGTTCCTTGACGATGTCGATGCCGGTCACCATTTCGGTGACGGGATGTTCGACCTGCAAGCGCGTGTTCATTTCGAGGAAGTAAAAATTCTTGTCTTTATCCACCAGGAATTCGATCGTCCCAGCGTTGACGTAGTCCACGGCTTGCGCCGCCTTGACGGCCACTTCGCCCATTTTTTGACGCAGTTCCTCGTCCATGAAAGGGGAAGGCGACTCTTCGACCAGCTTTTGGTGACGGCGCTGAATGGAACACTCGCGCTCGTTCAAATGCAGCACGGTTCCATGTCCATCCGCCAGGATTTGGAATTCGATATGGCGCGCGCCTTCGACGAGTTTCTCCAAATAGACGTTTCCATCCCCAAAAGCGGACTCAGCCTCACGCCTCGCTGAAGCCAGCAGCCTGGGCATTTCTTCCAGGCTGGAAACTTCGCGCATCCCTTTGCCGCCGCCGCCCGCCGTGGCCTTGATCAGCAGCGGAAAGCCGATACCTGGCGCAATCGCCAGCAAATCCTCGTTGGACATGTTGCCAACGTCTTCCGTGCCCGGCACTACCGGCACACCCGCCTTGCGGACGGTTTCGCGGGCGGTCATTTTGTCGCCCATCGCCGCAATCGAGGAAGGTTTCGGGCCAATAAAGATCAGCCCGGCTTCAGCGCAGGACTCGGCGAAATCCTTTCTTTCGGCCAAAAAGCCATACCCGGGATGGATGGCGTCTGTCCCTGACTTGCGGGCAATCTCGATGATTTTATCGCCGCGCAAGTAAGATTCGCGCGAAGGCGCCGGGCCAAGCAGATAAGCCTCATCCGCATAACGGACGTGCAAGGCTTGCCGGTCGGCTTCCGAGAAGACCGCCACCGTTTCAATGCCTACTTCGCGGCAGGCGCGGATGATGCGAACGGCGATTTCGCCACGATTGGCTACCAATACTTTTTTGAACATTGATCCTCCGTTGTGTAAGGGCGAAACCCTTACAGCGGAATATTGCCGTGTTTCTTGGCCGGGTTGGCGTCGCGCTTGTTTTGCAGCATTTCCAGCGCATTGATCAGGCGCGCGCGCGTATCGTGCGGCTCAATCACATCGTCCACGTAGCCGCGCTCGGCGGCCACATACGGATTGGCAAACTTGGCGCGATAATCGGCCACCAATTCAGCTTTGCGGGCCAGCGGGTCTTCGGCCTTCTCCAATTCCTTGCGGAAGATCACGCTGACGGCGCCATCCGGTCCCATCACGGCGATTTCAGCCGTCGGCCAGGCGATGTTGAAGTCGCCGCGAATGTGCTTGGAAGACATGACGCAGTAAGCGCCGCCGTAGGCTTTGCGGGTGATGACTGTCAGCTTGGGAACGGTCGCTTCGCAATAGGCATACAAAAGCTTGGCGCCCGAGCGGATGATGCCGTGATGTTCCTGGTTCGTGCCAGGCAGGAAGCCGGGCACGTCTTCAAAGGTAATGATGGGAATATTGAACGAATCGCAGAAGCGCACGAAACGGGCCGCCTTTTCGCTGGCGTCAATATCCAGCACACCGGCCAGCACCGCCGGTTGGTTGGCAACAATCCCAACCGAGTGCCCGCCCAGGCGCGCAAACCCGACGACAACGTTCATTGCAAAGTTTTCGTGGATTTCAAAGAACTGGCCGTTATCCACGACCATTTGCAGAACTTCCTTGATATTGTAAGGCTTGCCTGCGTCGTCAGGGATGATGCTGTCCAGCCGCTCATCGGCGCGCAAGGGGTCGTCTCCGCCATTGAAGAAGGGCGGGTCTTCCATGTTATTTTGCGGTAGGTAGCCCATCAGCTTGCGGATGAGATAGAGCGTATCGGCTTCGCTGTCGGCGGCAACCTGGCACACGCCCGATTTTTCAGAATGGACGCTGGCTCCGCCCAAATCCTCGAACGAGACTTCTTCGTGGGTGACGGATTTAACCACGTCCGGGCCGGTGACGAACATGTACGATGAATTTCGCACCATGAAAATGAAATCCGTCAGCGCCGGAGAATAGACCGCTCCGCCCGCGCAGGGTCCCATGATCGCCGAAATCTGCGGGATGACGCCGCTGGCGAGCGTGTTGCGCAGGAAGATATCGGAATAACCCGCCAGCGAAACCACGCCTTCCTGAATCCGGGCGCCACCCGAATCGTTCAAACCGATGACAGGCGCACCGTTTTTCATGGCCATATCCATGATTTTGACTACCTTCGCGGCATGGACTTCGCCCAGCGAGCCGCCAAAGATGGTGAAATCCTGTGAGAACACGTAGACCAGGCGACCGTCAATGGTGCCCCAGCCGGTCACAACGCTGTCGCTGGGATATTTTTGTTTATCGAGAGCAAAGTCGTGGGTGCGGTGAACCACAAAAGTGTCAATTTCGCGGAAAGAGCCTTTATCCAGTAACAGGTCAATGCGTTCCCGAGCGGTCAGCTTTCCACGTTGGTGTTGGGCGTCGATGCGGTCCTTGCCGCCGCCCAGATGCGCCTTATTCTTTCGATCGCGCAATCCTTTGACTTTTGAGATTTCACTCATCCTTGCTCCTTGTCAAAAAAGGCCCTTGAGGCCGGTAATCCTAAAACGATAATAAAAATGATCAAGAGTAGCGTTGAAAAAACGACGCTGAATAGAAGATTGGGGGCCGGGCTGGGTTGGATTGTGAGCCGGTCAAACCAGTACCATAAAAAATACAACCCGGCCGAGGCCAATCCGGCACGCAAGGCGTAGCGCTGTCCCTCCCATAGGGCGCGGAACAGCCACAAGCCGGTCAATGCCCAAACCAAACCAATGACCAGACTATAAGCTGGAATTGCTCCAAATTCTCTCAGGATCTGCCAGTTTGCGATCGTGCTGTAGGCGCGGAGGCCGTTCCAGGCTGTGATACATAACACGAACACGGCCAGGATGGTTACGTTTGCGGGTGGGAGCGATATTTTGTTCATACGAGGCTGTGCGCCAATCTCAATTGCCCGGAAGGTAGCGCATCAGGACTTTTTGCCCGTAGGCGGGTGCACCATCGACCGGGCTGAGCTCCTGGGGCGTGAATTGCTGCCGGTATGGCATGCTGTTGACGATGATGTACTCGTTCGCAAAGATATAGTCCATGCCAATTTTGGTGAGATATTGACCGCCCTGATTTTCCTGCAAGGCCTGGAAATAAGCATAGGAGTTGATCAATCCGTCCATGTTGACGATGGTGCGGTTTTTGATGAAATACCCGGCATTTCCGCCGCCCGTCATGCCGATCAGCGCCCCAGGCTCGGTATAACCTTCCAAAATGGGCAGCATATCCATGTAGGGTTGGCCCGCGAGCGGATCGACAAAGGGCATGCGGTTGGTAATTTCCACGAAAAAGCCAAAAGCCAGATACAGGCTGGCGGCGCCAGTCAGCGCCCAGACGGTTATCTGGATCGATTTGTGGCGGGGGAAAATATCGATCAGCATGGCCAATCCGAGTGCACCCAAAATGACCAGCGCCAGCATTTGCATGGTCCAATACCACTCGTGCTTGGCGGCGTAGGCCATCGCGCCGTAGACAAAGGCGTGCAGTTCAGCGCTGACGAGCAGCGGAATTAATCCCAGCATGAAGATGCGGTGCAGGTTTTTCTTGCGATTAATCAGGGTCAGCACCAACCAGCCGCCAGCGAAGACCGCCAGTAGCGACCAGTACCAGCCGTCGAAGTTCCCGTCTGGTTTGGATAACTTCTCTGCCCAGGTAAAAACCTGATTGGTGAACAGGCCCCACGTTTGGCTGAAGTTGGGATCGATGGCAAAAACATCCAGGATGGTTTTTGCTCCGCCACCGTAAACGTCATTTGGCATGGAACCCCACCAGCGTTTGATCTGTCCGCTGACCGGCATGAAGGTGCCAAACATAAGGCGGTTGAGCCCCATATACAGGGCGAGACCTGTCCCGACCACGCCAAAATAGGGCAAGCCGTCACGCAGCCAGCCGCCCACAGGTTCGAGCATGAATCGAAACGGGTTTTTGGCGGTGAGAAAGCCGAGGGCAGGTTTTAGCTCCTTGGAGAGCGTCATCGGCCACGGGGAGATAAACCGCAGCGCGAAGCGTGTCAGCAGGGTGAGCGGCAGCATCCCCAACCAGTACAGCGCAGGGACGGCGCGCGGTATCTCCAGCACGCCATAATTGGATAAAGTCAGCAGGACCACGCTGGAAATGACGGCGCTCAACGTAACGCCAAACAGCGTCATGACGACTGTTTCCCAGGCTGACAGATTTTTTGGGTGAAGATAGAGACCGGTGAAGTAAAAAACCACGGTTTGAATGACGAAGGTCAGCGCGGCCATCAGTATGGCGGCATCGTCGTAGCGCAGCAGGTAATGGCGCAGCCCGGCGCGCTGGATGTAGGCGCCCACGACGACCGAGAAGGTGAGCAGCAGGTCAATTGGCAGCAGGTAGCGGATGGGCGTGCGCCGGAAAACCACCCAGACGCCCGCGATCAGCACCAGGTAAATCCCGTCCAGACGGCTGAAAAGCACAAAGAGCGCCGCCAGCCCCAGGATGACCAGGTCGCGCGGGGCGAGGCGTTTCTTTTCTTCCGACTGTTGCAGCAAATAAAGGAAAAGCACCGTTGAAAGCGCTACAACGCCAGTTTCCATGCCTTGTTGGGTGATGGTAGAGTGCACGGTCATGCTGAAAGCCCAAAATGAAGCGGCCAGCATCGCAATTGGCACTCCGACTTGTTTTTTAAGCAGTCTGAAGAGCAAAATGGAAGTGGTGACGCTCAACGCGGCCATCACCACCAGCAAAATTCGCAGCGGCAGAATTAATTCGAAACGCGCCAGCGCAAAAATCGGCACGCACACCAGCATCCAGAGCGGGTGGTAGCCGTTGGTCAGGTTGATGCCATCAAAGGATGAGCCGTGCCCCTCGCTGATGTTCTGGGCAACCTTAAAATAATAGTAGGCGTCGTCGCGGGTGAACCAGCGGGTCGAAAAATTATGCGGCGCAGAAAAAGCCACATAGATATGAACGCCCATCACGATAGCGATGAGCGCAAGTTCAAACCAATGAAAGCGTTTCAGAAAACTCAATCTAAATCTCCAGCGTAATTTTTCCCAACTGCGCGCCACTTTCCAGCTTTTCCTGCGCGGCGCGGGCCTCTTTCAGCGGGAAAGCTTCATCCAACGCCACTTTCAGCTTGCCAGCCACGACCAGCGACATCACATCGGCGAAATCCTGCAGCGTGCCCATCGACGAGCCGATGATGCTCAGGTGTTTGGTGAAAATAAAGCGATTATCAATCTCAAACTTGGGGCCGCCCGTATTCCCGACGGTCAGAATTCTACCGCCTTTGCACGCGGCGCGAAAAGAAAGCGGATAAGTTGTCCCGACGTTATCTACCACCACTTCCACACCCCGTTTCTGGGTGGCCATATAAACGGCTTTGGCCCACTCTGGTTCTTTGATGCGGTCGATTAAGACATCCGCTCCAAGCGACTCGGCCACTTTGAGCTTTTCCGCTCCAGAACCGACCACGATGACTTGAGCACCGATATATTTGGCGATCACCACGCTGGCAGTATTGACTCCGCCCGTCGCGCCGACGATCAGCACCGTTTCGCCGGGTTTCAGTCCGCCGCGCACGACCAGCGAATGCCAGGCTGTGTGAAAGACCAGACCTGCTGCCGCGGCGCTGTGAAAGTCGAAAGCATCCGTCAGCTTGAAAAGCTGCCGCGCCGGGACGGAAGTATACTCGCAATAAGTTCCGCGCGTACTTTCACCGAGCAGTTTCCACTTTGTGCACAGGTTGTCGCGGCCCGCCAGGCAAAATTCGCATTCGCCGCAGCCCAAATTGGCGTTGATCGCCACGCGGTCGCCCACGGTCCAACCCGTCACGCCCTCGCCCAGCGCGGCAACTTCGCCCGCGCCGTCCGCGCCTGGGATGTGCGGATATTCCAGCTTGATTCCAGGCCAGCCGTTGCGCACCCAAATATCCAGCCGGTTGAGCGCCGCCGCGCGCAGGCGGACGAGCACTTCGCCCGGTCCCGGTTTCGGGGTGGGAAAATCTGCATATTCGAGCACTTCCGGGCCGCCGTGTTGGTGGAAAAGGATGGTTTTCATTTGTTTCCGCTGTTATTTGAATTGAATTGTGCGTACATGGATTTGAGAGCTGTCACCGGATGAATTATCTTTTATTTCGATCGTAATTCGCTCAGACTTGGCCGGGCCTTGATCGAAAGGAATACTTACGGCTGGATCGGGCGGCAATCCTTTATAGTTTTGTACATAAGTAACCGGAGTATTGGCGCCCGGAGCATACAGGGAAATGGTGACGGTGAAATCTGGTATGGAACCGGTTTGGATGTCGACAGCATGGGTATCGATCGGTATGGTCGGGTAGAGATCAAAGACAAACGGATTGGCGCGCAGCACCCTGGCCAGTGAGTCGGGATTTTTGTCAAAGACATCACTGACCTGTCCGCTTCCCAGCGGAGAGTGCAAGACTCGTATGACTTGCCCGTTCAAACTCATCGTATCTTCGATGGGTTTGCGCTGGACATTTTGTTCGGCGGCGACGATCTGGTCTATATTGTCAACGACTTTGAGCGTGAGCACGTAAAAACCGGGTCGCCCGTCCGGGAAGGGCAGAACCTGGTCAACTTTTATATCCTTGAATTTGGGGCTTTCCACCAGTTTGTCATATTCATCTGAAGTGGCCACAAAATACAAATCCGGCGGATTCGTTTTCATGAAGTCGATCACGTCAATCGGCTGTCCCATGCTGACGCGGGGACGATTTTCGGGGGTGATAAAAAAGGCGACAAATTGCTCCGTACCGTTGGCCCAGGATGGGGAAACGACATACACCCGGTTGGGATCCTTGGCCAATCCCGTTTGCACCACATCCTGAAAAACTTGCTTGGCGCCATATTGCATGCCATACAGGCTGTAGTCTGTAAACCAGACCGGCCCATTCACCAGGGCGTCCCTTAATATGAAAATACTCAAGCTGGCAAGCAGGATGAATAATCCGGATGCAATCCAGGTGCTGCGGAGGCGCCAGCGCGCTTCAGCCCAATCCATTATTGTAAACAGGCCAATTGCGCCAAGCAGGGCCAGCGGAAAGGTCATCCAGAGCATGCGCGGCATGCCAATCGCCACCACCGAGGCCGGGATGGGGCAGGCCAAAAGCGCAATCAAAACCAATCGATACGGCGGCAGGCGCAAGTTTCTGAAGGTTTTGATCAATCCTACAATCACTAACGGCAGGGTAATCCATAATCCGTTGCCATACTTGTCCATAATGTGACGGCTGAGATCAATCGGATTGGGGAAATACCAGTAGGTTGGGCTCAATCCATAGACATACTGCTTGAAAAATTGGCCCAATTTCTGCGTTAAAGTGAAATCAAGATTGACCCAGTAAGAACCCCGGCGCTTTACCTGGGCGGCCGCTTCGCCTGGATGCGCGAAGTAATAACGCGCAAATGGCAGCAGCAAAATTAATCCCAATAACAGGCCATACAGGATGGTTTTTCTGCGGTCCGGGTGGATGTGGTAACGAAAATCCACGATGAAGAGCGCCAGGCCTGTAACACCCATCAAGATTTGGCCCAGGCCGTGAGTATAAAAAGAGAGCGCCCCGGCGATAATCGCCCAATAAAATGACTGCAAGTATCCAGCGCGGTAACGGCTGTAGAAATATAGGAAAATGCTATAAAACGAGCCCACCTCGACATATTCAAAGGCTGTCCGGGAATGTAAAAACCAGGCCGGGGTGGTGATGACCAGGAAAATCCCCGCCCAGTAATATTTGAACTTGAAGGCATCTCTCAATAGCAAACCGGCCGCCAGCGCCCCGAGCAGAGAAACGAAGGCCGAAACCAGGCGGGTGACGATGACAGATTTGCCGAACAGCATCATTGGTAAAACCTGTAAATAGACGCTGGTGCCGTTCACCCAGCCTTCTATCGAGAAAAAGGTTGGCCAAAGTTCGCCGTAGTAATTCTTCAGGCCATCGCGCAGAAAATCGGCCGCCAGGTTCATGTGGATGGCTTCGTCGGTGAAGAAATACACCGGGTAGCGGTTAAGGCCCACGCTGACCATCAAGGCATAAATTAAAATCGCCCATAGCAGAAATATGCGATCCAGGTTTTCAACCCTGGTGTTCAGGTTTATTGCTTGTGAGAAAAGCCCCCGGCGAATTTTTGAAAAGAATTGCTGGATGGATGCAAGCTTTGGCTGCGCCGGAATGACCTGGCGGGCTGGTTGCGCGGAATCGCTCGTGGATGCTGTAACATTTCCCTCGTCAAAAACTTGACTGAAGGATGGTTTTCCCTGTTCATCGACAACTTCCAGGGTGATGTGGATTTTGGAGCCTGCTGGAATGGTTACGGCAACCTGAACGGTGACGGTTTTATTCCCGTCAGCGCTCTCTTTTTCGGGGGAGGTTGGGGCTGCGGGTGGAGAGGTCGTTACCATCGCTGACAGGCTGTCAGTCTTGGATTCAGGCGCGAGTACTGGAGTGGACGGTTGCGTTACCGAAATCTTCGGTTCGGGGGCAGCTGCGGCTTTCGGCTTTGACCAGCCCGATATTTTGTCACCCAGCCAATCGGTGGTCTTGCGCAGCGATTCCAGCAGGTTGGAATTTGGGGATTTGACTTCCGCGCTTTTTTTCTTTCGGAAAAAATAAAGGGCTGCATCAAGGCTGATCAGCAATATGCACAGAAGAATTGTGGTGCCAAGGAAGTTGTTCATCATCGCGGTTATGGTTTAAAGGTTTGCAGAACGCTTTGCCTGACATTATAGCTGTAAAACAGGACCTGGTCGGGTTGGTTGCGGCGCAGGACTTCGTTCCACTGGCCGCCCGGTATAAGCTGCGCAAGTCGTTCAATGTCTATTTTGCGATCTGCCGTGGCGATGAAGAGCGCATCTTTATTTTTTGGTAAGGCTGCCAGGGTTTGTGAAGAGACCTCGTTAAAGTAGTTTTTTTCCACGTCTGGCGAGAAAAAATTGAAATTATCAAATGAAAGATACGGCACATCCGGTGTGGCAATCAGATAGAACCGGCCGTTCGTGTGCAGCGGCGTGATCAGGGCAGCGGTTTCGTAGGTCAGTTCGTTGGTCGGATCCTCGAAATAATGCCCGGTGCGATATTCACCGAAATAATAGCTTAAGTTTTGGAAACCGATGAAGAGCACAAAAGCCAGCGGTAAGATTATGCCAATCCAGCGTGTGAACTGTTTTTTTTGCGGGATGATTTCTATAATTTTCGAAAACCCGATTGCCGTGATAATCGCCAGGGCCGGTGTACTCATCAGCATGCGCTGACTGGTCGGTGGTCCGCCGGTGATGGTGCTTCCCAAAATAATGGCTGCCCAAAACCAGAGAAAAATTGTCAGATAGCGCGCTTCACGAATGCGCCACAGGGTATAGGCCATTCCGAGCATAAAAAAGATGGCCGCCGCCGCGGGGAGATAGGGCTGTGGAGAGTTGAAAAAATTCGACGGGGCTGGCGTCAGAATATATACCAGGCTGGATTTCATGAATTGGCCCGTTAATATTTCAAATGCGCTATTCCCGTTCGCCAATTCATTTTGAAATATTTGATTCTGAAAAATGCCTTCTCTATTCATGCGCGCAGCGAAAGTATCGGGATGGGTGTAGAAAAATCCAATAATCGGCGCGGCAGTGACTGTCAGCGCCAAAATGAAAATCGTGATGTTGCGCGCTTGGGCTTTGAGAAATCCGCGCGTTTGCAGGGCAATATATCCGATGTAGAATACGCCAAAGATGGAAGCCAGGCGAGTGCCCGGGTAGGTTGCCATGCACAAGCCACCCAGGATGCCTGCCGTCAAAAAACTCCACCAGGACCCTCGCCGCATGCCTCGATACAACAGCCACAGGATGACGGTTGTGGAGAGAGAATCGACGATATTGTCCACGCCGATGCGGCTGAAATGGACATTAAATGGCAGGGCTGCCAGCAATCCTGCCGCCATCCATGCTTCTGTTTGACCGAAGACTTCCCTTGTGAAAAGATAGGTCGCCAGGACTGCCAGCGTGCCGGTTATGACGCTCACCAATCTCACGGCGGTCGCGGTATGCCCGAAGATGGCGATGCTTATTCCGGTTGGGACAAACGCCAGCATGGGCTGACCGGCCCAGCCCAAATCGAAAAGATTGGGGCAACTTCCGCCAACGATACAGGCGCCATTGTTTCCCATCTGGCCTTCATCATTGATGAAAGAGTAGGGGTGTAACTCAACATCCTGAAAGCGGATTAAAAATGCAGCGATAATGATGATTCCCACCACGAGCAATTCCACCCGATGCGCGTGAAACCATTTTCCCATCTTTTCGGCTGAAGGGGCGCGCCAATTTTCAGCGCGCATGACGCTGACCATGAACAGCACAATGCTGATAATCCAGGTGACTGCCAGCGCCGGGCCGTAGCTGTTGGCGTCATCTCTGGCTGCGGTGGATGCGTTCAATGCCGCCAAACCAAGGCTGGTGATCCAAAAGCCAAAGCGTGGACTGTGAGTCGCTAGCTGTTTGTTCGAGAAAACCATCAGGGTTGGAGTTTTCCCCACCAGACTCAAGCCCCAGACGAATATCCAACTGGCGAGGACATACAGCATCAGCCCGGTTAAAGGGGAAGACTTATTCCCGAAATTGAGCCACCAGTTCCTGATATTCCAGAAATCCGGTTGAGTGATCGGTAAGGGAAGCGTCCATTGCGCGAAGCAGGCTGTCGCGATTCCTGCGGACAGCAGGGCTAATCCGAAGAATTTCTGCCTGGAATTTGCTTGAAAAGCAGGGATGTGTCCCTCCATTTTACTTGCGTCCGATTCCCAAGAGGGTGCTGCCGTAAATCACGTGGATTTTGATTTCACTCAAGCCGAGTTGTTCCAGGAATTCTTCCAGTTCGCGGCGGTGGAATGGGTTTTCATCACCGAAAGGCCAATGTCGTCCAAAGGCTTTGCGGACAATTAAGTTGTAGACAGAGCTTATCCAGGGAACCATGACCGTTACCATGCCACCCTTTTGCGTGACACGGATTTTTTCGCTGACAATTTGCCCGGCTTGTTCGCGGGTAAAGTGTTCGATCAGCCCGATACTGAATGTCACATCGAACTGATTGGATTCGAGCGGCACACAAAACGCATCCGCAATGGTGATTTGGAATTGAGGGTTAATCGAACGAACCAGTTGGATGGCTTGAGACGATAGATCCAGAGCGTAGCAGCTGCTTTTGGAATAAATCTGATCAAGATAATGCAAGGTTCGGGCTGACCCACATCCGATCTCCAGCAGTCGCGCGGATTCTAATTTTCCGGTGGCCTGTGCTATTTTGCGGGCGTATGCGCTGGAAAAAAGAAATCGTACCCGCCATAATAAGTGGTGATACAGATCAGTGCTTGAGGCATGGATCGCCCAAAACGAGTCCCATAAATTGCCATTAACTTCGTTGTTCATAAAAAAGCCTCGCGATGAATAAGGTTGGTCCTAAAAAACTGTCAGATAAATTAGAAAACGGGTGAGTTGTGTTTGGTAAAACAGCAGGCTTGTTCGGAAAGGAATATCAGGGTGTACGTTTGTGCATATCTGTATGATGGGTTGTTTGAGCGCCAACCGGCAATTCCAGTGCGAAAATTGAATGAGCGAGAATTTAAAGGAATTCTCGCTCATGTGAACTCAACGAGCGGAGTTACTTGAGGCCAAGCTCAGACCGCGAGATGACCATACGCTGAATTTCGCTGGTGCCTTCGTAGATTTCTGTAATTTTGGCGTCACGGAAATAGCGTTCCACCGGCAGTTCCTTGCTGTAACCCATGCCGCCGTGAATCTGGACAGCCTGGTGTGCGCAGAACATGGCGGTCTCGGATGCAAACAACTTTGCCATGGAGGCTTCCAGCGAGAAGCGCTCGCCGGTTTTTTTAGAGCGTTCCTTTGATAGCGCGGCATTGTAGATCAGCAGGCGGGAGGCCTCGATGCGCGTTTTCATATCTGCGATTTTGAACGCGGTTCCTTGAAAGGCGCCAATCGGTTGGCCAAACGCTTCACGTTCCCCGGCATACTGCCTGGCAGCTTCGTAAGCCGCTTCCGCAATGCCGAGCGCCTGTGCGCCAATTCCAATCCGTCCGGCGTCCAAAACTGTCATGGCGATTTTGAAACCGTCACCTTCGCTGCCGATCAGGTTTTCAGCTGGGACGCGGCAATTTTCAAAGAGTAGCTCGCTCGTGGCGGAGGCGCGAATCCCCAATTTGGGCTCTTTTTTGCCACGAATAAAGCCGGGAGTTTTTGAATCCACCATGAAAGCGGAGATGCCCTTCTGCTTTTTTTGCGGATCTGTGACCATGAAGACCACCGTATAATCGGCCACCGGTCCGCTGGTGACCCAGGATTTGCGTCCGTTCAGGACGTAAAAATCCCCGTCTTTGGTGGCGCGGCTTTTCATGTTGCCAGCGTCTGAGCCGCTCATCGGCTCGGTCAAAGAATAAGCGCCGACGGATTTCCCCGAAGCGATCGGGGTGAGAAATTTCTTCTTTTGAGCATCCGTACCAAATTTGATCAATCCATAAGCGTACAGCGAGTTATTCACCGACATGATGACGCCATGAGCCGCATCCGCTTTGGAGATTTCCTCGAGGGCCAGCACATAAGCGAGCGTATCCATGCCCGCGCCGCCATATTCTTCAGGGACTTCGATGCCCATGAAGCCCAGCGCGCCCATCTTTTTGATCGTTTCGTGGGGGAATTCGCCGCTTTCGTCGAACCGGGCGGCGATGGGAGCGATTTCGTTCTGGGCAAAGTCGCGCGCAGCATCGCGGAGCATTTTATGTTCATCGGTTAACTGGAAAATAGCAAGATCGCTCATGGTTTCCTCCGGATTTGGACAAATATTAGCATGATTATAGCATGCTGAAAAGCGATCATCCTCTTGTTGCGGACAGGCAATCTGCTTCGCTCGCTTCCATTTTGAGATGGCTCGAAAACTGTTGAGCCTGCTTGCAAGTGTTGCCTGTGTGGGATATACTCGCCCAAATGCTTTACTTCACGAGGTCCTATGAGCGACGAAATTACCCCCGAACTTTTTACCCATCTTGTGGAATTGGCCGCGCTGGAACTTTCTGCCGAAGAAGGCGAATACCTTCGCAAGCAGTTGAATAACCAGTTAAAAGCCATTCATGAACTCGAATCCATCCCGCTTGACCCAACGACGCCGGTTGCCTCGCATGGCGTTCCTTATACCCCGGACACTTCTCCAGCCATTCGAGAAGATGTGATCGTTTCACATCCGCGCCCTGACCTGTTGCTGCAAGGCGCGCCTGAAACCGACGACAATTACATTATTGTGCCGGATATTCCCCATCAGGATTTGAAATAACCCAAAACCGAGACGTATCTCGTTTTGCGTAGAAGGTGCCATTTTATGGAATTATTTAAGATTTCTGCCCTGGAAATTGCCCGCAAAGTGAAGGCGCGTGAAGTGAGCGCTGTCGAAGTGCTCGAAGCGCACCTCAGCCATATCGCCGCAGTGGATGGGCGCCCCGGAGCGATTGGCGGTGATCCGGCTGTCGAATCGGACAAAGTCCACGCTTTCATCACGCTGACGGCTGACCGCGCCCGTCAGCAGGCTGCCGCCGTCGACGCGAAAATCGCTGCTGGTGAGGATGCCGGTCAGATGGCAGGCGTACCTGTCACGATCAAGGATATTTTCTGCGTGGAGGGCACGCCCTCCACGGCGGCCTCCAAAATCCTGGCAAACTTTGTCGCCCCATATACCGCCACCAGCGTCGATCGCTGGGAAAAGGCCGGGGCGGTGGTGCTCGGCAAGGTCAACCTGGATGAGTTTACCTACGGTTCGTCGAATGAATCGTCCGCCTTTCAGCCCGCCACGCGCAATCCCTGGGATACTTCGCGGGTTCCCGGCGGCTCGTCGGGCGGTTCGGCGGCAGCGGTGGCGGCTTGCGAAAGCCCCATTTCGCTCGGGACTGATACCGCCGGTTCCATTCGTCAACCGGCGGCTTACTGCGGCGTTGTCGGCCTGAAACCGACTTATGGACGTGTCTCCCGCTATGGACTGATCGCCTTTGGCTCCTCGTTGGATTGTCCTGGCCCGCTGACGCGCATCGTGGCTGATTCCGCGCTGGCGTTGGGCGCCATGGCTGGCCCTGATCCGCGCGACGCCACTGCCGCCAATGTGCCCGTCCCCGATTATTTGGCGGAAATGGAAAAGGGCGTGCGCGGCCTGAAAATCGGCCTTTCGCCGGATTACTTCCGCATCACCTACTTTAACGCCGAAACCGGCGAATTGGCGGAGCAGGCTCTGCCAGATGAGATTAAAGCCTCGGTGCTGGATGCGGCTCAACGTCTGGCCAAGCTGGGCGCTGAAATCGTCGAAAATGTCCCCATGCCGCATACCAAGTTCGGCATTCCGGCTTATTTCGTCATCTCGCGCGTCGAAGCGGCCTCCAATTTGCATCGCTACGATGGGGTCAAATACGGTTACCGCACGCCCGATATGACCGGTGACCTGCGTTCCATGTATCGAAAATCGCGCGCGCAGGGATTTGGCCTGCAGCCCAAGCTGCGCGTCTTGATGGGCATGTACGTTTCGGCGGCTCAGTACAGCGAGCAATATTACAATCGCGCTCTGCGTATTCGCTCGCTCATCCGCCGTGACTTTGACGAGGCTTTCCAAAAAGTGGATACCCTGCTGACGCCCTCCACGCCCAGCGCCGCGTTCAAAATTGGCGGCATCTATGGCGATTCGGTGCTGATGCAATATGCCGATCAACTGCTCGTCACCGGCAACCACGCCGGTGTTCCCGGCATCTCCATCCCTGCCGGGCTGGACGGTGAAAACCTGCCGATCGGCATCCACTTCTTCGCGCCAGATTTCCGCGAGGATCTGCTGTTTCGCGCCGGGCGCGCCTACGAACAGGTCACTGCATACGAATCCTGGCGGCAAAAACAACCCGTAATTATGAATTGACCGAATGCGCCCGCGGAAACACCGCGGGCGTTTCTCCAGTGAGACCGGCATGGCAGCTCAAACCAAATCCGAAGAACGAATCCTGGCGGTGATTTCCCATCTTTCTGCGCTTGCCTTTGGCGTTGGCCCGTTCTTGCCCGTGATCTTGTGGAGCGAGAACCGGCGAAAATCCGGCGGTCTTCGCTTTCAGGCTTTGCAAGCCGCGGGTTACCAG
>CAILYI010000293.1 GCA_903838415.1 uncultured Anaerolineae bacterium | reverse complement strand
ATGATTCAAACCTACCGCTACACCTGAGTGCACCGATCAAGCGCAAGTTTGCGCTTGGCAGTGGCGTTGCGCACGTCCCGGCGTGGCGGAGGTAGTATCGTATTCTGATATTTCCTTTTAGCCTCCTGAACCGCCGTTTGCGTGAGCAGCGGCGGTTTTTAATTTGGCAATTTCGCCCACTCTGGGCGTATAAACCATCTTCCAGGAGACTAAAATGTCCGTACCCGATTCTGAAACCGTACTTCTGATCACCCGTAATGGCATGGGGGAGGCCGAGCCGGAGCTTCAGCACAAGCTGATCACAACTTATTTCAAGTTGCTGGATGAAAACAACTTGCTCCCAGCAGCCATCTGTTTTTACGCCAATGGTGTTCGCCTGGTAGTCGAAGGTTCGCCAGTCCTGGATTCGCTCAAATCGCTGGAAACCAAAGGTGTGCGCCTGATCCTGTGCAGCACCTGTCTGGGCTACTACAACCTGACAGAAAAAGTGCAGGTCGGGATTGTCGGCGGAATGTCCGATATCCTTGAAGCGCAGCGGCTCGCCAGTAAAGTCATCTCGTTGTAACCAAGCCTGACTATGAAAACCTATGCACTACGTTTAAAACCAGGCGAAGACCTGATGAGTACCTTGGATTCCTTTGCCCAGGCCAACCAATTGGAAGCGGCCTGTGTGCTGACCTGCGTTGGCAGTCTGCGCAAAGCTGTTTTGCGTTTTGCCAATCAGGAACAGGCAACCACGCTGGATGGCAAATTTGAAATCGTCGCGCTGACCGGCGTACTTTCGATTCACGGTTCACACTATCACATTGCCATTTCGGATGGTGAAGGCCGCACCTACGGCGCTCACCTGCTGGATGGCAGCGAAATCTATACCACTGCGGAGATTGTCCTGGGCAGCCTGGATGCTCTCCGTTTTGCGCGTTCATTTGATCCCCAGACCGGCTACCCGGAATTGGATATCCAACCCATTTCATAGAAAAGGAAAAAGCCCATGTCTCTCAAAGAACAACTCAAGAAAGATTTCTCTACCATCACCCTGACATTGATGGCCGTCGCCATCGTGCTCAACATTGTGCTGGGACAGGTTGTCTCGCTGCTCAAGCTGCCCATCTTCCTGGACTCGATTGGCACCGTCCTGGTCGCTTTGCTGGCTGGCCCCTGGGCGGGCGCGTTGACCGGTCTGCTGACCAACTTGATCTGGGGCCTGATCAGCGATCCGGTGGCTGCCGCCTTTGCTCCGGTGGCCCTGATCATTGGTCTTGTGGCCGGTTTGTGCGCAAAGTACGGTCTGTTCAAGCAGTGGTGGCAGGCCATCCTGAGCGGCGTCATCATCACCCTGGCGCTCTCCGTGGTCGCCATACCGATCCGTGTCTATATGTTTGGCGGTGTGACTGGCAGCGGCGCGGATTTCATCACAGCTTATCTGCTGGCCACCGGGCGCGACCTGTTCAGCGCAGTAATCATCACCGTCATTACCGATAACCTGATCGACAAAGTCGTGACGGCTTTGCTTGCCTGGGCCATTGTCAAAGGCTTATCCAAACGCTTTACCGCGCGCTTCCCACGCGCTAATACTGTCACGGAATAAAACAATACCGTGTTGACTTCCAGCCTTTACTTGCCCGGTGAAACTTGGCTGCATCGCCTGCATCCATTGACCAAGCTGACCTTCAGCCTGGCTTCCATGGTACTGATTTTCGGCGGACTGGGCAGTTGGCTGTCTGCCATCCTTCCAGGTCTGCTCGCTCTGTTAATCTTGTGGCGGGCAGGCCTGGCCTGGCGGGTATTGCAAGTTATCCTGCGGTTGCTGATGCCCCTGACGGTGGCGCTTTTCCTGGTGCATGGATTTTTCAATCCCGCTAATCAAACCATTTTGCTCAAATTGGGGCCGCTGGCTCTCGGGCAAGAGGGATTGGACTTTGCAGCCATGATCGTGATGCGCCTGGCGGCGACATTGGCCGCATCTCTCCTGATGATCGTCAGTACCCATCCGGCCCACCTGGTGCAGGCGCTGGCGGAAGCGGGCTTGCCCAATGCCCTGGCTTACCTGCTGGGCAGTCCGCTCTTGCTGCTCCCACAAATCGCCGCGCGCGTTCAGTCCATCCAGGCTGCACAGCAAGCCCGCGGACTGGAAACGCAAGGAAATCTACTGCAACGGGCGCGCGCTCTTTTTCCGTTGGCAGCGCCGCTGGTCTTCAGCGCATTGCTGGACGTGGAAGAACGCTCTCTGGCGCTGGAAGTGCGCGGTTTCAGTTCGCCCAAGCCCAGGACCAGCCTGAATGAACTGGTGGATACGCCGGTTCAACAGACGGCGCGCTGGGGTATGGTCTTCCTGGCTGGGTTATGGCTGGCAGCCGGGCTTTGGTGGAGGGTTTATGGCAGTCATTGATGTCAACGGACTGACCTATACCTACCCAGGCAGCTTATCACCAGCCTTGAAAGATGTCAGCTTCCAGGTTGAAGCCGGACAGTTGGTTGCTGTGGTGGGGGCCAACGGGTCTGGAAAATCCACCTTGTGCCTGGCATTGGCGGGACTCATTCCGGCCTTATTTCAAGGCCAGTTGCAAGGTACTGCCACCGTCTGCGGGATGGAAACCCATCTGCATTCGCCGGGGCAATTTGCCGGGCGAGTTGGACTGGTGCTGCAAAATCCAGGCAGTCAGCTTTCCGGCATGCGTTATACCGTTTACGAAGAAGTCGCTTTTGGCCTGGAAAACCTGGGCGTGCTGCGCACAGAGATGCCAACTCGCATCGAACAGGCCTTGCAGCAAGTCCAGCTGATTGAGTTGCGCGATCGTTCGCCGTACACGCTATCTGGCGGCCAGCAACAACGTTTAGCGCTGGCCTCCGTTCTGGCTCTTAAACCATCAGTCTTGTTGCTGGATGAACCAACGGCTATGCTCGATCCGCAGGGCAGCCAGGAAATCTTTGAAGTTGTCCAAAGATTAGCCCAGGCGGGCACCACCGTGCTGGTTGCCGAGCATCAGCTCGAATGGATCGCCCGTTACGCAGATAGGGTAATCGCGTTGGCGCAGGGAGAGCTGATCCTGAACGGCGTGCCTGGTGATGTCCTGACTTCTGCGCACCTTCCAGAAACCGGAATTGGTTGGCTGCGCTACACACAAGCCGCTGCTCTAGGCCGATCTCGTGGCATGTGGCTGGTTGGACAGGCTTTACCAACTACCCTGGAACAAGCTGCGGAAGGCTTCAAGCGTGCATTATCCGGGCGGGAGTCAGAAGATGCAGATTCGGATTGATGGCATTCACTATATTTATTCAGGCGGGATAAAAGCCCTGGATGATGTCTCCTTGACCATCCGGCCTGGTGAAAAAGTAGCCCTGGTCGGGCAAAACGGCTCCGGGAAGACCACCCTGGCACGTCACCTGAACGGCTTGCTGCGTCCTGATGCTGGCGATGTCTGGATTGGAGATTGGCAGACTTCAGAACATAGTCCCGCTCAGATGGCTCGGCGCGTTGCCTATGTTTTTCAAAACCCGGACGAGCAATTGTTTCACCAACAGGTGTGGGGGGAAGTCGCTTTTGGGCCGCAAAACCTGGGCCATTCCCCTGAGCGGGTGCGTTTCCAGGTTGATCAGGCGCTTGACTTGATGGGACTGCGTGGAGCATCTCAAATCAACCCGCGTGATCTAGGTTACTCCGGGCGTAAACGAGTATCAATGGCTTCTGCCATCGCAATGCAAACCCCTGTAGTTGTCTTTGACGAGCCAACAGCAGGATTGGATGCCCGAGAGCAGGAACAACTTAGCCAGGTTATCTCTTTGTTACACCAGCAAGGTAAAACCGTTCTGGTGATTTCGCATGACATGAACTTTCTTGCCGAAAACTTGGATCGATTTGTGCTAATCAAGAAAGGGCAGATTATGCTTGATGCGCCTGCGCAACATTTTTTTGAACAAGACCTGCTTTTGAAAACATCTGCGCTTACTGCGCCGCAAATTACCCGGCTGGCTCAGACTCTCGGGCACATCCCACCGGCTTTGTCTGTAGGGCATTTTATCAATAACAGAGTCTCAGGGCTGTGACGTACCCCCGGCATGCTTCGGTGAGATTGTGAATATTTCCTATCCTTGCAGTTGGCGTGACCATGCAAGCAAACCATGTAGCTGTTTAGAAGCGACGGTAACAAAACCCCTTAAGAGATGCAGGGGGATATATCAAAAACGTATCTCAGGGCTAATGTTGGATCGTATTGATATTCACATTGATGTGCCAAGTGTCGATTATGATAAATTGACCAGTGATCAATTGGGTGAAAGCTCCGAGCAAATCAAAGAACGGGTGCAAGTTGCTCGGCAGCGTCAGCCCGGGGCTATCACCGCATCTTGAAATTGGCGCGCACCATCGCTGATCTGGCCAAGGCGTTGCAGTATCGGCCGAAAGGGATGCAAAGCACGATGTGATGGGGTAAACATATTCCGAAGGCGATAAGAGTCTCAAAGACGAGATCATCCACGCCGAAAAACCAGGGACACTGCGCCGGACGGCCAGTTGTCGTTGGGGTTCTAAACCAAACGGGAGGCCTAAAGCCTCCCGTTTTTTGTTGCCTGCAAGGGTCGCATTATTCGATATATTTTGAAAACGGGAATCACAGCTCGCCTCCCTTTGTTACATATTGACATTGTAATATAACAGTGCTATTATTTATATGTCACTATACAGAAAGGCTACCCCATGTCCGAATACTCCATCCAAGAATTGTCCGACCAGACCGGCCTGCCACGCCGCACGATCCACTTCTATGTTCAGCAGGGGCTTCTTCCACCGCCCGTTGGGGCCGGGGTTGGGACACGCTATTTCGAGAATCATTTATTCTGCCTGCGGCTCATCCCGCTCTTGAAGCGCAAGGGGCTGAAGCTGGACGAAATTCGCGCCCGTCTGAAAGACCTGGACGAATCCGACCTGCGCGCGCTCTACGACCAGATCAACGAACCTGCCCCGCCCGCGCCCGCGTTCTTACCCACCAGTCAACCTTTTGCCCACTACCAACTCCCTGCCGGGATGACCCTGACCGTCCCGGCCACGCTGACAGCCTCCGAGCGCAAAAAACTGGCTGAACTGCTCCATACCATCGGTGATATTTTTTCAGAATGAAAGGAAAAACCATGACTACTGAACTGTCTGTTCTGCCTGCGCTGCACCTGGTGAATAACCTTGAAAGCCCGCTGCCCCTGGAGCACACCGCTGTCCGCGTTATCGTCACCGGCTTGGTGGCGGCGGTCACTGTCAGCCAACGTTTTCGCAACCCGCTGACGGACAAAGCCGACCTGGAATACCTGTTTCCGCTGCCCCACGAAGCCGCCGTGACCGCCTTTGAACTGCGCATGGGCGAACGTATCATCCGCGCCAGTGTGCAGGAAATCGAGCAAGCCCGCCAACAGTTCGCGGATGCCCGCCAGCGGGGACAACATGCCAGCCTGCTCGAAGGGCGGCGACCCAATCTGTTCGCCTTGCAGCTTGCCAACATTCAGCCGGGAGAATTTATCCTGGCGGTCACCACTTATCAGCAGCGGCTCGAACTGTCGGACGGAAGCTGCGAATTTGTGTTTCCGATGGGCCTGACGCCCAAATATCACCGTCCTGGCGAAGAGAGCGAAGCCAGCCGGGTGGATGCGCCCCTTGCGTTCGATATGTCCCAGGTGGGAGATGTAGAAATCAGCGTGGAAGCCGAAACGGGTTTGCCCAGCGCCGACCCGGGCAGTCCAACGCACCCGCTGATCATCTCGCGTCCGTCAGATACCCGCTTCATTGCTTCTCTCGATGGCGCTCACTTGCCCAACCATGATTTTGTTCTGCGCTGGCGCCTGGCAGGCGAAACCATGCACTTCCCGGCCTGGCAGACCCCCGGCGAGCATGGCTTTTTCCTGGCTACCTTCATCCCGTCCGCGCCCGATAGCGCCATTCCGCTCCTGCCACGCGAATATGTCTTTGTACTCGACCGCTCCGGCTCGATGAGCGGAGAACCCATCTTGCAGGCGGTCAACGCACTGCGCGCCTGTCTGCGCACACTCAACCCGCAGGATACTTTCGCCATCCTGCTTTTTGACGATTATTTGGAGTGGTTATCGCCTTCAACAGCCATTAGCCAGACCGCCGTTGAGCAGGCTGACGCGCTTTTGGGTCAGGTCGATGGGCGCGGATGTACGGAGATCCTGCCCGCGCTCGACGCAGCTCTCTCGCTTCCAATAGACCCGCAGCGCTCCCGCCTGGTGGTTTTCCTGACAGATGGCGCAGTCTCTGCCGAAGAACAAACCCTGAAGCGGGCGCGCGCCATCATGGGTTCGACGCGCCTGTTTACTTTTGGTGTCGGGCCGTCAGTCAATCGCGCCTTTCTGCAGCAGTTGGCGCGTATCGGACGCGGCGAGGCCACCTTCATCACTCTGGACGATGACATCGAAGAAGCCATCCTGCGCTTTCAGGATCGCATTGCCTTCCCGCTGCTGACCAATCTCAGCTTGCGCGCTGAAGGCCTGCGGATTTGGGATGTCTACCCCGCACAGTTGCCCGATATTTATGCAGATCGCCCGCTGGAAGTGGTTGGACGCTTCGCCCGCGTGAGCGGGGATGATCTACCCGCCAGCCTGATTGCGCAAGGCGAACGGGCTGGCGTCTCGCTGGAAATGCGTTCAAGTCTGACAACCATCGCTCCTGATCCGGCTGTCATATCGCGTCTGTGGGCGCGCGCCCGCGTGGATGACTTGAGTGAGCAAACCGAATTGGGACTCAAGCCCGAACATGCCACCCGCGCCGAAATCATCCCGCTGGCAATCGAGGCCTCGCTGCTGACGAAGTACACTGCCTTCCTGGCAGTCGATAGCGACTCGCCGATCACGCCCGGCCAGGCGCACTTTATCCGTGTCGCACAGCCGCTGCCCGAAGGGTTGGATATGGACGAAAATGACGTGACAAGCATCTTTAGTGATTCTGCCATGGAAATGTTTGATGCGTATCCTTCCATCGTGTCCAGTGATGATTTGCCTGGTAGCTTAAACGAAGATTTCATCGAGACCGAAAATGACGAGCCGCCTGATGCGTCCATTCGTAATTTTGGCACATTGCAGAATAAGATCGAACGGTTTATCCAATCTCACTCCAATAACGCCCCCAAGTTTGCTCTGCCAGCCGCTCCGGCAGAACCAAAGGCAACCTCCTTTGACGCTGCCGCCATCCTGCGCGAACTGGCGCGCTCGCAGCAACTGGATGGTTCCTGGAAAAATGACGTTGAGATCACTTCCGCTGCTCTGCTGGCATTTGTTCGCAATGGACAAACCACGCAGAAAGGCTTTTACCGCAAGCAACTTCAGCGCGCTTTTTCCTGGCTGGCGCAAACCAGCGCGGATGGTTTTGCGGGTTTCCTGCGCGCCCTGGCCTTGCGCGAATTGGCAAATTCGACTCAAAAACGCGAGCACAGCGCCGCTTACGAACAGGCGTTGGCCGGCTTACCCGCCCCGGCGGACAGTCTGCAAAAGGCTGCGCTCAAAATTCTGCTGGGCAAGCCTGTTACTACCCACAAGCCCCTCAAGCTTGTCAGAAACCTGGGCCAATTACGCCTGCTCGTTATTACCAGAGGCTCCTGCTCTGACGTAACACCGGCGCTGTTGAATACCGTTCTAGGGAAGGCGCTGGTGGCGGGACTGATAGTTTAGTTCGGGAAGCAAATGCACGCACATGAAAAGCCGCGCCAAATGAGCGCGGCTTTTCATGTGTAACCTGCGGATGAATCACGAGGTTGGTTGGGGAGATCGGACGGCTGGTTTCGCCTACTTCGTTTCCTTCCACTCTACCTGCTGACCTTTGTGGGCCTGGCGGATATGCCGATCCGTGTCACTGCGAACAATATATCTGCCGCATTCGCCGCATTGCAGCAAGGTGTTTGCTGAAGAAGGATGCGCAAGATTGGTTCCGAATAACGGATGATTCGACCTACTTACCGCTCATGATGCTCCATGTTTTTGCAGCGAGTTGACGCGGATGTCGCCCATAATGCAGAGTTCTCTTGCCCACGGCAATTGCGGTCTGATCTGCCCGGCCTTTGACGAGCCAGGAAACTGCAAAGAATTCAAGGGCCAGGGTTTCTGGCCAGAAAATGGACGCGTTCATGAAGATCGCAACAATTACCCAGACCATGGAAAGCACCATCGCTACACCGCAGAATATATAGATGCGGTTACGACTTTGCTTGTCTGCGGAGAGTTTCTCGGGGTTTTCGGCGGAGCGCGGAAATTGGAACAGGGAAAAGAATATGAACGAACCAAACAGGAACACCGCCCCGGCATAATGCATATTCTTCATCGCAACAGTCCACCAGGAAGGCTCAGATAAACCAATCGGGGCTTCTGAAGGGAAAAAGGCTACCACGATCGCGGCGAGACCCGCTATGAAGGCCGCGACTCGATCTCGGTGGCCATATTCATTGTTGTAGCCGCGATATGCGAAGAAAAACAATGCCAGGGCTACCAGGCATCCAGCGAAAACTGATACGGCGCCGGTGTAATAGTAGGCACTGATTGAACTTAACGGTGCCCAAGGGACCTGGTCTTTTACTCCTGTTGGTCTCCAGATTGTAATGAGCCAGAGCAGCGGTGGTAAAACCATGCCCACATAGCCTATGAGTTGACGATGTGCGTAGCTCGATTGATCATCACTCACGGGCTCGGAAAAATACCTTTGTGTATTTTTGTTGTCGGATGCGTTCACGGCAAAGACTCCCAATATGTCTTGATTACGATGTAACGAGTATGTTTTCGGTGCAATGATACGCGTTACAGGGCGGATGTGTACATAAATAATAGCACGTCTGGCTGGAGATGGAACCTCTCCTTCTGCCGCTTTGGTGGAATAACTTTTCTCTGAGCGCGAAAAGCTCCGAAGGAAGTTTCCCTTCGGAGCCTGTGTTCAAGCGGTTTGGTTTGCGGTCGGTCTAAAAGACCCGGATGGCTCCTGCAAGACCCTGGTTTTAAGATGTGGTTTCAGCCAGCCGGGTTTGCCCAGCTCGACTTTGCAGCCCAGGAGCGTTTCGAGACGCTTTTTAAGATCAAGGAACTGGTACAGCCCGGTTGGACGGGCAAATTTCGCCAATACATTAATTTTCTTGCCGGGACGGGCATTCTCTCGCACAACTGAGCCGAATAGCGAAAGAGAAACTATCTGGTAGCGTTCCACCAGCTCTTTTTTCTGCTCATGGAGAAGCCGT
>CAILYI010000292.1 GCA_903838415.1 uncultured Anaerolineae bacterium | reverse complement strand
CTGGTAGCCCTAGCCGGAGCATATTGCCCAGCAATAGCGGAAAATCATCCACTTGTTCTGTCGTTACTGTAAGTTGTTCGCTCATCCCTTGAGCTTACCAAAGAATTCACGATTTCAAAATCCTTTTCCGCGAATGGACAGCAACAAAGCTTCTTGTCCGGTCAAATTCTCCAAAATCTGAGCTTCGACTTCAGAGCCTGAGAGGGCGGGATTTTACTTCATAGAGAATAATTAGTAAAGCGTTTGCTTGAACGCAACTCATTCCGGATGCGGGCAATCTCGCGGCAGCCATCCGAAAACAGAATGTCCCAAACGTTAATCTGGTTCGCTAATGTCATTCGGAAACATTTGCTCAAACCATGGATAAGATTCCCGCTGGGGCTGAATTTTTTTGCAACGCCCGTTGGAAATAGAGCGGTGTCCTTCCATTATTCGAGATAACGTTCACTTCCCAAAGATCACCGCTTCCGATTCTTCTGTGTGGGGTTCGACAAACCACTCGCTGAATAATTTCACCGCCGCGCCTGAGAACTTCAAGTGCGTGATGCGTTTGTCAGCTTCGCGCAGGTTTTGCTGCACCAGCACAAAAATATCCGTAGATTCCCAATAGCCAAGCAACGCGATGGGTCCATATTCAGCGTTATCCGTGATACGGTAGATGCCATCCAGCCCCACCAGCAGCGGCATCATCTCTTTATCCAGTTCAAGGTCAAGCCGGGCCTCGCTGTCACTCAAAAAATGGAGAGAAAACATGCTCCAATCGTTTCTGCCCGTCACCAGCCACTGCCGACCATCCACCTCACTTGCCAGTGGTGAAAAGGGAGCGGAAACCTGTACTCGTGGGCTTGCCAGCCCCTGGATGGCATCCTTCAGGCGCGCCTGTGCCTGGCTATCGACAGGTATGGCATCTTTGGATACCACGGCTGGCAGAAGGTAGGTGTTAATCAGCTCATGGTGCAGCACTTCAGAGCCGCTCACGCCCGCAGTGAAAACTACCACCATGTCTTGCTCAGGGAAGACGTGGATTTGCTGTCCTCCC
This sequence comes from uncultured Anaerolineae bacterium, assembly GCA_903838415.1. GTDB lineage: Bacteria > Chloroflexota > Anaerolineae > Anaerolineales > Villigracilaceae > UBA5195. Next base: position 9,556 of record CAILYI010000292.1, on the reverse strand, counting down.
CAGCCGAGGGCATAATAATCACCTTGCGGACTGATCCACCATTGATAACCATACCCCATTTCTGGCGAAGACTGTACGTGCGCTTCGGTGGCAGTTTTTACCCAGGCGGTGGGCAGCACCTGAGTAGACCGCCACTGACCAGTATTCAGCATCATCTGTCCAATCTTCGCCATATCGACTGGCAGTAGTTCCAGCCCGGTTCCGCCCTGTGAGTGACCCGTGAAATCACTTTTCCAAGAAAAAGCGCGGATATCCAATGGTGCAAAGAGTTGCGCGGCTGCCAATTCTGCCGCTGGTTGCCCGGAGACACTTTGTACAAGCATCGAAAGTAAATGAGATCCGCCAGAATTGTAGTTGAAGACTGCGCCAGGTTCTGCCAGCAGGGCGGGCGTAAAAAAATATTGGGCGGGATTATCTGCTTCGAGCATGCCCAAATGGTCATTCAGCCCGGAATAGAGCGGTTCCATCCACTCAACGCCGCTGCTCATCGATAGCAAATGTTCCACACGGATAGATTCTTTGCGCTCATCGTCCAGATTAACAGAAGGGAAAAAAGAAATAACCGGCGCGTCCACAGCGAGCAATCCTTGGGCGCTGGCAATGCCCACCAGTGTTGATGTGATACTTTTGGTGACTGAATAAACTGCATGTCGGGTTTGAGCGTTAAATGGGTGGTTGTAGGCCTCCAGCACCAGCACACCATGCCGGATGACAACAACGCTGTGCACGTTGATGTTATCTTGTCTTACAGCTTCCAACATGGCGGCCAGCCTGTCAGATGAAAGCCCCTGTTCTTCAGGGGTGGAACGCGGCCATTCCCAGCCAGGTGCTTCAGGGGTTGATGGTTCAACGGTCAACGTTGATGCGACAACCGTTGGTGTTGGTACCGTGGTCGCTGTCGTAACGGTTGTTGCAGGCAGCGCAGTTGAGGTTCCAGGCGCTGAAGGGACTGGTTTTATCCAGCCACATGCCATCAGAACAGCCAGCAAAATCATCAGAATCGGTAAACGCGCTTTCATGTATTTATTGTAGCAAATTATGGGGCGGACAGGTGTAAGCAAGCACAAATAGAAAAGCCAAAGGACAGGTGAAAACTTTTGATGACTTCTGAGAACAAGTGCGGCTTGATGTTCCCCTGTTAATTTTTGGCCAGCACCGGTTTTCGGTTTTTCAAAATCTGGTAAGCGCTGAAGAGCGCACAGGACAAAGCAGCATAGAAGACCCCGGTTAGCATAAATGCCAACCAGACACCTGCGTTTTCAAGTTTCCCATTTCCAAGCAAGACCAGCTGACCAATGCCATAAGGGATCATGGCGGTCCAAAGCAGGGCCGCGCCGGTGATCTGAGGCTGGGCCTGCTGGCGATATTCCAGATAGTAGATGACACTTCCGATCAGCAACAGCATTACGATCAGAGCGTTTGGGAGAAACAACATCGAGAGAGCTGGCAGGTTTGGAAAATTGGCCCAGTATTCCTTCAGTGCCAGTAGTTGAAGGAACTGACCGTGGAGCAGCTGGCTAATATTCAGCCCGGCTGGCGGGGTTCGAAGATTGGATAGAAAAGAGACGGCGTTCAGGGTCAGCATTGTGATAAAAATCGACCCAATTAGAAACAAGGTGAAGGTAACTTTTTTCATAGCGCTAGGCTCCAATTCCAGGATGTTGGTTGGTGAGACCTGATTCTAAATACCAGCATATCAATCTGACAAAGGAAAGCCATTAACAAAAGCGCAAAATATCACAATAGAAAGGTTTATGTTTTTAGGCGCACATTCTCGATTTTTTCGACCGGCAGCCAGTCATCCATATTGCCATAAGCGCTTTTATCAATCCGGAAAGGTTCGAGTTGTTCCAGGTCGCTGATTTCGATCAGCACCAGGTACCTTTTCCCGGCCCAGCGCTCAATTTGTTTTTTGGTAAGCTGGAGCTGGTCCCGATGGCTTTCGATCAACCCGGTCGATTCTTCTTCTGTCATTTTTTCTGAATTAATAACGCTCTTGACTCTGGCTTTGGCCAGGATCAGACCCTCGGCGTTGTTGTTGATCAGGTAAAGCGTGTCATCCGGGTAGACTCTTCCATGGGGCATTTTTCGTCCTGTGGCTCCCCGAATGATCATCGTCTTTTTTCCCGAAAGCAGCAGATCCAATTCCTTTGCGGTTGAGTCAAGGTACACAACGTGGTCCATATTCTGTTCTCCAGGGTTTGTATCAATTTCTGGAATGTTAATCAATCAGCGTCTGCGCCGCTGGCCTGCCCGGTGTTCACTCACTGTTTATCAGCCGTTCTGCGTTGTTGTTAGCCACCAGCCCGGCAGCGGTCTCGCTGCTGAATTCCAACTGGACATCCTGGCTGGCGGGCCAGAAGTGAAGGATTTTTAGCACTCCTCGGACAGCCTTAGACTCAGGGCTGGCGAAAAGAGGGGCCACGAAGAAGGTCAGCAGCGACCAGATTATTAGGAAGGCGCCCAGCCCGATGAAGGCAGCCAGCAGCAGGTTGGTGACCAGGTTGCCCTGTTTGCTGGAAAACCAATAAATAAGCAGCGCAGCGCTCACAACCAGTCCCGCTAATATTCCCAGGATCAGTCCTAACTGCTCGACTAATTTCTCAATGTGGCTTTTGTTGGAGGCGGTTGCATGATGGACATCGCAGAGCGGCACGGGGATTGTGACTGTCATGGACCGTCCACCGAAGTAAAGGGAGCGCGAAATGTCGTATCGCTTTTCAGCGGGCTGCTGGCAAACCAGGCAGGTGGGCGGAAACCTGATATCGAGGCCCCGGATGGTGAGTCTTTTGGGCATGGTTTACTCCATTCTACAATAGAAATATCGGCCTAATCTGCTGATCCCTTTGAGGCAGATTAGGCTGATATTCGTCACGGGAAATACCATTTCTACGTTCTCCCCCGACAAGCTGCTACCCATGCAAATATGCCTTTAAAATCATCCTTCTATTCACCATCCGGCAGGAATTGTGAATAACCCCTGTCCTTGCGGTTGTCGGAATCATGCCAGCAAACCGTGCAGCTGTTCAGAATCGATAGGAACAAAACCCATCAAAAGATTCAGGGCGAGAGAGTACACAGATGCCACATTTGGCGGATTGTTTCACTTCGCACATCGTCCCAGGCCTTTATGGGATGCTCATGGTGAATAAGAACCTGATCGTGTTTGGGTTCTATCTCAGGGAATTTTTACTGCGCGTTTGCTGCAGTTCGTTGTTAGGGATTCGCCGGTTGATCAAATCAAGCGAGATTTCAATACATTCTCGTGCCTCTTCTGGCGTAGTTGTGCCAATCACGACCATGTCTTGTTCGCGGATGGTATTCCAGACAAAAGTCAATCCTACCACTGGCAGCAACTTGCCAGCAGCCAGCGGCTTGATGGTCATTACGGGTTTGTCGGCTTCGTTGATCGTCCGCATCACCCAATCGGCTTCCACTTGCATCAGGAAGCCGGCTGCATTGTAAATCTGGATATAGGTTTCCACATCAGCTTTTTGTCGATCAGCATAGACAATTGACTCGGGCATATGCGTTGATAGGCCCGGGATCATGCCGCGCTCGCGAATCATGGATGTATATTTGTCCAGGTCGCGGATCACGCCCGCCCGGCGGTCAATCAGCGCATCAACCACCATTTGGTGCGGAAGACAGAATGTGGCCTGGTATGCAGCGCAAAGGTCGAGTACAGCCTCGGCCCTTTCCTCCGGCGTGGCGTCCGGATCCAGTTCGAAAGCCGGTGTATAGATGCGGATGATGCGCTTGCCAGTGCGCTGTTCAGTCTCAGCAATCGACTCTTCCAGGAGTGGTGAAAGCGGCCCCATCACCGCATCAATCCCATACTCCAGAAAAGCTTCCAGCATTGCAACAATGCGGTCACGGGTCTGAAAGTCTCTGATGAATTTATCTTTGGCCCGGCTGGTGTGGGAATACCCCAGGAACCAGTTTGTGCCTACGATTAATCGTGGTAAGCTGACACCGCCTACCGTTGTACGGGGAAAACCATTGTACGTATTCATATTGCCTCCACCAGCGTCTTGGTAAGATATTCTCAAAGATTACCACTTTTTTGAATTATTGGATGTTTTTGGTTTCGGTGGGCCATGCTGGTGCGCGTACGATTTGATGCGGAAAAAGGTATAATGAATTTTTCCACCGCTTAATCACCAAAATATTGTATTGTTTACGATTTTACTCATTTCCACTCGCTGTTTTAGGATGTATTCATGACCACTCCCATCACCCCTCCCCCCTGGCTCGACGCCGCCCTCGAATTCTGCACTGCCAAAACACGCCATAATCTGGCAACCCTTTCCGGTTTTCCAGAACGGACGGAAGGCGGACAATGGGTGCAGATCGCTCCAGATTTGCATGGCTGGTGGGTGGGCGGGCATTGGATTGGAATACTCTGGCTGGCTTACGCTGCCACCGGCGATCCATCACTCGCAGCCGCTGCCCGCGATTGGGCCAACCGCCTGCTGCCTCGCCAGCCCGACCAGGATGATCATGATCTGGGTTTTCTCTTCGAGTTGGGATTTGTTCTCGGTTGCCAACTGACCGGCGACGAGACTCTCAAGCCCCCGGCATTACAAGCCGCAGCCACGCTCAGCAAGCGTTATAACCCGCGTGGACAATTCATCCAAGCCTGGGGTTTGCTCGATGCCTCCCCCGAACTGCGCGGCCGCACGATCATGGACACCATGATGAACCTCGACCTGCTTTTCTGGGCGAGCAAAGAAAGTGGTGACCCGCGCTATGCTGAGATCGCCGCCGCCCACGCCCGCACCACCCTGACCCACCACCTCCGTGTGGATGGCAGCACCTCCCACGTCTGCGACTTCGACCCGGAGACAGGTGCATTCCTCAAGCAGGATACCCACCAGGGGCTGAGCGCCACTTCCTGCTGGAGTCGCGGCCAGGCTTGGGGTGTGTATGGTTTTGCCGATTGCTACCGCGCCACCGGCGATCCCGTTTTCCTGAATACCAGCCGCCGCCTGATGGAACATCTCTGGCCGCGTTTGCCCGCCGATCTGATCCCTTTCTGGGATTTCGACAGTCCGCTCATCCCTAACGATGTGCGTGATAGTTCGGCGGCCTCCGTCCTGGCATCAGGCTTGCTCAATCTGGCATCCGTCGAAACCGATCCCAATCTGGCGGGTATCTGGCAAAGCCGGGCGATCAGCATCCTTGAATCGCTCTGGCAGAATTACACCAGCCGCCAGACCGGAGAAGCCAGCCTGCTGCTGCACGGCACGCGCTCCAAACCGCACAACATGATGGATCATGGCCTGATTTACGGCGATTATTACTTCGTCGAGGCTCTCATGCGTTTATCGAAACCAGATCTGATCATCTCATAATCAAAATCCCATAGGAGAACCCATGAAATATCATTCCCCCCTCACATCCAACCCGGGCCTCAATACTTTACCCTTCAACCCTTGTCAACTGCTCGATTTCAACTTCCTCAAACTGGCCGCCGGTGAAAAATACAGCGCCAACAGCGGAAATCGCGAAATCCTGGCAGTGATTTTGGGCGGCAAGGCCAGCTTCACCGTCAATGGATCCACTTTCGAGAAAGTTGGCGGACGACCGAATGTCTTTAACGGCAAACCGCATTCAGTCTATATTTCCGCCGGGGCCGAGTACAGCATCCAGGCTGAAGGCGCGGTGGAGATCGCCCTGCCGAGCGCTCCCAGCGACGAGACCGGAATCCAGCCTTATGTGATTGCTCCCTCACAGGTGGCAAACGGCACCTGGGGCGCCGCCAATTTCAAGCGCTATTTTCACCAGATTCTCACTCTGGCCGCCCAACCTGAATTGCCTGCCCGCCGTCTGATCGTCGGTGAGACTTTCACCCCCAGCGGTAACTGGAGCACCTATCCACCCCACAAACACCAGGTGGATGATCTGCCGCGCCAGGCTTATCACGAGGAGATGTACTACTTCAAGGTGAACCCCGGCGACGGCTTCGGAATTTGCCATTATTACAACGAGGAAGGCGAGGACGAAAATTTCACCTTGCGTGACAACAGCATCCACATGATGCCACGCGGCTACCACACCGTCGTCAGCGCGCCGGGTTACACTACCTACTACTTGTGGTTCCTGGCCGGGAACCAGCGTATTCAGGCTACGGTAGATGATCCAGCATTGGGCTGGGTCACCAAAACGGTCCCCATGCTGAAAGAATTGGGGTACTAACCCATGATCCTTGATCTCTTCAAACTTGATGGAAAAGTGGCCCTTGTCACCGGTGCGGGGCGCGGATTAGGCCAGGCGATGGCCGTGGCCCTGGCCGAAGCCGGAGCCGACGTGGCCGGGCTGGATGTGATCTCCCTGGAAGAGACCGCGGCTCAGGTCAAGGCGTTGGAACGGCGTTTCCTGCCGGTCAGCGCCAACTTGCTTGAAGCACACGCTGCCGACATGACCAAAGTCGTCGAACAGGTGGTCGGCGGGCTGGGCAGCCTGGATATTCTCGTCAACAATGCTGGTATCATCCGCCGCGCTCCGGTGCTGGAATTCAGCGAGAAAGACTGGGACGATGTGATGCAAATCAACCTGAAGGCCGTTTTCCTGCTCTCACAGGCTGCCGGGCGGGTGATGGTGGAACGCGGCAAAGGCAAAATTATCAATATTGCCTCGATGCTCTCCTTTCAGGGCGGCATTCGCGTCCCTTCTTACACGGCCTCGAAAAGCGGTGTGGCCGGTATCACTCGCTTAATGGCGAATGAGCTGGCAGCCAGGGGACTCAACGTCAATGCCATAGCTCCCGGCTACATGTCCACTGAAAATACTGCTCCCCTGCGCGCTGATGCTGAACGCGCGACAACCATCCTCGATCGTATCCCGGCCGGGCGCTGGGGCGAGTCCGCCGACCTGATGGGTACGGTCGTTTTTCTCGCCTCCGCCGCATCCGATTATATGAACGGCGCCATTGTGCCGGTAGACGGCGGCTGGCTGACGCGCTAATTAAAAAAACAAGGCAGGGATTTACTCCCTGCCTTGAAGCTTGCCCAGAAGACGCGCCTAGGTTTTTTCCAGCCAGCGTTCCAGTCCGCCGACCGCCAGGGCATGATCTTCCCACCCATCGAGGCCTGAGACAATCAGGGTACCGACTCGTCCCTTACCGCGGACAATCAGTGGTACTGCCCCGCCCTCGGCCCGGAACAGGTCGGGATCAAGCCCAGTCTCGGACTGGAAGTCGGCATTACGTTCGAGAAACTCCAGCCGGACGGCCCAGGAACTGCGACCAAACCGGCGGGTGACGTTCTTTTTCTTGACAATCCAATCAGCATTTCCGGCCCCAGTCCCATCCATGAAATAGACAAACAGTGGGTGATCGTCAGTCTCAAGTTGGATAGCGACGGGTCTGCCGGGAACCCAGGTCGCTGCCAATTCTAGGATGGATTGACCAATGGACAGGGCGTCAGCGGCTGTCAGGCGATCAAGAACGAGGGAGGCTTCCTGGTCTGCGCATTCGGCGGCAGTGGCGGGGGCTTTCATGCGAGTTTTACCCAGACGTTCTTCAGGCGGGTGTACGCTAATATCGCTTCTGGCCCACCCTCGCGGCCAAGACCGCTCAGCTTGACGCCTCCAAACGGGACTTCGAACCCAAAGGCGGCCGCCCCGTTTATGGTAACGTGTCCAACATCCAGCCTGGAAGCCACCGAATGGGCGGTCGTCAAGTCACTGGTCCAGAGCTCAGCCGAAAGTCCGAAAGAGTTGTCGTTGGCCAGGGCAACCGCCTGATCGAGGCTGTCCACTGGAATGACGGTAATGACCGGGCCGAAAATCTCTTCCCTGACGATTCTCATGCCATTATGGCAGTCCGCAAAAACTGTCGGGGCCACAAAAAAGCCGCGTTCACCGAAACCTTCCGGTCGGCCGCCTCCAGCAATTAGCCGGGCGCCCTCCTCGATGCCGAGGCGGATATAACTCATGACTTTGTCGTAATGTCTTTTCGACGCCAGAGGGCCGAGGTCAACCCCGGGCTGTGTGCCCGGACCAGGTTTAAGGCTGCGAGCGCGCACGGCCAATCGTTCGAGGAAAGGTTCGTAAAGGTCTCGTCGAACATACCAGCGCGCGCGCTGTCCGCACGACTGCCCGGCATTCCAGGCCAGCGTTCCCGCCGCATTGCCAACGGGGCCATCCAGTTCCGTCACATCTTTGACGAACACCAACGCCGGAGCTTTTCCGCCGAGTTCCATGGAAATGACTGGCGTAATATTGCGAGCTGCGGCTTCGAGAACTGCCCGCCCCGTATCGACCGAACCGGTGAATACAATACCACGAACGCGCGGGTCTTCGGTCAGAACCTTGCCCAGCGCTGGCCCTCCGGGGATTACGTTAAGCACACCCGCCGGAATACCTTCTTCTTGAAACAGACTCGCCAGGGCCAACGTGACCAGGGATATTTCAGGTGCCGGTTTGACCACACAGGTATTGCCCGCTGCCAAAGCCGGGGCGATGCTCCGGCAGAAAATGTCCAACGGATAGTTCCAGGGCGCAATGTGCACAGTAACCCCGAGCGGCTCACGCAGCACATAATCCAGTTGACCTGGGCCGAGATCAACCGTCAGCCCCGTCAACTTATCCGCCAACCCGCCGAAATACTCCAGATAGCGGGCCGCGTCCTCGACCTCGGACGAGGCTTGATGAAGTGGTTTGCCCTGCTCATTGGTCAGGAGCATGGCGATTTTAGAATTATTCCGGCGGACAGCTGCCGCCACGGATAAAAGAAAGTGGCCTCTGCGGGTCGGGCTCCAGGTCGACCATTCGCCGGAAAGAGCCCTTTGGGCCGCTTCCAACGCCAGGCTGGCATCCTCTGGTGTACCCCAGCTCACTTCGGCAAAGAGTTCTTCTGTGGCAGGGTTGATAACCGAAACTCTCGTGCCATCCGAACCTTCACGCCAGACACCATCAATAAATATTTGATACGAAGTATTCATCGTTAAATTTGCTCCATTGGAAAACTGAAAGGATGTGGAAGTCTCACAATAGCCAATACTGTTCTCAGGAAAAACCGGAATCCGATCCAATCACACTCAATCAACAGACCATGCCAGGCGATTGAAGGATGAAAAAGTTGGATAAGATTATTGTACTACAGCCGTGCAGTACGGCCCGGACGCCGCATAATGGCGCTGGATAATAGCACATCAGGCTGGAGATGGCCGCTCGCCTTTTGCCGCTTTGGTGGAATAACTTTTCTCTGAGCGCGACAGGCTCCGAAGGAAAATTCCCTTCGGAGCCTGGGTTCAAGCAGTTTGGGTTGCGGTCGATCTAAAAGACCCGGATGGCCTCCTGCAAGACCCTGGTTTTAAGATGTGGTTTCAGCCAGCCGGGCTTGCCCAGTTCGACTTTGCAGCCCAGGAGCGTTTCGAGACGCTTTTTAAGATCAAGGAACTGGTACAGCCCGGTTGGACGGGCAAATTTCACCAATACATTAATTTTCTTGCCGGGACGGGCATTCTCTCGCACAACTGAGCCGAATAGCGAAAGAGAAACTATCTGGTAGCGTTCCACCAGCTCTTTTTTCTGCTCATGGAGAAGCCGT
>CAILYI010000291.1 GCA_903838415.1 uncultured Anaerolineae bacterium | reverse complement strand
CCCGGTAACGGACGAAGATGGTGACCGTCCCTGGGCTGCTCCACCATCCAGAAAACACAAAGATCCGCCAGTGATTGGGCCGCTGCCTGAGCAGATCGACCTGGTGATTGGGAACCAAATCTATATTCCCAAAGCAGATTTGACGCCTTCTTTGCGGAATCGCCTCATCCGACTGGCGGCTTTTCAAAACCCGGATTTCTACCAGGCACAAGGGATGCGACTTTCCACTTATGGCAAACCGCGCATCATCAGTTGCTGCGAGGATTTCCCAAAACACCTGGGGCTGCCACGCGGCTGTATGGATGAACTTGTCACGTTATTCGAATCGTTGCAGATCAAGACGAGCCTGACGGATGAACGGTATGCCGGTACTCAATTGGATGTTCGATTTCAGGGTGCTTTACGCGGAGAACAACAGCAAGCCGCAGACAGCTTGTTACAACATGAAACAGGTGTGCTGGCAGCCTCAACCGCCTTTGGTAAAACTGTCGTAGCTGCTTATTTGATTGCACAACGTCAGGTAAACACGCTGGTGGTTGTGCATCGCCGCCAGCTACTCGATCAGTGGGTACAGGCCTTGAGCCAGTTTCTGGGCATCTCGCCCAAGGAAATTGGTCAATTTGGCGGTGGTAAACATAAACCTAACGGAAATCTCGATGTAGCCATGATCCAGAGCCTGAGCCAAAAAGGGGTAGTCAGTGACATTGTTGGCAATTACGGCTACCTGATTGTTGACGAGTGCCACCACATTTCTGCGGTCAGCTTTGAGCAGGTGGTTCGCCAGAGCAAGGCCAAATACGTTACTGGCTTGTCGGCGACTGTGACGCGCAAAGATGGACACCAGCCGATAATTTTTATGCAGTGCGGCCCGGTACGTTACAGGGTGAATGATCGTGACCAGGCAGATAAACGGCCCTTTGATCACAAGGTTATCGTTCGCCCAACAAAGTTCCAACTGCCACCCCATCTTCAAAATATCGCTGCTCAATCCATTCAGGAAGTGTACTCATCTCTGGAAAAAGATGATGGCCGCAACCGGATGATCGTTGATGATGTGGTTGCTGCAATGCAAGAAAATCGTTTTCCCGTACTGCTTACCGAACGCCGCGAACATTTGGAAACGCTGGCTGAGTTACTGGCAAAACAAGTTGCGCACATCTTTGTGATGAAAGGTGGCATGGGCAAGAAGCAGCGTAAACTGATAACAGACCAAATTGCCAATCTACCAGCCGATCAATCGCGGGTTATCCTGGCAACAGGGCGTTATTTGGGTGAAGGTTTCGATGACGAACGCTTGGACACTTTGTTCCTGGCCTTACCGATTTCCTGGCGTGGCACGTTGACCCAGTATGCCGGACGTTTGCACCGCTTGAACGCGACCAAAAAGGAAGTGATCATCTACGACTATGTGGATTTTGATGTGCCCGTGTTAGCCAGAATGCACAGCAAGCGGCGAGCCAGTTATAAGGCAATTGGGTATGAAATCGAGTTGCAGCAGAAAAATAAATCACTGCAGATGACTCTGGCTGACTTATGACATTTCAAGAAATAGTCTTCGGTTGAAATTCCCAAATTTATTATTGAGTCGAAAATGGAATGGTAGTTGGAAAATTTACCCAGAAATTCCCCAAAAAAGTACTTGACGGAGAAACGGAGAAGTTGTACTATACGAATGTCGATCCACTATCGCAGCGCGTACGGCAGACGGTAATCAGCGCTCGTTAGGTTAGCTAAAATGCAAGGCCCGGCGCACAAACAGCACGGATTTAGGATTTTGCCTCATAACCCGGAGGTCGCAGGTTCGAGTCCTGTCCCCGCAACTAAGCAAAAACCAGAGTCCTTCGGGCTCTGGTTTTTGCTTAGACAGGTCTCCCGCAAAAGGGGTGCTTCGCTACTCATTTCCAAATTACTGCATGGCTTTCTAAAATTCAAAACGGCTGAGGGGGTAAGCCAACGTATTGTCTATTCCTAACCCGGACAAGCCGGAACGGTTGTCGCTTTAGTTTCCGCTAAGTGGAACCTTGACAAGTTGGAAAAAAGAACGAAAGCAGGTAGCCAAAAAGACAGGTGACGGCTGCCGGTAAGTTTTGGATACCCAAAAAGCCAAAATTTGGAGCAAAAGCCCTTATGGACATGCT
>CAILYI010000290.1 GCA_903838415.1 uncultured Anaerolineae bacterium | reverse complement strand
TTGGTATGATCTATCATGGTAATGGGTTCTCCTGTGAAATTTGTTTGCGTCACAAACAAGATTATCACGTTTTGAGCCCATTACCACCCTCTTTATCAGCACCAGTTAGCGGAAACTAAAGTTCAATGCGCATGCCCAAATTCTAAACAGTGGAACGGCGTTTGCTCCTGGATAATATCCAGACCCAGGTCTGGTATATGACCGACGACCATACCTATGGCAGGGTCAACGCCGCGCACGCAGCCAAACTGCTGCACCCGGTTGAAACCCACGTTTCAAAAAAAGAATCACAATCCAGTAAACCAGTGCAGGTGAGCCTAGTGAACCAGCTTGAAACCTTAGCAGCCGAAATCGAAAAAATCAACCCCATATCCAGCCGGATCGACACACTCAACGAGCTGGCCTGGCGCTGGCGCTACCGAGAAAAAGAACAGGCCCTGCAGATTTGCCTGCACACCCGCCAGCTTTCTCAAACTGCCGAATATGAAGAACATCCTTATCAGATTGGGCTTGCAACCGGCCTGGCAACCTCCAGCTTCATTCACCAAATCCGCTACGATCTCGACGAGGCCATGACCGAAGCCATCCAGGCCCTGACCATCCTGGAAGGCTTTCCTCTACTGCCCGCTGCCAGCGATGCCCGCATCTCCATCGGTTGGATTAACCTGACAGTCGGTGATTTCTCCACCGCCCTGGAATACGCCCTGCCCGCCCTGCAGATCGCTCGAGAAATTCACGACCTGGAACGCCAGGCCTACGCCCTGGATGCGCTTGGCAATATCTATTGCAAATCAAGCGATTACGACCATGCCCTCGAAAACCACCACGAAGCCTTGCAACTTGCTGAAAAAATCGCCATTCCTGAAATCAGCATGATCCTCTTTAACAACCTGGCCAACACACTCTTCGAAATGAAACGCTTTAGCGAAGCCCTGCCATACAGCCTGAAAGCTATCGATCTGGCTCGCAACCTGGGTTTATTATCCGAAGAATTAATTGTAATCACAACCATTTCAGAAATCCTGGTCGGATTGAAATCATTTGAAGAAGCTGGAATGTACCTGCAAGACGCATTGACCAAATATCAAAATAGCAATCTGGCCCAGCCCTACGTTTTCATGCTAATCATGTTCGGTCTGGCGGGCCTAAATATGGATCAAGAAAAATACCCGATTGCCGAACCTTTCCTGTTCCAGGCGCTTGAGATTGCTCGCCAATGTGATTTTAAGACCACCCAGATGTTTTGCCACCAGCAGTTGTGCACCATTTACGAAAACACCGACCAGTACCGGCTGGTTCTGGAGCACTTCAAACAATTCCATGCGCTGCAGGTCAGCGTCAGTGGCAAAGACATGGCCCGTAAAATCGCCCTGCTCAAAGCCGAATACCGGATCGAGCTTTCCCGGCGTGAAGCCGAAAGTTTCCGCACCCAAAATCGCGAGCTGATGCACGAAATTGAAGAGCGTAAACGCGCCGAAGATGCCATGCGCGAAAGCAATGGGCTGCTTTCTGCCTTTATGCAATACTCACCAATTTATATTTTCATAAAAGCTGTGACCCCCACCACAAGCCGGGTTTTGAAAGTCAGTGATAATTTTCAGGATATGATTGGCATCCCGGCCGCCGAAATGGTCGGAAAGACCATGCAAGAACTGTTTCCGCCTGAACTGGCGGCACAAATGACGGCTGACGATTGGTCTGTCGTTTGCAACGGTGATGTGCTGGAATTGAACGAAGAGTTGGATGGCCATACTTATTCCAGTTTCAAGTTCCCATTTTCGGTGGGGGAGAAAACCTTGCTGGCTGGTTACAGCCTGGACATCACCGAACGCAAGCGTATCGAACAGGCCCTGGCGCAGACTACCGCCCGTTTAACGCTGGCGGTTCGTGCGGGCGGCGTGGGCACCTGGGAGTACGACCTCATCAACGACCGGTTGACCTGGGATGACCAAATGTACCACCTGTATGGCATCACCCCGCAGGACTTCAGCGGCGCATACGACGCCTGGCAGCAGGGTCTTCACCCGCAGGATCGCAAGCACAGCGACGATGAAATTCAGGCTGCGCGACGCGGCGAAAAGGAATTCGACACTGAATTCCGGGTGATCTGGCCGGACGGCAGCGTCCACGATATCCGCGCCCTGGCGCTCGTACAGCGGGATCAGGCTGGCGAGCCGCTCTCGATGCTCGGAACCAATTGGGATGTCACCGACCAAAAGCGCATACTCAATCAATTGCAGCTTTCCGTCTTCGAAAAGGATGCGCTGCTTCTCGAGGTGCAGAAACTAGCCCGCACCGATGCGTTGACCGGGCTGAACAATCTGCGTTACTTTAACGAACTTGCCGGGCATGCCTTCGAAGTGACCCGGCGCTATCATCAGCCCCTCTCTCTGATCATGTTTGACATCGATAAATTCAAAAATGTGAACGACAACTTTGGGCATTCCGTTGGCGATCAGGTTCTAATTCAGACCGCCCAGGTGGTCAGTTCTCAATTGCGCGCGACGGATATTTTCGGGCGCATCGGCGGAGATGAATTTGTGATTATCCTGCCGGGCACCAATGCGCAGCAGGCCTTCCCGATGGCGGAACGCATTCGCGCCGAAGTTGCCCTGCGGACGTTGGAGACCGCCAAGCAGCCGGTAACTGTCACGATCAGCATGGGTATTGCTGGAATTGCAGAGAATTCGAAAGATGACAACCTTGAAACCCTCCTGCGCCAGGCAGACCTGGCGCTCTATGCTGCCAAGGCTGCCGGACGCAACGAAATCATCATCTACCAACTTGAGATGGGGTAGGGAAGAAAGCGCTCACTTGAAATCATCTCCCCTGATTTTGGACACATTGTTCTCGAATACAAATCCCATCGCGGAACTCTTATTTCGGAGTCAGAAACGTGAGAGGGGGTAAAAACACCCCTTACGTTTCGATTCCGGGCTCTACCCTCTCAACGCCCAAACACACAACTATAACGTGCAGCCTTGGGGGCACTGTCATATGCTCTATATATTCCATACAATACGCCCTAATCCAGTGTGTATTCGTTTTGTCAGGTTAGATTGCCGAGAAATCAGGGCTTCTTCCCCGATGGGTGACACTGCACACAATTCGAAATATCGGTGATTCCTTTTTCAGCATGGTGGGCCGCTGTTTCCGCCTGGTTATGACAGTTGTAACAGGTCCATTGGGCCAGCGTTGTTGAGTGACAGGTGGCACAGGTGCCATTCGAATTCCCGTGTTGCAGCGGGAAAGTATGCGGTCCGGTGTAGGTTTCGTTCCAATCTGAAGTGGAGTGACATGTTGCGCAATTTGTGCCAAACAATCCGGCATGGTAGATAGGCTCGTTGTGACAACTGACACAGGCGGAGGGGGTTCCTTTGAAAACGCCATTTAGATGGCAAGTGTTACAGGTTTGGTTTTGGTGAGTGCCGGTCAGGGGGAAAGATGTCTGGTTGTGGTCAAACGTGGAAGGTTTCCAGGCTGTGGTGGAATGGCACAAGCCACAACTGGTGCCAAATGCGCCGGCATGATGGTCATCGAGGGCGTGACAGGAGTAACAATCCTGGGGCGTGCCCTTAAACATATTCGGGGTGGTGTGACACTTGGCGCAGATCGTATTGACGTGCGCGCCGGTTAACAAGAAGGTCGCGTTTTTGTGGTTGAAGGTGGACGGTTTCCAACTGGCTGTTAAATGGCAGTTCTCGCACGTAGTTCCCTCCGTGCCGGCATGGACATCCTGGTTTTGATGACAGCCGAAGCAGGCGGTAGGAGTACGATTGAATTTAAAGGGGGCGGTGTGGCATTGGAAGCAGACCAGGTTGGCATGCGCACCTGTCAGGGCAAAGACCGAGCTGTGATCAAAAGTGGAAAATTTCCAGCCGGCAGTGGTGTGGCAGTTTTTACAGACAGTGCCTTCACTCCCTGCATGTTTATCATTCTGCTGATGGCAGCCAAAACAGGTGGTCGGCGTGCTTTTAATCGCGCCTTTGATGTGGCACTGTACGCATTGAACTGAAGCATGCAAACCTGTCAACTTGAAAGCCGTGCTGTTATGGTCAAAAGTGGAGGGTTTCCAGGCCGTAGTGGAATGGCAACTGCTGCAGCCGGGGCCCAGGCTGCCGCTGTGGGCATCATCCTTGAGATGACACGCAACGCAATCGGTTGGGGTGCCGGCAAACATATCCGGTAGAGTGTGGCATTTAGAACAGTCCACATTTATGTGCGCACCGGTCAATTTAAAAACGACGCTGTCGTGATTGAACGAAGATGGTTTCCAACCTGATACGATGTGGCATGTTTCACAGGCTATGCCCTCGCTGCCGGTATGTTTATCATCCTTTTGGTGACAGCCAAAACAGGTGGTCGGCGCGTTGTTGAACTGGTCGGGGGCAGTATGGCACTTTTCGCAAACCACTTTTTCATGCTGGCCGACCAGGGCGAAACCAGTCACAGCATGGTCAAAATGAGCATCCTTCCAGCTTTGCTGGATATGACAAGACTCACAGGCAGTGCCCAGGTTTTCTTGGTGCGGATTATCCTTGAGATGGCAATCGGCACATTGGGCGGGCGATGTTTTGAAATCTACCAACAGGTGCGCCCCACTGTGGCATTTGGCGCAGGTCAGTTCAATATGCACGCCAACCGGGGAAAAGGCTGTTTGGCTGTGTTTAAAATGCTCATCGATACTTTCTTTGCCATCATGGCAGGCGCGACAATTGGCCGCGTATTCACTGAGATGGGCAACCATAAAAGTTCTGTTAAACTTGATATGGCAGTCAACGCATTCGCTGGTTTCAAAAACTTTGTAACCATTGACATGACAGTTTTGACAGATAAAGGGCGAGCCTTTCGGATTTGTCTTGTGCGAGGTTGTGGCAAAACCGACCAGTTCGTGTGGAAAATTGTTCAGGGTTACGTCGGTCAGTGGAGTTTTTGCGCCGCGGTGTTCAGGATGACACTTGCCACAGGCCAGCACTGCCTGATGGTTAAGCAAAATACCGTGGAGTTTATGGGCATCGGAAAGTTCGAGCTGGATGTCAGTATGGCAGCGCATACAGCGGTCCTGCATGGAATCGGGATCCCAGGGAGCCGCGTGACATTGTTCGCAATCCCTTATTTGAGCATGCGAACTGACATTTCCAAGCAGCGTTCCCGGTTGTGCATTTAATGGCCCGGGGCTGAAAAGACCCTGACCTGCGCCAAGTACAGTTCCGGTTATGACGAAAAACGCAATTACGGTGACAAGGATTGCCGGCCATGTCAAACAACCGGGCTGGTTTTTATTGCGCATGCTCGCGTCTCTCAGAAAACAGCGTTTCCATGCAGTTCACAAATCTTATTTCAAGAATGTCGCGTAATATAGCGCAGCACCGATATGGTAAAAGGCGGCGGTAAACAAAGCCATTCCCAGCGGGATGTGAATGGTATGCCAAATGGCCATTACCCGGCGAGTGTTGGCAAGTACGGTTGCCTGGGCTTCGCCCAAGGGTGTTCCAATCTCGATGCCATCAACGGTGCGAGGAATGCGGGTGTAAATATAACGGCCAATAATTCCGCTCAACGTCACAATCAGGGTCATCAAGGTCACAACGCCTGCCAGACCGTTGAATTTCCAGGAAGTATGCAAAAAAATCATGAAAGGACCCACCAGGCCGGTAAATATATGAAATTGAAGCCAACTCGACATTTTGCCCCAGGTTGTAAAACGTGAACGCTTGCGCAAACTGTAAAGCACTTCCGTCAGCATCATTAACACGAAACCCAGGATGCCCAGGGAGTGACCGAATAATTCACTCGCGGCTGGAATTTTTCCAGCCATAAACATCACCAGGGCGTAAATCCCACCAATCAAGACCCAGGCGAACAGGGCCCACCAAAGTTCCTTATTACTGCGCAGCATACAGCCTTCTCCTTTGCTTTAGCGTTTGCACACAATGAAACTGTACTGATTGACTGACAAAATTAATAAAAGAGAGGCTTTCCGAAAAGCGCAAACTGTGGCAAAGTTAGGTTACCAAGCCAAAACCAGCCAGGAGAAGAGCGATGTCGGACAGCCTCACACTT
>CAILYI010000289.1 GCA_903838415.1 uncultured Anaerolineae bacterium | reverse complement strand
GGGTGCGTTTCAAATGAGTTGAAAGCCGGGCTTCAATCTGGTAAAGTGAGTTTCCCAAACCACTTCAGGAAAGAAACCATGGCTTCCAACTCACAAGAAATTATACAAGACGTTCACGCACAATTTGAGCATTTGATAGATTTCGTTACCGGCGAGAAAGCACAAATCGCAACCGCGGATCAGATTGAACAAGGGCTATTCAAACTTCTGGTCATTTTGGGAGCCAGCCTCTTGCAGTTATTTTTTGTACTGAGATCGAAGAACAGTTCACGGGAAGCGCTGCTCACAAAAGAAGGTAAAGTTCTGCGTTATCACCGGGAGACAGTTCGGCACTACTATTCGATCTTTGGAAAAATTACTTTCGAGCGTCCGTACTTTTACACCAACAAGGTTGGGCGAGCATTGCCATTGGATGAAGCCTTAAGTATCGATTCAAATGGTTATTCAGATTTGTTGCGTGAGTTATCCGGCTATGTAGATGTCGATAGTGTCTATCACAAAACGGCCGAGATTTTCAAGCGCTTGCTCGGATTATCCCTGTCAACGCGTGATCTTCAAGCAAACATGGCCGAAGATGCCTGCGATGTTGAAACTTATTATGCTCAAAAACCAGCCCCTCAACCTGTGCCAGAAGCCACCATCCTTGTGGCTCAGGCCGATGGTAAAGGTATTCCCATGATTCTGGAAGAAGATGAAGACAAACCCGAGCCCGTGCGTTTGGGCAAAGGCCAGAAACGAGGGAACAAGAAAGAGGCTATCGTCACCAGCGCCTACACCATTGCGCCTGCCCTGCGAACCCCGCAAGATGTCGTCGATAGTTACTTTGACCTGCCAAAAGCTGAGTTTGCGAAGGAAACGCAACTCCCAGATGGTCATTTGCGACCCAAGCCACAAAATAAACACATTTGGGCCACCTTGGATGGCAAAGATACCGCCTTATCACGTCTGGCAAAACAAATCAACTTGCATGAAAGCCCGCATATTCAAGAGCGTGTGGCCCTCTGCGATGGTTGTGAAGCTTTGCAACTCCGTCTCGCGCTCTACCTGAAGGGCTTTGTCATCGTGCTTGATTTCATCCATGCCAGCGAATACTTGTGGAAGGTCGCGAATGTCTTACTCGGTGAGACCAATCCAGACAGAATTAAGTGGATGGCCGAAAAAACTCTCCTGATGCTCTCGGGCAAGACCGAAACCATCATCGCGGATTTCCTCAATCAGGCCCAATTGGCTGAAACATCGGTCACCCAACAAACCCAGCTTAAGATTACCGCCAATTACTTCGAGCGTAATCTACCTTACATGGACTACCCAACCTGTCTCTCCAAAGGTTGGCCGATTGCTTCAGGTGTGATTGAAGGAGCTTGTCGCCATTTTGTGAAAGACCGTTGCGAACTCTCGGGAATGCGCTGGACCCAAACAGGCGCAGAAAACTTGTTACGCCTACGCGCGATTGCCGAAAATGGTGACTGGGATGCTTATCACACCTACCGTAAAGCGCAACGCCATCTCCGACTGTATGGCAAACCTTGGTCAGCACCCAGGACGACTGTGGCTCAAAAGATTGGCTTGCCGACTGCGGCTTTAGAAGTTGCCGCTATTTGCGAACCACAAGTTTATGCCGGGCTGCCTTTGGCTGTCTGACCAGACTTCAACTCAAATGAAACACACCCAATTGAAATCGATGTTGTAGACAGAAGTGCATGATTGTTACAGGCAGGCTTTCTGCGTAAGGGGAATCCCCAAAAATGAAAAGATTAATGATCAGTATCGCAGTTTTGTTTTTTCTGACCTGTTGGCGTGGAATTTATGGTACAGGTCAAAATACAGCGACTGTCCTCAATATTGCACCGATAAGCATTGTTGCGACAATAAATTCCAGGGATGAGCAGATCGAGAGCGTAAAAACACTCGCAACACCCACGGTTGAGAATAAACCTGTCGAAAGTATCGCAATAAAAATAACAGCTGAGCCGCGCTATGCTTTTGGAAACCCGGCTGGCTGTTCACAGGGGAATCAAACTTTATCTTCCGCTGAAATGCTGGCAAACGTCCAGAAGGAATTGGGGGACGAATACAACCTGTCAGAAAGGCGGCAAGCTTATGTTTGGAATGGTGGCCTGGGGGTCACGGTCGATGCCAGGGATGATCCTTTTGTTTTTGAGTTTGCCTTCAACGAGTTTCAACATCCCCTCACATACCGGGGTGACCGGGTTATCACCATATTTCTCACGCAGGGATTTGTGGTCTGGCTGCGAGCTTATCAGGGCAATTTCCGCCTTTTGGCAATCCCCATGATTCCCGGGGTGATGGAATCGCCCTGGGCCCAGTATGTGTCGGCTTATTGGCAAAAAAATGGCCTGCCCGGCGATGAAACCATTTATCCGGTCATGAAAAAATTGCCCTGCCACTGGGTGATTGACCAGGGCTACGTTAGCAACGAGATTCTGCAGGATATGTTTTCGCTGCCCTGGAATCTCCCGGACTATATGGCGGCAGGGCAGCAGTATCTGGCCCCAACCTGTAAGGAGGCTTACCAGGTTTCGCGCGAGAAAATTGGCTACTCTGATGCCAGCACGATGTGCGGGCCCCTATCCTGGACGATCATTCGGGATGTAAATGGATTTCCTTATCGTATTGGGAGCTGGTATGCCACCGCGAATGCTTTTACTGCCGCCAATCCCAAGTGGAATGGTCAGCCCTGGGGCACATTTGATCCAGAAACATTTACACTAATCCACACAGATGATGCGCTGCCCGGTTACGATTTTCAAAAGTGCGGGAATTTATATCAGGGCGATTTGGTGTATTCCTATGCGCTCATGTTCTATGACCCGAATGATCAGCGTTTTGACCATATTTTTTTGGTGGCGGGTGTCGATGAAAATGGTTCGCGGCTGGCCATCTCCAACATGGTGCAAAATAGTCCACACAAGGATTGTTCGATCAGTGAAGTCGTGCTCTATACGCCCGGTGACCGTGAAACGGGCGTCATCAATCATGAATGGAATGGCTTCGGATTTGGGAAAACTGGTTCGTCTGGGTTCGACATCTTCCGTTGGGATTGGGTCACCTATCAAAACGGTGGCAAGGCGCTGGATTACACGGTTCGTTGGGGCGACACCTGCGAAACGATCGCCTTTGACTGGAAAATCTCCCCCGATCAACTGGCTGCCGCCAACCATCTCACGCTCGATGCCGCCCTGACCCCCGGAGACATCCTTACCTTGCCTGAACCGTAACTTAAGCTATGGAAAACTGAGCACAGCCAGACGAGGACATTTCTATCAGGCAACGAGTATCAATTCAACGGGCTTTTCACCACCAGCCCGCCGCGCTGCAGAACGTGGGTGCAGATCAATAGACCTCTTGCAAAAGTCATCGTTGACGAAAAAAATGTCCTTCGACTACGCTTTTTTGCATCTTTGGATACCGTCCTGAGCGGAGGGTAGCGCGAATTTTGCGCCGTCTGTAGTCGCAGGACG